>JAKPNJ010000011.1 GCA_029548445.1 Bacillota bacterium | reverse complement strand
TCCGTCCCTCGTCGTCGCCCAGGACGACTTCGGTGAAGTAGTCATAGGTGCCGGAGTCGGTGCCGGGAGCGTACAGGACGATGGGTTCCGCCGGCCAGGAAGGATCCACGTCGGACCACCTGGTCGCGCCGCCGGCCTTCCAGATGAGGTTCAGCTGCTCGACGGTCATGTCGTCGGCCCAGTCGTTCTCAGGGTTGACCACGACGGTCAGGCCGTCGATGGCGACGTTCAGTTCCACGAACTCGATGCCGTTGGCCTGGGCGGTCTCCTTCTCGGAATCCTTGATGGGCCGGGAGGCGTTGGAGATGTCGGTCTCGCCGGCCACGAAGCGCTTGAATCCGCCGCCGGTGCCGGAGACGCCGATGGTGAGTTTCACGTCGGAGTGGATCTTCGAGAATTCCTCGCCCATGGCTTCGGAAATGGGATAGACGGTGGAGGAGCCGTCGATCTCGATGGCGCCGGAGAGGGCGGACCCGTTTGTGGGCGCGGCGGTGGGCGTTCCGCAGCCGGCCAGCAGGGATCCGGCCAGCAGCAGGCTGGACAGGACGATCAGGAAACGCTTCTTGTTCTTCATGGTTCGATACCCCTTTCCCATCCTCGGATGGCTCATGTCTCACTCTTTATGTACGAGGTTATCATACGCCCGCCGGCGGAAGAAAAGGTTGCGGGGAGGTCAGGATTGCGTAAAGGATGGGTAAGACGAAGCCGGCTCCCGGCCGATGGAATGGCCGGGAGCCGTCAGGATGGCGGGGAGGGGCCTGTGAAGCGGAGGGCCGGCGGCCTCAGCCGGCCGGGGTGGGGAATCCGGGGTCCTCGAAGTCCTGGAAGGTCGTCGGGAAGGCCGCCAGGGTCCGGCCGGCCACGTCGCAGCTCCGGAAGTGGAACCGGGTTCCGGTGTTGGCCGGCATGAGTTCCTCCCGGCCGGTCACCTGTCCATCGGCATCCAGCAGCAGCCATTCCTGGGGGCCGTAGGGCATCAGGTAGAGGGCGGAAATATAGGGAGCCGGGAACCCGATGTCCATGGCAGGAGACCCGACAAGGGAGTACCCTCCGTCCGGCAGGGCATCAAGGGAAGACACGACGTACCCGTACGGGCCCTCCAGTCGGACCAGTTCCGTCTCGGTCCCGTCCGGCGTCACCCGGAGGACCCGGGTGCCGGCGTCCCGGAACCGGGCCCGGGCCAGCTCCAGGTCATACTGGCTGATCTCGTCGTCGGACAGGATCGGCCGGGGTTCCGGCAGGGACAGGTATACGCCCCTGTTCCCGTCCGGTCCCAGCAGGACCGGCGTGGTCAGCCCCCAGGGCGCCGAGCTGGTCGCCCGGTACGAGTCGTCCTGTTCGGCTGGATACAGCGGATGGACCCACTGGATCGAAAGGTCGGCGTCCAGCCGGACCAGGCTGGCGAGACCGCCAAGGCCCTGTTCCGTCGCCTCGTCCCATGCGAGGCAGTAGAACCCGTCTCCGGAGGGTACCAGGTTCAGCGACCAGTAGCTGATCCTGAGGCCGGCGGGCTCGGGCAGGGTTTGGATCGGTCCCACCGTCAGGCGGAGGGGGCCGCTCGTGTGCAGGTGGATGCAGGTCACCACGGACCCGTCGCCTTCATAGTCGCCCAGGACCAGGAAGACCCCGCCGGCCTCGTCCGGAACCACCTCCGTTACATGGGTCGTCGGTTCCCGTTCGATGGAACTGCCTTCCAGGAATTCTCCATCCGCCGCATACAGGCTGTAGAGGATCGAATCCTCCTTCCCGGGTTGGAACGTCTCGCCTGTCGGGGAGGGAAGGTCGCTGCCGTAGCCGGATTGGGTCCAGTCCTCCGAGATGAACAGCAGGCCGCCCCGGGCCTGGTCCGGCAGCTCGACCCACAGGATCCGGTGCCACCCGGTGGGACCGCAAACCGGACGAACCGTCCGCACCAGGTCCCCCTTCGCGTCGACAAACCGGAGCACTGCCGCGTACCAGAGTTGGCCGCCGGTTCCGTGGACGGATTCCGAATCCATCGTGCACGCCCAGTCAGGGCCCGCCACCACGACGCTGGAGTTGCGTCCGACCTCGTCCGGGACCAGGGGGATCCGGAGGATGCCTTCCAGGGGCGGGGACGTGATATCCGGCCGGGAGGTCGGGGTCGTCCCGTCGGGGTTCGTCGTGGGAGTCGTGGCCGGGCGTCCCCCGCCGCAGGCCGTGACCAGCAGGGCCAGGGCCAGGAGGCCCGGGAGAATGGCGGAAAGCGTTCGGTTATGTCGTGTCATGGGAATCCCTCCTTGCGCGCGTGTCGGTTGCCTTTGTCTTCATTGTCGCGCGCCCGGATTGGAATTCCATGTGAACCCGGACTTCGGTTCCCTCGTTCTCCTTGCTGGTCACCCGGATGCCGCCCCCATGTCGGCGGGCGATGGCGTCGGCGATGGAGAGGCCCAGGCCGGACCCCGGAAGGCCCAGCCGGCGGGCGTTCTCGCCCCGATAGAAGCGGGTGAAGAGCAGGGGCAGCTCGGATTCCGGGATCCCGATGCCCCGGTCGATGACGGCCATTTCGACTCGGCCGTCGGGCTGGGCTGCGATCTCGACCCGGACGGTCCCCCCCGGCTTCGAATAAAGGATGGCATTGTCCAGGAGGTTTCCTGCCATCTCCCCCAGCAAGTCGGGATCGCCGGGGATCGTGACGGGCCTTGGGACGGACAGGTCTGCCGAAAGGCCCCTGGATCGGATCATGTCCTGCCGCCGGTCGAGCTGCTGCCGCCAGAGGGCTTCCAGGTCCACGGGCACGAAAGCCGTTTCCGCATCTTCCAGCCGCTCAATCCGGGACATCCGCTCCAGCAGCCGCTCCATCCGGTCCGCCGTGGCCAGCGCCCTGGACACCTCGTCGGCGGCCCCGTCCGGCAGGTCGCCCTCCGACAGCATCCACTCCAGCCGGCCCCGAAGGCCCGACAGGGGCGTCTTCAGCTGGTGGGACGCGTCCGCGGCAAAGCGTCTTTGGCGCAGCACCGCCATTTGCAGGGGTTCCACGGCCTGCCGGGCCATCCGGTCTCCCACCCGCCGGACCAGGGGAATCCCGACGCCCAGGGCCAGCAGCCCCAGGGCCAGCAGTCCCAGCCAGATCCAGGCCGACCCGGTCAGGTCCTCCAGGACCGACATCCGGACGCTGCCGCCTCCCTGCAGCCCGACATCCCGGGTCCGCACCAGGTACAGCCGGCTCCGCCGGGCCATCAGGCGGCCGGAACCCGCGGACAGGCCGGCTTCCTGGATCCAGCGGTCCAGGCTCGTATCACGGGTCTGGATCAGGGAGTTGCTGGCGGGATCATAGGTGGCATTCGGCGAGCCCGGCCCACCGGAATTGGACGGATCCCCCGTTCCCTGCCCCCACAGAAGGTAGAGCGGGTTCTCGGGACGGCCGGACAGGAAGACCAGGTGGCGTCCCCCGGCCACGGCCCGGGGGAGGTCCTCCAGGGCCCGGGTCATGGCCAGGACTTCCGCGTCCAGGCGGTAGGAGGCCGACAGAAACAGAAACAGGCCGGCGCCCACCTGGAACAGGACCAGGAACCCGGCCAGGGCCAGGGCCATGGACAGGGCCAGCCGACGCTTCAGGCGATCCTGCACGTCCGGGTCACCGGGGATCGGGCTCATGGGCCGGACCTTCTTCCCGGGCCGGGATCTAGCGCGGCAAACCGGTATCCTGTTCCCCGCACCGTCTCGATCAGCTGGGCCGGTGTCCGGGCTGCGAGTTTCTGGCGAAGGTAGTGGACATACACATCCACCATCTGCAGCCCGGCGTCGGAATCCAGGCTCCAGACCCGGCGGAACAGCTGGTCCCGGGTCAGCAGGCGGCCCCGGTTCAGCACAAACATCTCCAGGAGGTCATACTCCCGAGGCGACAGGGCCAGGGCCTGCCCGTCGACCCGGACTTCCCTGCGTTCCGGAAAAAGGGAAAGCGGCCCGGCCTCGATTTGCCGGTCGGAGCCGTAGGCCCGGCGTTCCAGGGCCCGGATCCGCACCAGCAGTTCCGGCAGGGCGAAGGGTTTCGGGAGATAGTCGTCGGCGCCGGCACCGAAGCCGGACAGCTTGTCCTCCAGGGCGCCCCGGGCGGTCATGAGCAGGACCGGGATCCGGGATTCCTTCCGGATCTCCCGCAGGATCGTCAGGCCGTCGGTTCCCGGCAGCATCAGGTCCAGCACCGCCAGGTCGAAGGCCTCCACGGCCAGACGGTCCAGGGCGTCATTCCCGTCGGTGCACCAGGCCGTGTCGAAGCCTTCCCGGCGCAGGGTCCGGTCCACCACGTCGCCCAGGTCCGGGTCGTCCTCCACCAGCAGGATCCGCATGGCCCTCCGGCCTCCTTCCCCGGCCCGATTCTATCACGGCTCGATTGGAGCCGGATTGGAATCCCCGGCGGCCGCCGGGGCCTCCCCCGGCCCATCGCCGGGCCGGATCACGATGGTGCCCTCGGCCACATCGGCCACGGCCTTCCCCCCGGCCCGGACAGTGCCGTCCAGGATGGCCTCCGACAAGCGGTCTTCCACCAGGTGCTGGATGGTCCGGCGAAGGGGCCGGGCCCCGAAGAGGGGTTCGTAGCCGGCACCGGCCAGCAGCATCCGGGCCTCCTCGGTAACGTCCAGGGCGATGCCCCCGGCGGCCACCCGGTCGGCCAGCTGCCGCAGCAGGAGGGACACGATCTGTTTCATGGCCGAGAGGTCCAGCATCTGGAAGAACACGATCTCGTCCACCCGGTTCAGGAACTCCGGGTTGAAGGTCTTCTTCACTTCCTCCATGACCAGGGTGCGGGCCTCCTCGTATGTCTTGCCGCCATAGAGCCGCTCGTCGGCGGGCATGCCGGCCTCGCTGTCGGCGTCCCCCTTCACCGGGACGGAAAACCCGATCCGTCGGCCGGACGAACTGGACAGGAGGCGGGCGCCGATGTTGGAGGTCATGATGACGATGGTATTGCGGAAGTCCACGGTCCGGCCCTGGCCGTCGGTCAGCCGCCCGTCCTCCATGATCTGGAGCAGGGCGTTGAACACGTCGGGATGGGCCTTCTCGATCTCGTCGAACAGCACCACCGAGTAGGGGCGCCGCCGGACCTTCTCGGTCAGCTGGCCCCCTTCCTCGTAGCCCACATAGCCCGGCGGGGACCCGATCAGCTTCGACACGTCGAACTTTTCCATGTACTCCGACATGTCCAGCCGGATCAGGGCGCTCTCGTCGCCGAACAGCACCTCCGCCAGGGCCTTGGCCAGCTCGGTCTTGCCGACGCCGGTGGTGCCCAGGAAGATAAACGAGCCGCTGGGGCGCCGGGGATCCTTGAGACCCAGCCGGCCCCGTCGGATGGCCCGGGATACGGCCCGGACCGCATCGTCCTGGCCGATGACACGCCGATGCAACTCTTCCTCCAGGTGCCGCAGCCGCTCCGACTCCTCCTCGGTCAGGCGCTTGACCGGGATGCCCGACCAGAGGGAGACGATGTGGGCGATGTCGTCCGGCGTCAGGGAGAAGGACCGGGTCTCCAGGCGGTTCTGCCAGGCCTCCTTCTGGCGGGCCAGTTCCTCGGACAGCCGGACTTCCTCGTTGCGCAGGGTGGCGGCGGTCTCGAAATCCTCCCGGGAGGCGGCGTCCTTCTTGCGGCTGACCACATCCTCGAGGGAGGCCTCCAGGGCCTTGAGGGAGTCGGGGGTGTTGAAGGCCCGCATCCGCAGCCGGGAGGCGGCCTCGTCGATGAGGTCGATGGCCTTGTCCGGCAGGAACCGGTCCGTGATGTACCGCTGGGAGAGGCGAACCGCCTCCTCGATGGCCGGGTCGGGGATCGACACGCCGTGGTGGGCCTCATACTTGTCCCGGAGCCCCTTGAGAATCAGGACCGTCTCCTCCTCGGAAGGCTCGCCCACCCGGACCGGCTGGAACCGCCGCTCCAGGGCGGCGTCCTTCTCCACGTGCTTCCTGTACTCGTCCAGGGTGGTCGCCCCCACGATCTGCAGCTCGCCCCGGGCCAGCAGCGGCTTCAGGATGTTCGCGGCATCCATGGCGCCCTCAGCGCCGCCGGCACCGATGATGGTATGGAGCTCGTCGATGAAGAGGATGATTTTCCGGGATTTCTGGGCCTCGGCCAGCCCCTTCTTGAGGCGCTCCTCGAACTCGCCACGGTACTTGGTCCCGGCGATCATGCCCGCCAGGTCCAGGGTCAGGACCCGCCGACCCCGCAGCAGGTCGGGGACCTCCTCGGCGGCGATCTTCTGGGCCAGGCCCTCGACGATGGCGGTCTTGCCCACGCCGGGTTCCCCCA
>JAKPNJ010000008.1 GCA_029548445.1 Bacillota bacterium | reverse complement strand
ATCGGACGGATCACCCTCGAGACCCCGGAGGATGCCCATGTGTCCCCGGGCTGACCGTGCTGCCCTCCAGGCCAGGTATGAAGCCATGCAGGCGTTCGAGACCGAGGCGACCCTGTCCGGTTGTGTCCGGATTGCGGGGATCGACGAAGCGGGTAGAGGCCCCCTGGCCGGACCGGTGACCGCTGCGGCCTGTGTCCTGGATCCGGGACGTCCCATCCTTGGTCTTGACGATTCGAAAAAGCTGTCTCCCTGCCGGCGCGAGATCCTGTATCGGCAAATCACGGACTTGGCCGCAGGGTGGAGTGTCGCGTCCGTATCCGCTCGGGACATCGACCGGCTCGGGATCCTGGAAGCGACCCGAATGGCGATGAAGACCGCCGTCAGCGGGCTTCCCCGTCGCCCGGACCGGCTCCTGGTGGATGCCGTGGACCTGTCGGACACCGGAATTGCCTGTTTGGCCATTCTTCACGGGGACGCCCGGAGCGTCAGCATTGCGGCGGCGTCCATCCTGGCCAAGGTGACCCGGGACCGATACATGGATGGACTGCACCTCCAGTATCCCGGTTATGGATTCGACCGCCACCGGGGATATGGAACCCGGGAGCATTACGAGGCGCTGTTCCGCCTGGGGCCCTGTCCCGAGCATCGGGACAGCTTCCTGAAGACCCTCGACCGGCACCGGAACCCGGCTGCCTGGGACCGACCGGAGGATCGCCCCCCATGTCGACCCTGACGGGACGGCAGGCGGAGGATGCCTCGGTTCGCTGGCTGGAGGATCGGGGTCATCGGGTGCTTGCGAGAAACTACCGGTACCATCGGTTCGGGGAGATCGACATCGTAACCCGCCTGGATGACGCCCTCTGCTTCGTGGAAGTCCGGGCCAGGCGGCCGGGCCAGCCCGTGTCGGCCCTGGAATCCATTACACCGGGCAAGGTGACCCGAATCCGGAAAGCGGCGTCCGGATACCTGGCCGCCCTGGAAGAGGAACCCGCCGCCATCCGATTGCTGGCCCTGGTTGTGGATCTCGATGCATTTGGCAGACCGGGTGGAATATCCTGCATTTCGATGGACGAATGATCCGTTCGTTCCAGCGCACCCTTCCGCTTGCGCACCCATAGTGCCTCCTATATAATGGGCGAAAACCCCGGATATCCGCGAGGTGGCGGGAAGGGGGCTCTCCCGTTCGCAACGGTCCAATATGCAAGGAGGAAGAGATATGCCTTCATTTTCATCGATGGAACCCCAGGCTCTCGCCCAGGAAACCCGGGAACAGCGGGACCGGTGCGATGCCTTCCGGGCCATGTCCCTCTCCCTCAACATGGCCAGGGGGAAGCCTTGCAAGGACCAGCTGGATGCGGTCGCCGGCCTCCTGGATGCGCTGCCGTCGACGGACTACCGGGATGAAACCGGCTTCGACCTCCGGAACTACGGCCTCGTGGAGGGGATCCCGGAAGCCCGCCGGCTGTTCGGGGCGCTGCTGGGCGTCCCCATGGACCAGGTCCTGGCCATGGGCAACTCCAGTCTCAACCTCATGTTCGACGTCATGGTCCGGTGCCTGCACCTTCGCCTTCCCGGATCCGAACGTCCCTGGAAGGAGGAGCCGGTTCTCAAGTTCCTGTGCCCGGTACCCGGATATGACCGCCATTTCGCCATCACGAAGGAATTCGGCTTCGAGATGATCCCCGTGGAGATGACGCCGGATGGCCCGGACATGGACGCGGTGGAGCGCCTCGCAGGGGCGGACCCGGCCGTGAAGGGCATCTGGTGTATACCTGTATACAGCAATCCCGACGGCATCACGTACTCCGAAGAAACCTGCCGTCGACTGGCCGCCATGCGGACGGCCGCGCCTGATTTCCGGATCTTCTGGGACAATGCCTATTTCCTGCACCACCTGGATCCGTCCAATCCCGACCGGGTGCCGGATATCCTCTCCCTATGCAGCGAGCAGGGACATGCGGACCGGCCCTACGAGTTCGCCTCTACCTCCAAGATCACCTTCGCCGGCGGCGGCATCGCCTGCGTGGCTGCGAGCCCCGGCAACGTGGCCATGCTCAAGCGAAGCTTCGGCATCCAGACCATCGGTCCCGACAAGCTGAACCAGCTCCGCCATGTCCGGTTCCTCCGGAATCCGGAACGGGTCGCGGAGATCATGGCCCGGCACGCCGACATCCTGCGGCCGAAATTCGATACGGTCCTGTCGATCCTGGAGCAGGAACTGGGGGAGACGGGTACCGCCCGCTGGAATCGTCCCCGGGGAGGCTATTTCATCAGCCTCTTCGTCGGGGACGGCCTGGCGTCCCGGGTGGTGGCCATGGCCAAGGAGCTGGGCGTCGAATTCACGCCGGCCGGCGCAACCTATCCCTACGGTCGGGACCCCAGGGACCACAACATCCGGATTGCCCCCTCGTTCCCCCCCATCGCCGAACTGGAAACCGCCATCCGGGTCCTGTGCGCCTGCATCCGGCTGGCCGCGGCGGAGAAGCTCCTGGCGGACCGCTCCGCATCCTGACATTGGCCGGTTCCCGAATGCGCCTCCGGACTGGTATACTCGAACCGGAAGCGAGGGAGAGGACCGATGCCGCACGACACATATGAAAGCCCCCTGAACACCCGGTATGCCAGTCCGGAGATGCAGTATCTCTTTTCTCCGGACAGGAAATTCCGTACCTGGCGTCACCTGTGGATCCTGCTGGCCGAAACCCAGCAGGAATTGGGATTGTCGATCTCGGACCTGCAGCTGGAAGAGCTGCGTCGGCATGCCGACGACATCGACTATGAGCTGGCCGCACGGAAGGAAGCCGAACTGCGCCATGACGTCATGGCCCATGTCCACGCTTACGGCGAGCAGTGTCCCGCCGCCCGGCCCATCATCCACCTGGGCGCCACTTCCTGCTATGTGGGCGACAATACGGACCTGATCCTGATGGTTGAGGGCCTTCGGCTGCTCC
>JAKPNJ010000007.1 GCA_029548445.1 Bacillota bacterium | reverse complement strand
ACCGAGACGCCGGCCAGATACATCTCAACCAATGCCTCCTCCACGCTTGTCTCCCGCCGCCGGTATCGCTCAATGATGGCGGTCTCGAATGGAAGCGTCCGCAGTTTCGGCATCTTGAGGGTGATTTCCCCTGCCTTTGTCAGCAACTTCCGCTTGTAGTGTCCAGCTCGTGTGTCCAGCCGCTCATCCGTTCGCTCGTACCGGGTTGCGTTCGTCAGACGATCCGCCTCTGCATCCAGGAGCGAATTGAGCGTGTCTTCGACCGTTCTCAACACCATGCCTCCCAGTTCCTGCTTTATGGCATCTTCGTTCAGCTGTATAATCCTCTTGGACATGGTTCGTTCTCCTTTGCTCGGTTTTGAATGTTTGGGTTGCTACTTGCATTCTAACCAAGCGAGAACGGACCGTGTCCTCCTTTTTCAAATGTGCGCAAAATTAGATTACGTTATCTTCTATGAGTAACAACTAACTATCAGCCATAATCAAGATTGCATGCCAATTGGGGATCAATGTCAAAGGCATATGATGGAAAGCGAAATAAGCGAGTTGGTCGTTGAAATTTGAAAATTCAGCGAGAAAAAATATGTTATAGAGGAAATGGGAAGATGCATTTAATTAAAGGCTTGAACCTGAATGACAAGAAGAGACAACAACATATAAACGAGCTGAGAAAAATAATGGGTGATCATGAGCATTTTTCTGTCTTTTGTTTCCTGTATGAAAATTTGAGCATAATTGATGGAAAATCAGCTTCTCTCTTGCAATTCAACTCGATACTGATTGCCGTTCTGGCTTTAGTGATTAAAATGGATGCAGTATTTCAATCGACACTAATCATCATGTTTCTGGCCTCGTCCATTTTGTCACTTTATACTGTATATATACATTGGTCGACAAGTGATGATTTCAAATCTTTGGAAGAACATATCAGTGTTCTGCTAAAAATACGCGAAAAGCGTACGATTATTTACAGAATTAGTTGGTGGTTATCCGCAATCGGGCTTATATCTTTCATAATTTACAACGTTGTGATTGTGTTTGTAGGCAGATAAATCCAAACGGCATTCGAGGCATATAGACTCAAGAAAATCCCGCCGCCAGACAGGGTTCATGATCCTCCTGGTCGTGCTCCTGGTGGCTGTCCTTGCGATAGCCCTCGTATCCCTGCTCGGCGGATCATAACCAATTTGCTCCCCAGGCCAGCCCACAGCCCGCCCGGGCCAGCCCCCCGCCCGGGCCCGGACCCGGGGCCCGTCACCACCCGAACAGGTGGACCGTGGCGATGATGGGGGCGAAGAGGCTGGAGATCAGGGTCATGACGGTGATCAGGGTGTTGATGGACGGGCCGGCGGTGTCCTTGAAGGGATCGCCCACCGTGTCGCCCACCACCGTGGCCTTGTGGGCGTCGGAGCCCGAGCCGCCGCAGTGGCCGGCCTCCACGTACTTCTTGGCGTTGTCCCAGAGGCCGCCGGCGTTGGCCATGAAGAGGGCAAACACGATGCCCGTGAAGATGGCCCCGCCCAGGAAGCCGCCCAGGGCCGCGGGCCCCAGGACAAAGCCGATGACCAGGGGGAGGACGACGGCCAGCAGGGCCGGCATGACCAGGGCCTTCAGGGCGCCCTGGGACGCGAGCCCCACGCAGGTGGCGTAGTCGGGATCCTTGGTCCCCAGCAGGATGCCGGGGATCTCCCGGAACTGCCGGCGGATTTCCTCGATCATCTTGAAGGCGTTTTTCGTGACCGCCAGCATCAGGAGGGCCGAGAAGATGGGCGGCACCATGGCGCCCAGCAGGATGCCGGCCAGGACCATGGGGTTCAGGAGGCTGAGCTCCAGGGTCTTGCCGTCGGGCAGGTACTGCTCGATCTGTTCCTTGTAGGCGACGAACAGGGCCAGGACGGTCAGGGCCGCGGCGCTGATGGCGAAGCCCTTCGTAATGGCCTTGGCGGTGTTGCCGGCGGAGTCCAGGACATCGCAGCGGGTCACGACCTCGTCCCCCATGCCGGACATCTCGGCGATGCCCTTGGAATTGTCGACGATGGGGCCGTAGGCGTCGTTGGCCACGACGATGCCGGTCAGGGAGAGCATGCCCACCGCCGCGATGCCGACTCCGTAGACCCCCGGAAGGCCGAAGGCCTCGGCGCCGAAGTAGGCGGCCAGGGTGGCGGCGGCGATGCCCAGCAGGGAGGGGCCGGTGGAGATCAGGCCGTAGGAGACCCCCGAAATGATGTTCAGGGCGGATCCGGAGCGGGCGATGTCGGCGGTCTTGCGGACGGGGCCGAAGTTGTCGTCCGTAAAGAAATTCGTCGTGAAGCCGATGAGGACCCCGATGCCCAGGCCGGACACGGTGGCGATCAGGGCGCCGATGTTCCACCCCATGGAGAAGAAGAGGATGGCGGCGAAGCCCGAAAAGATCAGGCAGGTCACGACGGTGGCCATGTTGAGGGCGGTGCCGGGCTTGCCATTCTTGCCGACCCGGACCAGCTGGAGGCCGATGATGGAGGCGAGGATGCCCAGGATGCAGAGGATCAGGGGGAGGACTGTATAGAAGACCTGGTCCTCCTTCGGGGCGGTCAGGAACCCGGTGAAGCCGATCAGCATGGCCGCCACCGTCGAGGCCACGTAGGAGTCGAAGATGTCGGCGCCCATGCCGGCCACGTCGCCCACGTTGTCGCCCACGTTGTCCGCGATGACCGCGGGGTTCCGGGGGTCGTCCTCCGGAATGCCGGCTTCCACCTTGCCCACCAGGTCGGCGGCGATGTCGGCGGTTTTCGTGTAAATGCCGCCCCCGGCCTTGGCCAGGAGAGCCAGGGACGAGGCGCCGAAGGAGAAGCCCAGGACGACCTCGGGGTCGCCGGTAACGAGGTAGATCAGGCACATCCCGAAGACCGCGATGCCGACCATGGCCAGCGACAGCACGGCACCGGCCCGGTAGGCCACGTTGAACGCCCGGTTCAGGTTGTCGGTGGCGGCCACCGCCGTCCGCACATTGGCCCGGACGGCCACGGACATGCCCAGGTAGCCCGCCACGGCGGAGCACAGGGCGCCGATGATGTAGGCGCCGGCGGTTTCCAGCCCGCGGAGGAGCCCGAAGCCCTCCTCCTGGAACGAGAAGACGACGGCCAGGACGATGCCGAAGAGGACCGATACCCCCGCCAACGCCCCGTACAGGTACCGCAGGTAGGCCCAGGCGCCGTCCCGGATGGCCCGGGCGATCTTCTGCGCCTTTTCGGATCCTGCGTCCTGCGCCTTGACCCATCGGTAGATCAGGAGGGCGATGCCGAAGGACAGCACACCGAAGCCCATGCCAAGATACAGCCAGATCCGGGTATCCATGCCGAAAAATCCTCCATCCTGTTCCGCCGCGAGGGCGGGAATCCGCAACTTGGGCGGCGTCGCGGTTCCGCGGCGTCGTCGGGAAAGGGCATCGGGATCAGGTATAGGTGTTGGCCGAACGCCACCAGGCGTAATGGTGCAGGCGCAGTTCCTCGTTGGACGGCATCGGGAACAGGTACAGCCCCTCCTGCCGGTTCGCGACAAACACCCCGTTCTTGACCACCCGGAACGACAGGATGCCGGACCCGCTGAGGTCGAACATCTTGGTCATGACGCTCTTGTTCTTGACCTCTGCCAGGCACTGGCGCAGGTGGGTCAGGTTTTCGTAGGGCAGGTCATGGGCCAGGCCGGCCTCGGGATCCGTCGCCAGGGCCCCCAGCCGCAGCTCGACGAAGGCCAGGGCCGGAAGCCCCTGGAACCCGACGCTGTGGCCCATCATCAGGTCCGTAAAGTCCCTGGGGCCCAGGGGGCTCACCACGGCGGGCCGCACCGGCGCCAGCTCGGAATAGAAGTGGAGGCCGGGCTCGTTCTCCTCCGACCGGACCTTCTCCGTCCGGAGGGCGCGGCCGTCCCGGGTCACATAGTAGTGGGCGCCCATGGCGGCAATGGGGACATGCTCCAGGACCCGGTAAATGGCGATGTACACCGAGGACTTGGGCGATCCGTCCGGATTGGGGACACAGCGCTCGATCCCCTTCTCGATCTGGAAAAACGGGCTTCTGAAGGAAGGGTCGATCTCGATGAACAGCACCTGCCCATGGGCCTTCCCCCGCTCGCCCAGGGCGTAGTACGCGGCGAACTCCTCGGGGGTCAGCATGGAGGCGATCAGGGCTTCCGGAATGAGCGTCAGGTATAGATGGACGTTCATGGATCCTCCTTCCGGCGGCCTCCGGGCCGCCAGGCTCCGATCTCGCTGTCAGCCTGATTCTGTTGGGTCAGCCGGGATCAAGACCAATTGTAGTCATATGCATTTCGATTGTCAAAGCAGATGTCGCGACACATCAGATCCGGATGATATGCCGCGGCAGGTCCATGCGCTTCAGCCGGGCGCACCCCTGGAAGGTTCGGCGACCCATGACCACCACGCTGTCGGGAACCCGGACAGCCTCCAGGTTCGTACAGCCTTCGAAGACCCCCTCGAGGACCGGCTCCCAGCGGCTGGGATCGGCGGTTCCCAGTTCCCGGAGACCCTCCGGCAGCACGGCTTCCCGCAGGCCCGTGCAGCCCAGGAAGGCCCCGGCCCGGAGAACCCGGAGGCTGTTCGGCAGGTCGATCCGGGCCAGCTTCCGGCAGTTCCGGAAGGCGCCCCGGCCGATGGTTTCCAGCCCGGCGGGAAAGACGACGCTGCGGAGGGGATGGGATTCGAAGGCCCGGGCCCCGATGGTCCGGACCGGGCAGCCCTCCAGGGATTCCGGAATGACCACGGCCTCCTGCCGCGACAGCACCCGGAGCAGGACCGCCGTTCGCTCCCCGGCGTCCCCCGGCACGAGGTCGTACCGGAAATCCGCCGTGGATCCGGCCTTCCGGACATCGTCCTGACTCGTCATGTCGCCGCCTCCCTTCCTGCCGGGTCCGTGCCGCCCGAAGGCTGCGCGCCGCCCGGAGTCTTCGCGCCCCCCGTCGGCTGCGCACCATCCGTCGGGCGCCTGCCGGTCTCCCGGTAGCGGGAGGGCGGCAGGCCGGTCCGCTTCCGGAAGAAGTTGGAAAAGTAATGCTCGTCGGCGAACCGGAGCCGTTCGGCGATCTCCCGGACCGGCAGGTTTGTGTTGCGCAGCAGGGACTTGGCGGTCTCGATCCGCCGGTCCAGCAGGTAGGCCTTGGGCGTCGTCCCGTAGACCTTCCGGAAGGTCCGGATCACCTGGGACGGGGACCGATAGACCCATTCCGAGAGGTCCTTCATGTCCGCCCGGTCCGCGATGTGGCGGTCGAGCCAGGCCTTCATCCGGGCGGCCTCGGCCAGGCCGCCCGGCCGTCCGCGGCCGGCGGGGACGAGGGACGCCTCGGCCAGCCGGGCCGCCAGCCGGGCCACCATCCGGTGGAACAGCAGCGCCGCCTCCGGCATGGCCGCATCCGCGTCTCCCTGGGCGGCGCGGCCGACGAACAGCAGGTCCCTGAACAGGTCCGACAGGTCCAGCCCCGGCACATGGACCACGTCCCCAAGACCGTAGTCCCGGACCAGGCTGCCCGCCAGGGGGCCGCTGACGTTCATCCAGACCTTCTCCCAGGGGTTGTCCGCATCGGAGCGATACTCGTGGTCGCGGCCCTGGTGGAGCAGGTAGACATCGCCGGCCGCCGGATGGAACGTCCGGCCGTCCTCCCGGACGACGCCCCGGCCTTTCCGGACATACTCCAGGACAAACAGGGGGGAACGGGTCCGGCCAATGCGGTAGCTGCCGTCGCAATGCGACGTGCCCATCATCTCGACAAAGAAAGGATAGGCGCGTCCCGGGTCCCGGACGAAACTGACGATCTCCTCGGTCATGCGCACATTCCTCACGCGGATGCCCGCAAAATCCATGCCGAAGGTCTCCTGGCTGCAGTATAGTACAAGTACGGTATGCGAGACAATGCCGGAGTCAGAGACGCATGCGATGCGGGGAGGCGCCCATGGCCCACGATGCGATGCCCAGGCCGGAACATCCGAGACCCCAGTGGATCCGCCAGGACTGGATCAACCTGAACGGACCCTGGTCCTTCGAGGTCGACCCCGGCCGCAGCGGCCGGGAGCGGGGCCTCGTCCGCGGGCCGGCGTTGGCCGGGACGATCCTCGTGCCGTTTTGCCCCGAGAGCCGCCTCTCGGGGGTGGGCCAGACGGATTTCATGGCCGCCGTCTGGTACAGGCGGTCCTTCCGGATTCCGGAAACCTGGGCCGGGAGCCGGGTCCTGCTGCACTTCGGCGCCGTGGACTACGACGCGGAGGCCTGGGTCAACGGCGTGTCTGCCGGGCGGCACCGGGGCGGATACGTCTCCTTCTCGTTCGATGTGACGTCCCTGCTCCGGGATGGGGAGAACGTCCTCGTGGTCTGCGCCGAGGACGACGTCCGGTCCGGGCTGCAGCCCCGGGGCAAGCAAAGCGGACAGTACCATTCCCACAACTGCGACTATACCCGGACCACGGGCATCTGGCAGACCGTCTGGCTGGAGCGGGTCCCCGACACCCACCTGGCCTTCGTCCGGACCGTACCGGACCCGGAGAACGGCCGCCTCCACCTGGAAGCGACCTTCAACCAGGCCGCCGACGGCGGCCGCCTCTTCGCCGAGGCTCTCTTCGAGGGGTGCCCCATGGGCCGTGCCGCCGTCCGCACCGAGGGGCGCCAGGCCCGGCTGTCCCTGGACCTGTCGGAAACCCATCTCTGGGAACCCGGTGCGCCCCGACTGTACGACCTCCGCCTCGCCTGGCTGCCGGCCGGATGCGGCCCCGAGGCCAGCCCCGACGCCAGCCCCGACGCCAGCCCTTCGGAGGGTGCCGACCGGGTCGACTCGTATTTCGGCCTCCGCAGCCTGTCCTGGGGCGGCGGGGTTATGCGGGTCAACGGGCGGCCGGTTTTCCAGCGGCTGGTCCTGGACCAGGGGTTCTACCCCGACGGCATCTATACGGCCCCGTCCGACGACGAGCTCCGGCGGGACATCGAGCGGTCCATGGCCATGGGGTTCAACGGCGCCCGGCTCCACCAGAAGATCTTCGAGGAGCGCTTCCTGTACTGGGCCGACCGCCTGGGCTACCTGGTCTGGGGCGAGCAGGGGAGCTGGGGCCTGGACATTTCCGGCCCTGCAGGGCTCGAGCGGTTTCTGCCCGAGTGGCTGGAGGCCCTGCGCCGGGACTGCAGCCATCCCGCCCTGGTGGGCTGGTGCCCCTTCAACGAAACGACAAAGAGCCAGGACGACGCGGTGCTGGCCACGGTCGTCGCCGTGACCCGGGCCTTCGATCCCACCCGTCCGGTCATCGACACCAGCGGCTATGTCCACGTGACCACCGACATCTACGATGTCCATGACTACGACCAGGACCCCGGGACCTTCGCCGCCCGGTATGCGCCCCTGGCCGCAGGGGGGCCGGCTTTCGTGAACGTTCCGGACCGGGAGCGGTACGGCGGGCAGCCCTACTTCGTCAGCGAGTTCGGCGGCATCTGGTGGAACCCCGAGCAAGCCGACGGGAAGGCCTGGGGTTATGGTTCCCGGCCGGACAGCGAGGCGGCGTTCCTGGCCCGGTTCCGGGGGTTGGTGGACGCGCTGCTGGACAATCCGGCGGTCTGTGCCTTCTGCTATACCCAGCTGACGGACGTGGAACAGGAGGTCAACGGCCTCTATACCTACGATCGCCGGCCCAAGTTCGACCCGGCCCGCATCCGGGAGATCCTGGCCCGGCCGGCCGCCATCGAGATCCGGGAGACAGAAGGGCTTCCTGCCTCTCCGACAGGTGCTGGCGGGGGCTGCGGCCGGTCATGCGCCGGAAGGTCCGGCTGAAGGAGGACAGGTCCCCGAACCCCATGAGGTCGGCCACGGCCGAGACGGGGAATCCCATGTGCAGGTACCCGATGGAGGCCTGGATCCGGCAGTGCGTGATGTACCGGGCCGGGGGCATGCCGAAATGGGCCTCGAAGAACAGGTAGAGGGACCGCTCCGACAACCTCGACAGCCGGCAGAGGTCGACGAGGGCGATCCGGGACTGGAGATGGTCCCGGATATACGCATCCAGTCGGCTGGCCAGGGGGTGGGTCGGCCGAAGGGACCGGGCCTGCGGGGGCCTGTCGGGTCCGCCTGCAGCGCCATCCGGGGCGCCATCCGGGGCGCCACCCGATGCACCATCCGGGGCGCCATCCGGGGCGCCTCCCGCGACGTCGGCCGCCAGGTTCGCCGGGGTGTCGGCCAGGGCGCGGATGCAGTCCAGGACCAGGGCTAGGCACATGGCCCGGAGAGCATCCGTTCCGCCCGCCTGGAGATACTGGCGCTGGAACTCCACGTGGGCTCCCAGGTA
>JAKPNJ010000333.1 GCA_029548445.1 Bacillota bacterium | reverse complement strand
GGAAACCCTGGTTCTCGAGGAAGCGGCCCTGGATCCGGAGCGAACCCCGGAGGAACGGGACCGGGCGATCCTGGGGCGAATCCGGTCCCTGGTAGGCCGGGACCGGATCGACAGGGAGAACCTGGAAACCGAGGGGATCCTGACCCTGGAAATCCGGGTGGGCGAACCGGAAGAGCAACAAATCCTGCTGGGCCTCCGCATCGAAGCCGGAACCGAAACCGGTTCCCCCCTCCATGTGGTATCATTCCGGCAATACCAGGAACCGTTCGAATACCCGGACGACCCGGGCGATGTCTGGGAGGGCTAGGATGCGTACGATCCAGGAGATGATGGCCGAAACCGTCGGACGGAACGCCTCGGACCTCTTCATTACTGTCGGCGTCCCCCCGGTCATGAAAATCGGCGGCGAGCTGGTCCCGGTGGGAGAGGCGCCGCTGCGTCCCGAGGATACCGAAGCCATGGTGCGGGCGCTCCTGCCCCATGACGACGACCTGATCGCCTTCTCCCGGATGGGGGAAAAGGACTTCTCCGTGTCCCTGCCCGGCATCGGCCGCTTCCGGGTCAACGCCTTCCTGCAGCGGGGGTCCATGGCCCTGTCCATCCGTCGGATCTATACGACGCTGCCCGACCCGGACGCCCTGGGCATTCCGCCGGTGGTCATGGACCTGACCCGCCGGACCAAGGGGCTGGTGCTGGTGACGGGACCCACGGGGTGCGGCAAGACCACGACCCTGGCCGCCATGATCGACCGGCTGAACCACCAGCGGAGCTGCCATATCCTGACCCTGGAAGATCCCATCGAATACCTCCACAGCCACGGGAAGAGCCTCGTGAACCAGCGGGAGATCGGCACCGACTCCGGCAACTACGCCAGCGCCCTCCGGGCCGCCCTGCGGCAGTCTCCCGACGTGATCCTGATCGGCGAGATGCGGGACCTGGAAACCATCGCCATCGCCCTGACCGCTGCCGAGACCGGCCACCTGGTCCTGTCGACGCTCCACACCATCGGGGCCGCCAAGACCATCGACCGGATCATCGACGTCTTCCCCCCCAGCCAGCAGCAGCAGATCCGGGTCCAGCTCTCCACCGTCCTCCAGGCCGTGGTCAGCCAGCAGCTGGTCCCGGCGGCGGAAGGCGACCTGAGGCCGGCGTTCGAGATCATGCTGGTCAACGGCGCCATTCGCAACATGATCCGGGAAGGGAAGACCCCCCAGATCGACAATGTCATCCAGACCGGCGGACCGGCGGGCATGACCACCATGGACATGAGCCTGGCCGAACTGGTCCGGTCCGGAGCCGTCCTCCGGGACGAGGCCCTGATCCACTGCGTCAGCCCCGACGCCCTGGCCCGCTACCTGGGATGACCCGCAACAGGAGGAACGTACCATGGTGATCGTGCTTCGCCCCCATGCCACCCGGGAGCAGGTCCGGGAAATCGTCGAGATCCTGGAATCCCACGGCCTCCGGGCCCACCTGTCCGAAGGCAGCGAACGGACGATCGTCGGCGTGATCGGCGACAAGACCCGCCTCTCCAACGACTCCCTGGAGCTCCTGCCCCAGGTGGAACGCCTGGTGCCCATCGTGGAGCCCTACAAGCTGTCCAACCGGGCCTTCCATCCGGAGGATACCCGCTTCCAGGTCCGGGACCGGTGGGTCGGGGCCAGGGAGCTCGTGATCATGGCCGGCCC
>JAKPNJ010000302.1 GCA_029548445.1 Bacillota bacterium | reverse complement strand
ACGCCCAGGGCGACGGCCTCGTGGGTGCGGGTGGCTTCGGCCAACCGCAGGATATAGTCCATGAGGGCGTCGTGGACGAACACCTCCCGAACCGGTTCCCGAGCCGCCAGGACCTGGTCCCGGCCGCAGACGGGCTCCAGGGACCGGATGGGCTCGTCCCCCAGGTGGCGGCGAAGGATCGTCATCCCCTCCGCCCGGTCGGGGTAGCCCATGGGCAGCTGCAGGAGAAACCGGTCGAGCTGGGCTTCCGGCAGCGGATAGGTGCCCTGGGTTTCCACGGGGTTCTGGGTGGCGATCACGAAGAAGGGCTCCTCCAGTTTCCGGGTTTCCCCGTCGATGGTGACCTGGCGCTCTTCCATGCACTCCAGGAGGCTGGACTGGGTCCGGGGGGTGGCCCGGTTGATTTCGTCCGCCAGGAGGATGCTGGTAAAGACCGGTCCCGGCCGGAACACGAACTCGCCGGACTTCTGGTGGAAAAAGTGGAGGCCGGTCAGGTCGGAGGGCAGGAGGTCGGGGGTGAACTGGATCCGCCGGAAGGCCACATCGATGGACCGGGCCAGGGAGCGGGCCAGCAGGGTCTTCCCGGTTCCCGGCACATCCTCCAGCAGGACATGGCCCCCGGCCAGGAGGGCGGCCAGGACCAGCTCCACTTCCCGGTTCCGCCCCACAATGACCCGGGCGATGTTCTCCCGGATGGCTTCCGAAAGGGACCGGATCTCCCGGATCGGGCCTGCCTCATTCATGGTGTCGCTCCTTCCTCACCGGTGGACCCGGGATCGATCTCGCCGCACAGGTTCGCCAGCATGAGCCGGCGGACCTCCTCCAGGTTCCGGGTGTGGCCCAGGACCCACATGAGCTTGGCCACCGCCGCCTCCGTCGTCATGTCGTGTCCCGGGATGGCGCCGGCCTCGGCGATGCGCCGCCCCACCTCGTAGACGGACAGGTCCGACCCCTCGTAGCGGCACTGGGTGACCACCACCACGGGAATGCCGACGGACAGCAGCTGTTCGATCTTCGGGACGAAACTCCTGCGGAGATTGGGAAGGCCGCCGGCGCCGAAGCTTTCGATGACCAGCCCCTGGATCCCGCTGCCCACCAGCAGGTCCAGGCTTTCGGGCTCGAGTCCCGGCACCATCTTCAGCAGGAAGACCCGGGGATCGATCCGGGTGTCGCAGGCCAGCCGTCCGTCCCCGTACACCCGGCAGGGGCCGTCCAGGATCACCCGCCCGTCCGCCACGGACCCGACCGGGGGTGCGTTGACGCTCTCGAAGGCGTTCCGGCTCCGGGTCCGCATCTTGACGGTCCGGACCCCCCGGAGGATCGATCCGCCGAAGACCACGTGGACCCCGGGACAGTCGGCCAGGGCCGCCAGGAAGGCGTCCTCCAGGTTTCGGGGCCCGTCGGATCCCGGGGCGTCGATGGGATACTGGGAGCCGGTCAGGATCACGGGCCGGTCCAGGCCCTGCAGCATGAAGGTCAGCATGGCGGCGGTATTGGCCAGGGTATCGGTCCCGTGGGTCACGACGACGCCGTCCGCATGGGCCAGGGCGCCGCAGGTCGTTTCGGCCAGCTCGCTCCAGTCCTCGGGCTGCATGTTGGAGCTGTCGAGGCGGAGGACATCCCGGACGGTCGCCCGGCAAAGGCGGGCGATCTCCGGCACCCGCGCCAGCAGGTCCGCCCCGGACAGGGTTGGCGCCAGTCCCTGGGGTCCCGTCCCCGACGCAATGGTGCCGCCGGTGGTCAGCAGGATGACACGCTTCATCAGGCCCTCCGTTTCCGTCTTCCTGGAAGCATCATACCATCCGCCGCGGGCGGGCGGTACGGCGAAAGGGTGGACGGGGCCGGGACCGGGCACCGTCCGGGGCCGGGACCGGCCCGGATCCGGCCCTGTTCCGGCCCCATTCCCGTAACATCCGCATGGACAGGCGTCGCGGAATCCCCGTATAATCGACCCAACAGACGGTTTCCCGATCCGGCCGCCGCCGCCCGAACCGGCGAAGCCAAGGAGGTTGCCCATGCCGTTCCTGAAGCACTACCTCATCGCCCTGGTTGTCTTCTCCGTCATCGACCTGGTCTGGCTCGTGTTCATCGCCAGAAAGCTCTACCAGGAGAAGATCGGGCACCTCATGGCCGATAAAACCAACCTGCCGGCGGCGGTCCTCTTTTACCTGCTGTTCATCGCCGCCATGGTCTTCTTCGTGATCAACCCGGCGGCGGAGCGCCAGTCGGTCCTCTACGCCCTGGGAGCGGGCGCCTTCTTCGGCCTCGCGACCTACGCCACCTATGACCTGACGAACCTGGCCACCCTGCGGAACTGGCCGGTCTCCCTGACGGTCATCGACCTGGCCTGGGGCTCGTTCGTGACCGCCGCCACCAGCGCGCTGACGACCTGGATCGGGGGGAAGATCGGATGACGGACGCCTGCAGGAGCGAGACCAGC
>JAKPNJ010000300.1 GCA_029548445.1 Bacillota bacterium | reverse complement strand
GCTGGAATCCCGGGAGGATGTCCGGACGATCCTCTCCATGGACCAGGACATCGACCTGCTGATTCCCAGGGGCTCCAACGCCTTTGTCCGTCATATCATGGACCATTCGCGCATCCCGGTCCTGGGGCATGCCGACGGGATCTGCCATGTCTATCTCGATGCCGCCGCGGACCCCGGCATGGCGGTGTCCGTGACCGTGGATTCCAAAACCCAGTATGTGGCCGTCTGCAATGCCTGCGAGACGCTGCTGGTCCACGCTGCCGCGGCGCCGGTCCTCCTGCCCCCGGTGGCCGCCGCTCTCCGGGAAAGGGGCGTGACGCTCCTGGGTTGTCCCAGGACGGTCGCCCTGGTCGGCTGCGAGCCGGCAACGGAAGAGGACTGGAGAACAGAGTACCTGGACTACCGGCTGTCCGTCCGGATCGTCGACTCCCTGGAGGAGGCGGTGGACCATATCCATCGGTATGGGTCCGGGCATACGGAAGCGATCGTCACGTCGGATCGGGACGCCGCCGCCCGTTTCCTGTCGATGGTGGACGCCGGCAATGTCTTCTGGAATTGTTCCACTCGATTCTCCGATGGATTCCGCTACGGATTCGGGGCCGAGGTGGGCATCTCCACCTCCCGGATCCATGCCCGCGGTCCCGTGGGACTGGAGGGGCTCGTGACCTACAAGTACAAGGTGCTGGGCCAGGGACAGACCGTATCGGCGTATGCCTCCGGACATAAACGGTTTCTCCACCTGGCCGACCGGCCCGAAAAGCCGCCGGTCCAGCCCTGCCCGCTGTGAACGCATTCAGCCGATGGATTGGCGATCAGGTCCGCCTGGTGCCCGTGCGGCACCGGGTGCTCCTGGTTGTCCTGCTGCTGGCCTGCGCTTCCGATGTCACGGCCCCTTTCGGCATCTGGCTGCTGGCCTTCGTCGGGGCCGACTGGGTACGCAGGGACCGGATCCAGCCTTGTGTCACAGCGGGAGGCAGGCTGGTGCCGTGCCTCCTGGCCCTGTTCCGGGAGAGCCGGATCCTCCTGCCCGGGCTCGTCCTGACAGCTGCTGCGGCCCTCGGCGCCGCGATCTACAATCATACCCTCTCCATGGCCCTGGCGGTCGTCCTGCTCCTGCCCATCGTCCTGGGCGCCTCGTTCCTGGAGCTCGTTTTCAGGAAGGAGGATGCCCTCCACCTGTCCCACAACCTCGTCTGGTTCGCCTTGTTCGTGACGGCGGCCGGGGCCCTTCTCTTCACGGGCGTGCTGCCGTCCTCCTTCGAAGCCACCCGCGGGCGGATGGCTTCCACGTTTCAGAATCCGAACTTCCTGGCCTTTTTCCTGGCCATGGCGATCCTCGCGACCCTGGCGCTGCGATATCACGTCTGGCGGCCTTCCGACCGGCTCTTCCTGAATGTCTCCCTGGCCGTCCTGGGCGTGGGCATGTTCCTGACCAACAGCCGCAGCGGTCTCCTGGCCCTCCTTGCCGGCATCGGCGTCTTCCTCTTCTCCATGGCCGAGCGCAGGGCGATCCTCGTCCTGATGGGCGCCCTGACGGCCGGGATGGTTGTCCTGGCCCTCTTTCCCGAGTGGGCCTTCGGCGTGCTGGGGGATTTGCTGCCCCGCCAGGAGAGCCTGGGCGAGAATGTGTCCCAGCGGGTGGACGCCCTCCGGTTCGCCTGGTGGGAGATCCGGAAGAACCCGTTTCTTGGCCGGGGCTTCTATACCTTCCAGTCCTATATCCCGTCGGGATACCTGCCACGGCTGGCCCACAGCCACAACCTGCTCGCCAATCTCTGGCTCGAGACCGGTCCCGTTGGAACCGCCGCCTTCCTGGTCCTGACCGGCCGGGTGGTCTGGGCCGGCTTCCGTTCCCTGCGGGGTTCCCCGATTCGCCCCTATCTGTCTGCCGGGCTCGCCATGACCGGGGCACTCTTCGTGCATGGCCTGACCGACATGCCCCTCATGAACCCCCAGGTCTTCTGCGTATTCGGGCTCTGCCTGGCCTGTGCCTCGGTGGCGGCCGGCCGTCCGGTCCACGCGGACCGGAACATGGCTTACGGAAAACATGGGACGAATGGGGAATAATGGGTCTCCGGAGGTGATCGACATGCCTTACTACCAGTTGAAGTGCGCCGACTGCGACCACGAATTCGAAGCCAAGGCGTCCATGGAGGAGCGGGGGAGCCAGGCCATCCGCTGTCCGTCCTGCGGATCCTTCCGCATGGAAACCCTGTTCCGGAACCTGAATGTCATCCGGACCCGGGGAGACAAGAACGCCTGCGAATCCGGCGCCTGCCGGTCGGGATGCGCCTTCGGGAACTGCGGACTCGACTGAGACCTCGAAAAGGGCCGCTGCCCGCGAGGCGGCTTTGTTGCGCCCCCCTGTCGAATCCGGTACAATGACTGGGAAGATCGAACCGGGGGGAGGTCCCGACATCCCATGCGCATCGCGTTCGGCAGCGACCACGCCGGCTATGAGCTGAAAAGGACCCTGATGGATTACCTGGCGGCGTCCGGCCACGAGTGTTTCGACCTCGGGGCCGATACCGCCGAAACCGCATCCAGCTATGTTCCATATTCCCTGAAAGTGGCCGAGGGCGTGGCCGGGGGCCTGTACGACCGGGGCGTCCTGATCTGCGGGACCGGCCTCGGCATTTCCATGACCGCCAACAAGGTCCGCGGCATCCGTGCCGCCGTCTGCACCAACGAGTTCATGGCCCGGATGGCCCGCCAGCACAACGACGCCAACATCCTGGCCCTGGGCGCCCGGGTGATCGGCCGGGGCCTGGCCCTGGGGATCGCGGACACGTTTTTCTGTACGGAATTCGAGACCGGCGGCCGCCACCAGGACAGGGTGGACGAAATCCTCGCCGCCGAGGCGCGGCACATGAAATAGACCGAACCCAGGATGCCGGAAGGACCGAAACCAGGATGCCGGATGCCGGAAGCCCGAGCCCGAAGCCGCCAGGAGAAGGAGATTCCAGAATGGAGAACGTGTTCATCTTCGACCATCCGCTGATCCAGCACAAGATCTCGCTCATGCGGGACAAGCGGACCACCACCAAGGAGTTCCGGGAACTCGTCTCCGAGGTGTCCATGCTGATGGCCTACGAGGTGACCCGCGACCTGCCCCTGAAGGAAATCGAGATCGAGACGCCTGTCGCCATGGCCATGACCAAGGTGCTGGCGGGGAAGAAGGTAGCCCTGGTCCCGATCCTGCGGGCCGGCCTCGGCATGGTGGACGGCATGCTGAACCTCCTGCCCATGGCCAAGGTGGGACATATCGGCCTCTACCGGGACCCGAAAACCCTGGATCCCGTCGAGTATTACTGCAAGTTGCCCGAGGATGTGACGGAACGGGAAATCATCGTGCTGGACCCGATGCTGGCTACCGGCGGGTCCGCCTCGGCGGCGGTGACGTTCCTCAAGAAACGCGGGGTTGCCTCGGTCAAGTTCATGTGCCTGATCGCGGCGCCGGTCGGCGTCCAGCGTCTCCACCGGGACCATCCCGACGTGCCGATCTTCTGCGCCGCCGTTGACGAACGGCTGAACGACCACGCCTATATCGTCCCGGGCCTGGGAGATGCCGGCGATCGACTGTTCGGCACCCGCTAGTCGGACTGATGCCCCCGGATGGATTCCGGAAGGCACATCCCGTGCATCTGCTGGATTGTAAGACGCCGAACAGGGGCGTACAATGGAAGGAATCCGCCATCGCCCTCTGCGGCCGGTACGACGGAGGAGCGCACACGAACGGCAAGGAAGCCCGGGGAGTCGTTGCGCCCCGGGCTCACTCATTTACGGAAGGAGGCGGATCCATGCGGCCATCCTGGGACGAGTACTTCATGCAAATCGCAGACCTGGTCAAGACCCGCTCCACCTGCATCCGCCGCCAGGTAGGCGCCGTTATCGTCCGGGATCGCCGCATCGTCGCCACCGGATACAACGGAGCCCCGTCCCGCTGCGCCCACTGTGAGGACGTGGGCTGCCTGCGGGAGCAGCTGGGCATTCCCTCGGGCCAGCGCCACGAATTGTGCCGGGCCATTCACGCCGAGCAGAATGCCATCATCCAGGCTTCCTCCACCGGGACCAGCATGGATGGGGCGACCATATATGTGACCTGCCAACCCTGCGTGCTGTGCGCCAAGATGCTGATCAACGCCGGGATCCAGCGGATCGTCTTCAACGGGGAATACCCGGACGAATTGGCCATGTCCCTCCTCCAGGAGGCCGGGATCCGCGTCGAGCGCTTCAGGTCCGCCCCCACCGCCGCCGAACCGCCGGTGGACGGGGAGTAGGGGGCGCGTCCGGCCATGAATTTCCTTGCCAGGCTCTGGGATGCCATCGTGGGTGAACTCCGTGTCGGGGACATCGGGGAAGCCATGCGGGACGCCATCGCCGTTCGGGAGGCTTTCCATTTCAGCCTTCTCGGGATCCGGATCGTGGTGGCGGACAGCGTCGTGGTGACCTGGGGCGTCATGGTTCTCCTGGCCATCGCCGCCTTCTTCCTCGGCCGTCGTCTCAAGGAGATTCCCAAGGGGATGCAGATCGCCGTCGAGGGATTGGTGGACGGCGTGGTATCGGTCTGCGCCAACGCCATGGACCGGAAACTTGCGGAGCGGACGGCCCCGTATGTCGGCACCATCGGCCTCTTCATCGCCTTCAGCAACCTGACATCGATCCTGAAGATCCCCCCGCCGGCCAAGAACCCGGCCTTCGCCATCGCCCTGGCCCTGGCCACCATTTTCTATGTCATCGCCACCGGTATCCGGATGGTCGGTCTCAAGGGGTTCTGGCAATCCCTCCTGTATCCGAACAAGGCCCTGCTGCCCTTCAAGCTGCTGGATTACATGATCAAGCCCATTTCCCTGTCCCTGCGGCTGTTCGGCAATGTGTTCGGCGCGTTCATCCTGATGGAATTCATTTACATTGTCGTGCCCGCCGTCATTCCCGGCGTCCTGGGCCTCTGGTTCGACATTGCGGATGGAATCCTGCAGGGACTCATTTTCGCCTACCTGACCGTGATTTATATCGGCGAGATCCTGGAAAATGCCCACGAGGCACAGGCCAGGGCCAAGCTGCAAATTCGAAGGAGGACATGACCCATGGACACTGGACTGATCGCACTGGGTGCCGGACTCGCCATTGCCATCGCCGCGGGAGGCGCCGGGTTGGGAATCGGCCTGGCCGCAGGGAAGGCCTTCGAGGCCACGGCCCGGCAGCCCGAGCTGGCCGGACGCATCCAGACGCTGCTGTTCACGGCCATCGTCTTCATCGAGGCGACGGCGATCTATGCCCTGGTCGTGAGCCTGCTCCTCATCTTCGCGTTCCGGTAAGGCCGGCGGAGAACGGGAGGCCCGAATGGACGAACAACTGCTCATCGATTATCTCGTCACGGGGATCTTCACGATCGTCAATCTGGTTGTGACCTACTGGATCCTCAGGTTGCTGCTGTTCAAGCCTGTCATGAAATTCATGCGGAAGCGGCAGGAATCTGTGGAAAGCCAGATCCGGGAAGCCAGGGGTCGAATGGAGGAGGCCGAGGTCCGGGTGGCCGAAGCCGCCGGAAAACTGGATTCCGCCGTCCGGGAAGCCTCGACCATCGTGTCCGATGCCAAGCACCAGGCCGAAGCCCAGAGCGAGGCCATTCTCGTCAAGGCCCGCCAGGATGCCTCGTCCCTGACCTCCCGGGCCGAGGCGGACATCGAACGGCTCAAGACCGCCGCCCTGGACCAGATGCGGGAGGAAGTGGCGGACCTGTCGGTCAAGATCGCCTCCAAGGTCATCGGCCGCATCCTGGATGAACAACGGTCCAGGGAACTCGTGGATACGCTGCTGGAAGAGGAACTCAAGGGGAAGGTGCGACCGAATGGCTGATCCGGGGCTTTCCCTGATCCGGATTGTCGCACCGGTTCCCGTGGACCGGGAGCAGGCGGAGCAGCTGGCGGCCAAGTTTGCCCGCCATTGCGGGCTCGCCGCGTACGAGTACGTCGTGGAGCAGGATCCGGACCTCATCGGGGGGCTCGTGGTGTTCGCCGGCGGCTTCCGCTACGACTACAGCGTCAAGGGACAACTGGGACGGATTGCGGCCCAGCTCAAGTCCTCCAAGCCCATCGACTTCCGATCCTTCGACTTCGATGTCTCCTCCGTGATCCGATCCTCCCTGGAGGATTCCCTGTCCCAATTTACGGAAACCCCCATGGCGCCGGACGGGAAGTCGGACATGGCCGCCGTGCAGCCCGTGGCCGTCAGCTATGCCGGGGAGGAGGAAGAGGGAGGAACCCTGGGATTCCGCCTGCGGAAAGCCCTGTCCCGGTTCACCGCCTCCACGACGGTCGACGAGATCGGCGAAGTGCTGGAAGCCGGGGACGGCATCGTCCGGGTATCCGGAATCGACAACTGCCTCAGCCATGAGCTGGTCGAGTTCGAAAACGGATCCTTCGGCCTGGCCATGAACCTGGAAGAGAGCACGGCGGGGGTTGTACTGCTGGGCGACCCCGCCGGCGTCCACCAGGGAACGGTGTGCAAGCGGACCGGGCGGACCGTGGATGTGCCGGTGGGCATGGGCCTGCTGGGTCGTGTCCTGGACCCGCTGGGAGCACCCCTGGACGGTCAGGGCCCCCTGCCCGTCAGCGGCTATCGTCCCATCGAGTCCCCAGCCCCCAGCGTGGTGGACCGGCAGACCGTGGACACCTCGCTCCATACGGGCGTGACCGCCATCGACGCCCTGACGCCCATCGGCCGGGGCCAGCGGGAGCTCATCATCGGCGACCGGCAGACCGGCAAGACCGCCCTGGCCGTGGATGCGATCCTGAACCAGCGCGGCAAGGGCGTGTACTGCCTGTATGTGGCCATCGGGCAGAAAATGTCCACCGTGGCTGCCGTGGTCAACCTGCTCCGGGAGCGCGGGGCCATGGACTACACCATCGTTGTCGTCGCATCCGCCTCGGCGCCGGCCTCCCTGCAGTACATCGCGCCCTATGCGGGCTGTGCCATGGCCGAGGAGCTCATGCTGAAGGAGAAGGCCGACGTCCTGGTCGTCTATGACGACCTGACCAAGCACGCCCAGGCCTATCGGGCCATCTCCCTTCTCCTGCGGCGTCCTCCGGGCCGGGAGGCCTACCCCGGGGACGTATTCTATCTCCATTCCCGCCTCCTGGAACGGGCGGCCCGCCTGTCGGCTTCCCTGGGCGGCGGGTCCATGACCGCCCTGCCCATCGTGGAAACCCAGGGGGGAGACATTTCCGCCTACATCCCCACCAATGTCATCTCCATAACCGACGGCCAGATCTACCTGGAAACCGACCTGTTCTTTTCCGGCCAGCGGCCCGCCATCAATGTGGGGCTGTCCGTTTCCCGGGTCGGGGGCGCCGCCCAGTCGAAAGCCATGAAAAAGGTGGCCGGGCCCCTGCGGATCCGGCTGGCCCAATACCGGGAACTGGAAGCGTTCAGCCAGTTCGGGTCCGAGCTCGACGAGGAGACCCGGGAACAGTTGCGGACCGGCGCCTGCCTCCTGGAGATCCTGAAGCAGCCCCAGGGCGCTCCCATTCCCATGGAGGAGCAGGTGGTCTCCCTCTACCTGGCCACCCAGGGGGTCCTGACCCCCCTGGATCGGGAAGACATCCAGGGCTTCCTGGCAGGGTACATGGACTTCCTCCGGTCGATCCATCCCGACGTGCTGGCCGGTATCGCCGCGACCGGGGACTTCGGCGCGGAGGCAGGCGCCGTGATCCAGGCGGCTTTTGCGGAATACCACCAGCTGTGGAGCGCGGACAGGGAACGATATGGCACAGAGGGTTGACATCCGCAAGCGGGCCAGGAGCATCGGCGAGATCTCCCAAATGACCCGGGCCATGCACCTGATCAGCGCCGTCAAGATGAAGCGCGCCCGGACCCTGCTGACCAAGACCCTGCCCTTCTTCGAGCTGGTCCGCACCACCATTGCCCGGATCCGCCTGTCCGACCCGGACCTCGAGCATCCCTGGTTCAGCCCGAGGCGGCTGAAAAAAGGGGAGCTCTGGAAGACCGGCTACTTCATCCTGACTGGCGACCAGGGCCTGGCCGGAGCCTACAACCTGAACCTGCTGAACGCCGCCCAGAACCACATCCGCCGCGACATCATCGAGAAGGCCCGGCAGGGCCTGTCCGCCAAGGCGCTCCTGTATGTGGCCGGCAGCATCGGCAAGGAGATCCTGGTCCACCAGGGATTCGAGGTGGTCCAGCAATTCGAGTATCCCATCGACAACCCGACCTACTTCCGGGCCCGGGACATCTCCGATTACATGCACGACCTGTACGACCGGAAGGAACTGGACGAGGTGGTTGTCATCTTCACCTACCTCAACACAGCCATGGACATGAAGCCCAGGGCCCTGAAGCTGATTCCCGTCGACGCCGACGCCCTGCTGGAGGGCGTCCATGTGGACGAGTATACCCACGGGCAGGCGTTCCGGGACATCGTCAACATCGAGTATTTCCCTTCCGCCCGGGAGGTGCTGAACCACCTGGTGGTGGCCTATCTGCGGTCCATGGTCTACGGCGCCCTGACGGAGTCCTTCGCCAGCGAACAGACCGCCCGCATGATCGCCATGGACCACGCGACGGAAAATGCCGAGGAGATGCTGGAAAAACTCCGCCTGGAAGCCAACCGCGTCCGCCAGGCGGCCATTACCCAGGAAATCTCGGAGGTGGTCGGCGGGGCGGAGATCCTGGCAGGGGACCGGCGGGGCGGGATCGGCGGCATGAAAGGAAGTTCATGACATGACCAAGGGCATCGTGACCCAGATCATCGGGCCGGTGGTGGACATCCGGTTCCCCGAAAAGCAGATCCCCGCCATTACGGAGGCCGTTCGCATCCAGGCCGGAGACGGGACCGTCACGGCCGAAGTCATGCAGCACCGGGGCGGCGGCATCGCCCGGTGTGTGGCCATGGAACCGACGGAAGGCCTGCAGCGGGGCGCCGGGGCGGAGTCCACCGGCGCACCCATCACCGTTCCGGTCGGCGAGGAAGTCACGGGCCGGCTTTTCAACGTCCTGGGAGAACCCATCGACCGGATGGGCGCCGTCCGGTCCGCCGACCGCTGGCCCATCCACCGGCCCGCTCCCCGGTACATGGACCAGCATCCCTCGGAGCAGATGCTGGAGACAGGGATCAAGGTGGTGGACCTGCTGGTCCCCTACAGCCGGGGCGGCAAGGTTGGCCTCTTCGGCGGTGCCGGCGTGGGAAAGACCATCCTGATCCTGGAACTGATCCGGAACATCGCGGCGGAGCATGGCGGATACTCGGTCTTTACCGGCGTCGGCGAGCGGTCCCGGGAAGGGTATGACCTGTGGCAGGAGATGAAGGAGTCGGGGGTCATCGACAAGACCGTCATGGTCTTCGGCCAGATGAACGAGCCCCCCGGCGCCCGCATGCGCGCCCCCCTGACGGGCCTCACCATGGCGGAATACTACCGGGATGTCCTGGGGAAGGACGTGCTGCTCTTCATCGACAACATCTTCCGGTTCGTCCAGGCCGGCTCCGAAGTCTCGGCCCTGCTGGGCCGTGTCCCGTCCGCCGTGGGGTACCAGCCGACCCTGGCCAATGACGTGGGCGCCCTCCAGGAACGCATTACCTCCACCCGCAAGGGGTCCATCACGTCCATCCAGGCCGTCTATGTCCCCGCCGACGACCTGACGGATCCCGCCCCCGCCACGACGTTCGCCCACCTGGATGCCGTCACGGTCCTATCTCGGGCCGTGGTGGAACTGGGCATCTACCCCGCCGTGGATCCCCTGGAATCCTCTTCCCGGATCCTGTCCGAGAGCGTGGTCGGGACGGAGCATTACCTGGTGGCCCGGAAGGTCCAGGAGACCCTGCAGCGCTATAAGGAACTCCAGGACATCATCGCGATCCTGGGCATGGAGGAGCTGACGGAGCAGGACAAGCGGGTCGTGTCCAGGGCCCGGAAGATCCAGCGGTTCCTGTCCCAGCCGCTCCACGTCGCCGAAAGCTTCACCGGCATTCCCGGCCGGTATGTCCCGGTGGCCGATACCGTCCGGGGGTTCAATGTCATCGTGTCCGGCGGCGTCGACCATATTCCCGAGCAGATGTTCTTCATGAAAGGCAGCATCCAGGATGTCTACGACACCTACAACGCCAGCCGACGGAACCGGTAAGCCCACGTTCCAGGTCAACGTGGTCACCCCCTACCTCATGTTCTTCGACGCGCCCGCGGACATGCTGGTGGTCACCGGAACCGACGGGGAAATCGGCATCCTCGCGGGGCATACGCCCATGGTGGCGGCCCTGGCCCCCGGCGAACTGCGGTTGCGGATCGACGGGCAATGGCGGATAGCGGCCGCCTCCGACGGCTATATCGAAGTCGGGCCCTCCCTGGCCGTGGTCGTGGTCAATTCCGCCGAATGGCCGGAGGAGATCGACGCGGTCCGGGCCCGGCGGGCCCTGGAACGGGCTCGGAGCCGCCTGGAGGACCCCGACACGTCGAAACAGGAGAAGGAACGGTCCCGGTTGGCGTTCCGCAGGGCGGAGGTCCGCCTGAAGGTCGCGGGGAAAATGGCGGACAGGGCGAAGGGCGATTTCCGCGCGGCAGCCTTGCCGGCCGATCCCCCGGCCCCGGCCGATCACTCGACGGAGAAGTAGAAATCTTCCCCTGCAAATCGGATTTTGCACCGCTCCGGCAGCAGGTATTCCTCGCCCGGGTGCAGCCGGCGGCCGTCCAGGTAGGTTCCGTTCCGGGACTCCCGGTCTTCCAGGAAAAAAGTCCCGTCCCGCCGATGGATGGCGGCATGGATCCGCCCGACGGACCGGGCAGCCAGGGCCAGGTCGCAGGTGCCGGCGTCGCGTCCCACCAGGAAACGGTCCACCAGGATGAAGGCGCGCTGTTCCCGGACCTCGTCCGGCGTGCCGGGCTCCCCCCTGGACAGCATGGCCATTCGGGTCGGGTGATCGCCTGATGACAGCAGGACGGTGGATTCGTCCGTCGGGCCCCGGTCGGCGCCCGATCCGCCCGATCCGCCTGTTCTCCCGGTACCTCCGGAACGGAAGGAACGTCGTCCGGTGGGGGCTTCCCCCGGCAGGGGCGCTCCGGACGGCCGCGTGCCGGGGATTCGGCCGGACAGGTACAGCCACGCGTCCAGGGCGAGACAGGCCCCCAGGACCGACAGCAGGGCCGTGGAGGGGGACAGGAAGGGACGCAGCAGGGAGCCGGGCGGAAAGGGAATCCGGACCGACAACAGCAGGACCAGCTGCCCGATCCCCAGCACGATCGGCCACCACCCGTTCCGTGGGCTCGTGCCCGCTGGCATGTCCTGCGGAGGAGCCGGGTCCGGTTTCGCCGCCGGAGACGCCGGCGGATCGCCTATGTCTCCGAGGGATGCGTCCGGGGATGGCCTCCGTTCTTCCGCGATCGCGGGACAGTCGGGAAGGCCAGGCTCCGTCCGGCCGGTCCGGACGGGCAGGTAGGCGATTCGGAGGGACTCCGCCGGGGCGAACCCGGAATCGTCCGGCCCCTCGAACTGCAGGTCTTCGGGTTCCAGGCAGAACGCTTCCGGCCGAAGGCCCATGGATTCGCCCCGGGCCACGATGGACTGCACGGCGGCCCGGAAGCGGTCGGCCTGGGGGTCGGGACGCTGTCCGCCGCCCCCGGGCGGGAGGAGTTGACGGCACCCCGTTGTATCCACGCACAGTTCCGCCGCCCCGGCACCCCAGCGGAGATAGACCGGCAGCAGGCCGGGGACCGGGCGCTCCTGGAGGGTCCGGAGTTCATGGGCTTCCAGCCGGACCTCCCCCTCCAGCCGGAGGATCCGGTTTTCCCCGTACGGTCCGCGTTCCGGAACGAGATCGGCCAGGCGCATCCTGTCGTCACCTCCTCACGGCAGCGGAGCGGCCAGGGAAGGAACCTCCTCCACATCCGTCAGGACGGCGTGGTCGCCGAACACCGCCTTCATCAGGTCCCGGGCATACCCGACCAGCGTCGACCGGAACAGGAGGGCGATCGTCATGAGGACGGCCACGATCAGGACGACCTCCACGGTGCCCATCCCCCTGCGGGATCTTCCGAGAGGAAGGAAGGGACGACGGACCAGGAACGGGCGGAAGGATCGCGGAAGGATCATGGGAGGCTCCTTTCACTGGTTGGCCGGCTCCGACGGACCTTGCGGCCGTCAGGACCGGAGCACCGACAGGGCCGGCGCGGCGGCGACGGACAGGACGGACAGCAGGTTCAGGACCATGGGGAGCAGCAGCCGGATCCCGTCCTTCTCCCGGGAAGCCCGTTCCGCGGACCGTCGAAGGGTCCAGCAGGCGCCGGACTGGAGGCGCAGCAGCTCAACGGGAGTCGGGCCCCCCAGGCGTTCGCATTGGGCGGCCAGGGAGAGGGCGGAGGCCGCTTCCGGGATCGGGCAGGCTTCGGCCATGGCATCCAGGGCGGACGAGGGCGACACCCCCGAAGCCACCCGGGAACAGGCGTTCTCCAGGGATTCCGACAGCGGGCCCCCCGGGGGCCCGGCCAGGGGACGACAGGCCTCCAGGGACCTGCGCAGGGAGAAACCGGCCTGGAGCATGGCGCACAGCATGCCCAGGAACAGCGGGAGATCGAGGAGGAGGCGATGGCGGCGGTGCTGGTCGAACGCCCGGAGTTCTTCGTCCTGCAGGCAGGAAAGGCCCAGGAGGAAGACCGGGACGGCCGGAAGGGCGGCCAGGGGCGGGATCGGGACGAGCAGCGCCAGGACCGCGGCCATCGGCAGGGCCGCCCCCAGGAGCCCCGCCTTGCGGGCCATGTGCCGGCACAGGCGCTCGGTTTCCATGCGCGACCCGGACGGCTCATCCGGCTGGGTCCGAAACCAGCGTTCCCGCAGGAATGGAGGCAGCCGCCGGGGATAGGCCGCCGCCAGGCGGCGGATGGGACGGGTCGCCGCCAGGCGGTCCGTCCAGCGGCCGGAAGCCCGGATCGACAGCCGGCCGGTCGGTCCGCCGGTCGGTCCGCCGGTCGGTGCACCCGGTGGATCGCGCGGCGCTTCCCCGGCGGCCCGGGTCTTCCGGATTCCGGCCAGCAGGCGGAGCGTCAGGCCCATCCCGCCCATGAAAAGAAGAAAGGCGACTCCCAACAGGAGGCTCCCGGACGGGTTCCGGAAGGCCGGTGCCATGTAGTCGGGCGAGGAGAGACGGAGCAGCAGGGCCATGGCCGGCGGCATGGCGCACAGGAGCAGGGCCTCGGTCCGGCGCTGGGAAGCGGCGGCTTCCGCCTCCGCCCGGGTGGTGGCGAGTTCGTTCATCATCCGGTGGGCACCCCGGAGGACCTCCAGGACATGCCCCCCCAGGAGCCGGGCTCCCCCAATGGCCTCCAGGAGCGGGGCCGCCTCGGGACAGGGCAGGATGCGGACGAGCACCGACAGGGTTTCGGGCAGGGAACGGCCGGAGGCCATTTGGCGGGACGCCTTCCGGATGGCGGCCGGGAGGGCGGCCCTGGGGCCGAAGGCCATGGCCACGGGGTCGGCACACCGCTGCAGGGCACTTTCCGGGGTATGCCCGGCCGACAGGAAGGCGCAGAGATTCTGCAGAAGGGCCTGGTACTGGTCCCGGATGCTCCGCTCCTTCCGTTCGCGCAGGGCGGACCGGAGACCGGAGGACAGGACCAGGGCCGCAGGCATCGACAGCAGGACGCGGACCGTCAGGTCGTCGGCAAACAGGCCGGCCAGGAGGAAGGACGCAACAAACGCCGGCAGGAGTACCCATCCTCTCATGCGCCGGCCTCCTGCAGGGAGGCGCAGGCCCCTGTGCCGGCCTCGCAGGCCGGTTCCAGCCGGATGTGGCCATCCTGTCCCAGGACGATCCGGACAACCTGGTCGACCCGCCTCCGGCCGTCCGGATCCCGGCGCAGGTGGACCACCAGGTCCAGGGCGGAGGCGACCATCCGCTGCACCACGGCGTACTGCAGGCGGGAGGCGGCCATGCAGAGGGTGATGATCCGTTCCACCATGTCACCGGGGGAGTTGGCGTGGCCCGTGCATAGGGAGCCAGGATGGCCCGTGTTCAGGGCCTGGAGCATGTCGTAGGCCTCGGGCCCCCGGACTTCCCCGACGATCAGCCGGTCGGGCCGCATTCGGAGGGACGCCCGGATGAGCAGGTCCAGGCCGATGCCCCCGGCTCCATCGGGACCGGGCTGGCGGGCTTCCAGACGGACATGGTGGGGATGTCCCTCGAATCGCAGTTCCGCCGAGTCCTCCACGGTCACGATCCGCTCCTCCGGCGCGATTTCGGCAGCCAGGGCGTTGAGGAACGTGGTCTTGCCGCTGCCGG
>JAKPNJ010000297.1 GCA_029548445.1 Bacillota bacterium | reverse complement strand
CCACGCGGGCTTCGGCCTCGGGTTCGAGCGGGCCCTGATGTACCTGACCGGGGTGTCCAACATCCGGGACGTGCTGCCCTTCCCCAGGACCTGCGGCGATGCGGCCTTCTGATCCCGCGTCCCTCTGCCTCGCCTCCGCTTCGCCCCGACGGACGGCGCTCCTGTCGACGCTGTTCGGGGAGGATGGATTCCGGGTGCTCCATCCCGACGTGGATGAAACCCCGGAGCCGTGCGAACGACAGGCTCCGGAGCGGATGGTCGTCCGCCTGGCGGAACGGAAAGCCCTGGCGGTCCGGAGCGCCATGCCCCCCGACGGATCCTGGGCGATCATCGCCGCGGACACCGACGTGGTCCTCGGGGACCGTATCCTGGGCAAGCCCGCCACGCCGGCGGAAGCCCGGGCCATGCTGGCATTCCTGTCCGGAAAGGAACACCGGGTGCTGACGGGCGTCGCGCTCCTGGCGTCCAGGGACGGCGTTGTCCGCATGGTCTCCGGGATTTCGGCCACCCGGGTCCGTTTCGCCGTCCTGACGGACCGGGAGATGGACTGGTATGTGTCCACGGGAGAACCCCTGGACAAGGCGGGCGCCTATGGGGTCCAGGGGCTCGGCGGCATGCTGGTCGAGATCGTGGACGGATCCCCCGACAATGTCTGGGGACTCCCGCGGCGAACGCTCCTCGACCTGATTGACCGGCTCGAGGGCGAGCCGGAATTTGCCGGTGTCATTTCGTCTCGCCTTCTCTGGAACCGACAAGGGAGTCCGCCCCAGGGCGGAGGAGACGGGAGGACTGGACATGACGACCTCGGAAATCCCCATGCGCCGGCTGCCGGCATCGGAACGGCCCTATGAACGAATGGAATCCCTGGGCGCCGGGGCCCTGTCCGACGCCGAATTGCTGGCCATCCTGATCCGGACCGGCCGGCAGGGCGAAAGCGCCGTGTCCCTGTCCCGCCGGATCCTGTCGCTGGACCGGGCGAGCCGGGGACCCGCCTTCCTCCACGACCTGAGCCTGGCCGAACTGAGGGACCTCCCCGGCATCGGGCGTGTCAAGGCCATCCAGGTCAAGGCCGCCCTGGAGCTCGGCCGCCGGGCCATGCGCCCGTCCGCAGCCCGGGACCGCCCGCTCCTGTCCTCCCCGGACCAGGTGGCCGCCCTCTACATGGATGACCTGCGCGTCCTGCAAACCGAGGAGATCCACGCCGTGCTCCTGGACCGGAGAAACCGGATCCTCTGCCGCCAGCGCCTGGCGGAAGGCGGCCTCACCGCCGCCGCCCTCCACCCCCGCGACCTGTTCCGGAGCGCGGTCAAGGCCAATGCGGCGGCCATGATCCTGCTACACAACCACCCCAGCGGCGACCCCACCCCCAGCGAAGAGGACATCCGAACCACGGGAAGGCTTCGAGCCGCCGCCGACATGATGGGGATCCCGCTCCTGGACCACCTGGTGATCGGCGGGGATTCCTATGTGAGCCTCCGCCAGCGAAACCTGCTCTGACTGGAGACCGGGGGCTTTTTGCGCTATGATGGATCCATTCCATCAGGAGGGATCCCGTGAAACCGAAAACGAAAACCCAGGCCCGGAACCGGGTCTGGTTGTGGGTCATCCTCTCGCTGGCGCTGATGGCGCTGATCCTGTTCGCCGCCCTGCCCGGCAGCCCGGTGCATGTGGCGACGGGACCCCTGTCCGTCCTCCTGTCGCCGGTCCAGAAAGCGGTCCTGGGCGCCTGGGACGGGATCTCCGGCTTCTATGCCTCCGTCCTGGAAGGAGAGCGGATCCGGGCGGAAAACAAGGCGCTCCGGGAGGAGAAGGCGGAACTGGAGAAAAGGCTCCGGCAGCTGGAGGAATACCAGCGGAAGTGGGACGAGCTCAAGGACCTGCTGAGCCTCAAGGAGGCGTTCCAGGATTATGACCTCGTCGGCGGCATCCTCCTGGCCCGGGAGACCGGAACCTGGTTCGAGTCCTTCCGCATCGACGTGGGGATTCGCGACGGCATCTCGGTAACGGAAGACAGGACCTACCCGGTCGTGGATGCCCGCATGAACCTGGTCGGGCGGCTGCTGTCCTCCGACGCGGCCACATCCCGGGTTCTCCCCCTTCTCCATGAGGCCACCCAGCTGAGCATCCGGGTCGACCGGCCGGGCGGGGCGGTGATGCGGGTACGGGGGGACTTTGCGCTGAAGCACGAGGGGCTCCTGGTCGTGGACCGAATTCCGGAGACAGCCTCCCTTGTGCCCGGAGACCGGATCCTGACCAGCGGCATCGGCGGTCTCTACCCCTCCGGCCTGCCGGTGGGCGAGATCGTATCGGTGGACGAGGCGGATGCCTATCCGGAACGAACGGCCGTGTTGCGGCCCTATACGGACTTCGACCGCCTGGGGGACCTGTTCGTGATGAAGGGCAAGGACGCGCCATGAAAATCCCCGGCGGTATCCGGAGCGGCCTGGTGCTCCTTGCGTACGCCTTCGTCCTGGCGACGGTCCAGGCCACCGTGACGGGATCCCTGTCCTTCCGGTCCGCAGCGCCCGACCTGGCCCTGGTCCTGGCGGTCCTGGCCGGATACCGGTACGGCAGCAGGGAAGGGGCCCTGGCTGGCCTCGCGGCCGGTTTTTTCCGGGATTACTACACCGGCCAGGTCCTGGGTGTCGGGATGCTGTCCCTGATGTACATGGGCCTCCTGGCGTCGGTCCTGTTCCATCGCTGGCTCCGGAAAAACCTCCTGGTGGAACTGCTGCAGGTCGCCCTGCTGACCCTCGTGTTCCAGGCAGGACTCCACCTGCTCCTGTTCCTGTTTCCTCCCCTGGCCGGTGTCCCCTTTACCGGCGACGACCTGCTGCTGGCCCTGCGCCTTCGGATCCTGCCGTCCGTCCTGCTGAACCTGGCCGCCGCCCGTTCGGTTTTCGAAGCCGCCATGTCCAACGTCACCAC
>JAKPNJ010000286.1 GCA_029548445.1 Bacillota bacterium | reverse complement strand
CGGCCGGTCCGGCCGATCCGGTAAAACAGCAGGAACAGTCCCCCGGCGGCCAGCAGGACCAGGGCCCCCAGGACGGCCAGGAACGGGAGCGGGATCGCATTTCCGCCGCCGCCCGCCGTGGGGGAGGGGGTCGGGGATGCGGCCGGTTCCGTGGGTGTTGCGGGGACGCGGACGGAGGTGGACAGGACCACGGCCGCCGGGTCCAGGGGTTCGAGGACGGCATAGCCGGCCTTGTGTCCCGTGCGGAGTTCCATGGCCAGGGCGGTCAGCCGGCCGCCCTGGAGGTCCCCGACAGCCGGAACGAACCGGAAGCCGGTGATGGCGCCGGACCGGCGGTAGCGCAGGTCGGACCCGATGGCGTAGCAGTATTCGCGATACTCGGTGTCATTGGCCACTACGGGAACCAGGATCGAATTGAGCTCGCTGTAGTCCGTGCCGTCCGTCTTCCAATAGAGCCGGGCCAGGGAAGAGGCCGTGCCGTTTTTCAGCACGAAGTGGAAATAGTGGAGGGAATCGGCTTCCAGCGACAGCGGGGCGCCGGTTTCGAGCCAGGGGCCGCGACCGGATACGGACGCCGAGAAGCCGCCGGTCTCCGGCCGAACCTCGACGAATCCCGCCGGCGCCAGGGTCCATTCCAGGCCCTGGAAAGCGGGATGGAGGTCCCCCGTGATCTCCCGGGTCGGTGCCGACGGGGGACGAATCCGGGACAGGGGCACCAGGGACAGGGAAGCAGGGGTGGCTCCGGCCAGCCGATAACGACCGGCCGTGACCGGTTCGAACCACGCCGCGAGGCCGTCTTCCCGCTGGGTCCGGGCCGTGGGGACCACAGGGAGGACGGTGCCGTCGGGGAACACCCGCTCCAGGCGCAGCCCGTCCGATCCGGACGTATCGGCCGGCAGGAGCAGGGCGGCGAAAGGCAGGTCGGCCCGGAAGGTCCCGTCCGCCCCGAGGGCGACCGGAACCGCCGGGTCCGTCTCCCAGGAGAGCAGGCGGAAGGCGGGCTCCCCGCCGGCAGCCGCAACGCCCACGGATCCCCGGGTCGCCTCCAGGGTCACCCGGTACCGATCCGCCCGGGGAAACCCGGCCAGGGGGATCCCGTACCACAGCAGGTCCTCCGGCATATGGCATTCCTTCCGCACCAGGGGCCGGAACCCGCCGTTGCCGTCGTCGGCCTCCACCGTGACCATGGCCGTACAGGGGGCCGGCTCCACGGATCCCATCAGCGGGATGGACAGGGCCGAAACGGGATCCAGGGCAGGGTTGTCCACCGTGAACACCACCGTGGCCGCAAGGTCCAGCCGCTCGCCGGGAGCCGGCTCCCGGGCGGCGAGGATCCGGGTCCGGAAATCCCCTGCCGGAACATAGTCCAGCTCGATGCCCCGGAGGGTTTCCGGCCCGTCCCCCCGGTCGTCCAGGATGATTTCGTCGAAGATGTCCGATGAGCCGCCTTTCCAGGTCTCCACAAAGGGACGGGCGTCCAGGTACAGGGTCACCCAGGCCCCGGTGTCCTTCTTCTGCCAGGTCAGTACTTCCTCCTGGCCCGTGGGCTGCCGGGCATAGAACGTCAGGGTGTCGGTGCCCTGGTCCAGGAGTTCCGCCTGGAGGACCGGGGAATACATGCCGTCCACCATGATCCGGTCGTCGACGCTCAGGTGGATTCGCGCATTGTCCGGGCCGGTCCTGGCAGCCATGACCCCGTCGACCGTCACATCCTCCGATTCGCCGCCCCGCCGCCTGGACTGGTAGACCTGCCAGGTCACGTTGCGGTGGACATAGGCCTGGCCGGTGTGGGGACTGACATAGTCGGTCTTCATCATGAGGGCGAACAGGCGGGTGTTCAGCACCCCCCCGGCGCTCTCGTTGGCATAGTGGAGGTTCCGGGACACATACCGGTCCACCAGGTCGTTGCTGTACATCCAGAAGAAGTCGGCCCCGTATCCGATGGCCTTGTTGAACATGCTGATGGGATGGCCCATGATCTCCGACATCGTGTTGTTGACCTGGGCCCCCTGCTCGAGGATGATACCCGGGCCGTCGAACCGGTGGCGGTAGAGCGTATAGTAAATGGCGTTGCCCTCGCTGTTCCACTCGGTGCACTTCTCCTGCCACCCGTTGTACTTGAGGAGGATGCCCTTCCGGGCCGCCATGGCCGATACCCGCCAGTCCAGGAGATTCTGGTCCCGGAATGTGTCGGCGCCCCGGAAGCCGGCGATGGTCATCATCAGGGGCTTCTCCCCGAACGCCTCCAGGTACAGGTCGGCGCAGGCCTCCACATGGGCCAGGTACCGGGCGTCCGTGTAGCCGTAGGTGGTCCACTGGTCCTCCAGGGCCGCCAGGTCGGTGTCGTTGCACAGCGTCAGTTCATCCCAGCGACCGAAGCCGCCCACGTACACGATGGCCACCCGGGGGTCGTCCCGGTATCGGTCGGCGAAAGCCCGGACAAAGGCGCTGTACCGGTCGAAGAACACGGGATCGAAATAATTCGGAAACGTCAGGTTCCCGACAAAGAAGCCGGATCGCATCTCCACGATGTTGAGATTGTCGAGCAAGGCCGATCCTGCTGCCGTCCCGATCTCCACGACCGCATCGGACACGCCGGCGGGCGGGATCCATTCGACGGTCCGGACGCCCCGGTCCCCGGCCGGCAGCGACCAGGACCATTCCTCCCGCACGATGGAGCCGGCATCCGACAGGACCCTTGCGACGAGACGACCGTCGGTTTCCATCCGGTAGTCGAACTGGATCGAGTAGCCATTGGCGCTGGTCAGGGGTTGCTTCGCCGGGTCGGACCGGATGGCATCGGGCCGGCGGGCCCGGAGGGCGGCCTTTCCGGTGGACCGGACCACGGGCTCCGCCACCAGGTCGCCCTGGATCCGGTAGTCCCTGTTTCCGTTTTCGAAATTGAGCCAATAGCCCTTGGCCACCCGGCGCACGTCATACCGGTTGAAGAGCCAGGCCGGGGAATCGTTGATGGCGAAGCTGGCGGAGGCCACCGAGACGGCGATGCGCTTTCCGAGACCATCGTAGTATTCCGCCCATCGGTCGATCACCGACCAGTCGTACACTCCCTCCTCGGCTTCGATATCGGACCAGTTGAGGTAGATCTCCGCTCCCCGGACCTCCCGGGCGCTTTTCAGCAGCTCGTGGTTGCCGGCGTCCGTGGCCTCGGGGGCCTTGAACACGATGCCTGGTGCCAGGCCGGACGGAGGCCGCCGGGGAGATCCGGAGACCGGGGTGCCGGATACGGCCATTGCCGGGATCAGCGGAAGAAAGACAACCAATACAAGCAACTTCAGGAATCGCGTCATGAGCCGCCCTCGCTTCGGGATCCGATCGGATCGTGGTGCGATGTACTCCTTTGGACGGGAGCCTGTTTGAAGGCATGAAGCCGGGTCGATCCTGTTTCGGACGGGCTGGTCCGATGGACATGTACACTATAGTACAGGTATTGGAAATGGTCAAATCAATACAGTACGAAATATACAATATTGGCGACGACGGGACGACACCTCTCTGGATGCAGGATCCCGTCGGTGGTATCATGCAGGTCAGCAGGCGGATGGGGAGGTGGCGCGGGGCATGGGACGTCCCGAACGGACTGCGAAGGAAGGGGGACACAAAAATGTCGCAATTCACGGGAAAGGTGGCCCTGATTACCGGCGGCTCCCGGGGCATCGGCCGGGCCATCGTCCTGGCTTTCCTGCGGGAGGGCGCGTCGGTGGCATTCATCGATCCGGCCGTAGAGGAGGGACGACGCCTCGCGTCGGCACACCCCGGGGCGCTGTTCGTTCCCGGGGACATCACCCGGGCCGGAGACCTGGACCGGCTGTTCGACACTCTTCGGCAGCACGTCGGCCGGGTGGACTTCCTGGTCAACAACGCCTGTTTCAGCCGGGGCGGCATCCTCTCGGACTGCAGTCCGGAGGACTTTGACGCGGTCCTGGCCGTCGGCGTCCGGGCGCCTTACGAGCTGTCGCGCCGCTGCCTTCCGCTGTTTCCGGACCGGGAGGCCTGCATCGTGAACATCGGTTCTTCCCGGGCGGTCATGTCCCAGCCCGATACGGAAAGCTACAGCGCCGCCAAGGGCGGCATCGTCGCCCTGACCCACGCCCTGGCCGTGAGCCTGGGACCCCGGGTCCGGGTCCACTGCGTCAGCCCCGGATGGATCGACACCCGTCCGGAGCCGGTCCCGGAGGGGCCCGCCCCCGCCGCCACTCCCGCTGCCTCCCCGCCAGACCCAGACTGGGCCCAGCATCCCGCAGGCCGGATCGGCCGCCCGGCGGACATCGCGGAGCTGGTTCTGTTCCTTTGCTCCTCCCGGGCGGGCTTCATCACCGGCCAGCACTTCCTCGTTGATGGCGGCATGACCCGGACCATGATCTACCACGGCGACGGAGGGTGGACCTTCGCGCCGGCCACACAGGACTCCAAATAATGGGCATGTGACGGAAACCGTCACCCAAGTTCCCGACCTTCCTTCCGCTTCGACATAGACTGGCAATAATACAGCAACCAGCCGCCTCCGGATGTGACGGTCCGGAAGGCATCGACACGTGAAGGAGGACGCATCCATGGACCAGCCCGTACGCCTGCCCCTCATCGGAGACCCGGCACCGGCCTTCAAGGCCAGGACGACCCAGGGACCCATCGACTTCCCCAAGGATTACGAGGGGAAATGGGTCATTCTCTTCAGCCATCCGGCCGACTTCACGCCGGTCTGCACCACGGAGTTCATGACCTTCGCCTCCATGCAGGAGGAGTTCCGGGCCCTGAACACCGAGCTCATCGGGCTTTCCATCGACAGCATGTACGCCCACATCGCCTGGTTGCGGACCATCAAGGAGAAGATCGAGTACAAGCACATGAAGGGCATCGAGGTCAACTTCCCGGTCATCGAGGACATCACGATGGACGTGGCGAAGCTGTACGGCATGCTGCAGCCCGGCGCTTCCAGCACCCAGGCGGTTCGGGCCGTGTTCTTCATCGACGCCAAGGGTATCGTCCGGACGATCATGTACTATCCCGCCGCCGTGGGCCGGAACATGGAAGAGATCAAGCGGGTCCTGACGGCCCTCCAGAAAGCCGACCGGGAAGGCATCGCCACACCAGCCAACTGGAAGCCCGGCGACGACGTCATCCTGCCGCCCCCCGGTTCCTGCGGTTCCGCCAAGGAGCGGGTCGAGCAGCACGGGGAGGATGTGTACTGCCTCGATTGGTTCCTCTGCTTCCGGCGGGAAAAGAGGGGTGCGGGCGGCGCAGGCGGGTCTTCGACCCATGACCTCCCGGGCGCCCATGGGATGGGCATGAAGTAGACTGGTTCAGCCACTTCGGCCGACAGGCCGTTCCGGATCCCCGGCTGCCTGCCGGGGGTCCTTCCTTGTCAATCGGCACGCACCCTGCGATAATGGAACGGACCTTCGGGACAACATCCGGTCAAAAGCCCGCAGCGTCCAGGAGGAACCGACCGCCATGGAGTCCGGCACCCGGCGTCTCCCCCGAACCACCAATCCAGACTGCAGCCCCACCTTCGGCGAAGAGGTCGCAAACAGCATTACCCACGGCGTCATGGGCGCCCTGGCCGTCCTGTCGCTTCCCTATGTGGCCATCCGGGCCTACCTGCGGGGCGGCGTCCTGGACGCGGCCACCTCCTCGATCTTCGTCCTGTCGCTGTTTTTCATGTTCTCGGCGTCCATGCTCTACCATGCCATGGCTTTCGACAGCCGTCACAAGGCCGTCTTCAACATCCTGGACCACATCGCCATCTTCGTGGCCATCGCCGGCAGCTACACGCCCATCGCCCTGGTGGTCATCGGGGGATGGGAGGGATGGGTCATCGTCGGACTCCAGTGGTCCCTGGTGCTGTTCGGGATCCTCTACAAATCCATCGCCATGAACACCTTCCGGCGGGCCTCCACGGCCATCTACATCGTCATGGGATGGACCATCGTCATGTTCCTGCCCCAGTTCCTGGCCAAGGCGAATCCGGCCATGATGATCCTCATCGTGGGCGGCGGCATCGCCTACTCCGCCGGCGTCTTTTTCTTCGCCAGCCGCTTCCGTTACGCCCACATGATCTGGCACTTCTTTGTCAACCTGGGCGCCCTGCTCCATTTCATCGCCATCGTCTTCCGGCTGGAGTAGGGATCAGGGTAAAGGACGAACCCCGTCCGCCGTCCCGGCTCAGATCAGGGAGGTGCCCGCCTCCGGCGCCGCTGCGCCCAGGTAGGCCGCCACCGTCGCCCCCAGGTCGGCGAAGGTCGGCAGGATCCCCAGGTTCCGGCCCGGCTTGGCCCCGGCCCCGAAAAGCAGCACGGGGATGTACTCCCGGGTGTGGTCCGTTCCGGGGAAGCAGGGGTCGGTGCCGTGGTCGGCCGTGAGGATCAGCAGGTCGTCGGGCAGCAGGGCGTCCAGGATCCCGTGGAGCCCGTCGTCGAAGGCCTTCAGGGCGGCGGCGTAGCCCAGGGGATCGTTGCGGTGGCCGAAGAGCATGTCGAAATCCACCAGGTTCGTGAAGACGAGTCCCTCGGTCTGGTCGCCCATGGCCGAAAGGGTCCGCTCCACGCCCATGGCGTTGCCCGCCGTGGGGATGCTCCGGGTCAGGCCGCGGCCGGCAAAGATGTCGCCGATCTTGCCGATGCCGGTGACCGTCCGGCCCGCCGCGAGGAGGTGGTCCAGGACCGTGTCCCGGGGCGGAGGCAGCGAGAAGTCATGGCGATGGGCCGTCCGGACGAAGGCCCCAGGCGATCCCGTAAAGGGGCGGGCGATGACCCGGCCCACCGCGTGGGGGCCCTGGAGCTGTATCCGGGCGATCCGGCACCACTCGTACAGCTGGTCCAGGGACACGATTCCCTCATGGGCGGCGACCTGGAAAACGCTGTCCGCCGAGGTGTAGACGATGGGGAATCCGGTCCGGAGGTGTTCCTCCCCAAGGTCGTCCAGGATGGCCGTGCCGGACGCCACCGTATTGCCCAGGGTCTTCCGGCCGATGGCTGCCTCGAAGGCGTCCAGGACCTCCCTGGGAAAGCCGCCCGGGTAGGTGGGGAACGGGACCTCGGTGACGAGGCCCATGAGTTCCCAGTGGCCGGTGGTGGTGTCCTTGCCGGCGGAGGCTTCCGCCGCCCGCCCGAAGGCACCCAGGGACGGGTAGGCCGGTGGGATGCCGGCGATGGGGACGATGTTGCCCAGCCCCAGGCGCTGGAGCGCCGGCAGGTGGAGCCCGCCGACGGCGTCGGCGACATGGGGGAGCGTGGCGGCTCCGGTGTCTCCATACCGGTGGGCGTCCGGCAGGGATCCGACCCCGGCGCCGTCCAGGACAATGAAGATCACCCGACGGGTATTGTGGGCCGAATGGGTCATGGGAACCGCTCCTTTCCTTGTCGTCCGCTTTCGGTCCTGGCCATCCCCTTCGCCCGAAGCGGGCGACAGGGTTCGCTTCCATTCTACTCCCTTCGCCGGGCTGCGTCGTCCCGGGGGACACGGTTCCGGGCGAATCAGAGCAGGGAACGGTTCCGATCCAGGGAGGCGGCCCGCCGGAACCGGGACGGGGTCGTCCCGAACCGGGCGCGAAAGGTCCGGTTGAAATGGCTGAGGGTCGCGAAGCCGGCCTCCAGGGAGATGTCCAGGACCGGCAGGTCCGTCACGCACAGCAGGTTGGACGCATAGTCCAGGCGATGGCGGTTCACGAGTTCCGAAGGAGACAGGTCCAGCAGGCGGCGGACAGTCCGGGCCAGGTGGCCGTGGCTGCGGCCTGACAGGCGAAGCAGGGCCGGGATGCCCTCGAGGAACACCTCCTTCCGCTCCACCTGCCGCAGGAGGTCGGACAACCAGGCGGGCAATGTCCGGTCGGCGCCGGAATCCGTTCCCGTATCCCGGTCCCGGGACAGGCCGTCCGCCCCGGTCCAGGCGTCCACCGCATAGACGATGCGGCGCAGCTGCAGGCGCCGCCTTTCGGCTGCGTCCCGGGGCAGGGCGACCAGGGCACCGATCTCCGCCATGAGCCGGGTCCCGTCCTGGATGGAAAGAACGGTGCAGGCCGGCGCCGGCGCGTCGCCCGGCTCATGCCCCGAAGGCGGTCCGCCGGAACCGGAAACCGGCGAACCGGACCGGAGCAGGAAGCGGTCCAGGTCGGCCATGACCTCGCAGGGGAAGGCGATGTTCACCACGTGGAAAGGCTGGTCCCCGGCGGCCATCAGCCGGTGGGCCTGTTCCGGCCGGACCAGGACCAGGCTCCGGGCCTCCAGGACCTCCGGCTCCCGGCCGGCGACCTCGTGGCACAAGCAGCCGGAGATCAAATAAAAGAATTCGTGGAAGTCGTGGCGGTGGAGTCCGGCCAGGGTGGGGGATGTCCGGTAGAACGCGCAGTGGAAGCCGTCTTCCGGACTGAAGTAGTCATTGGAGCGAAGGGTGCGGATGCGCATGGGCAGGCCTCCCGGGTCGAATGGACATCAATATAGTGTCAGTCCCGGATCATGTCAAGGCAGGACGGGGAGAGGCCGGGGTGGTAGGATGGAACCGGGTCGAACCGAGGTTCGGCCGACAGGAGGGTGCGACCATGATGACGGGGCGGGAGCGGTTTCTTACGGTTCTTTCCAACGGCAGGCCGGATCGCCTTCCCTGCCAGGTCCACTGCTGGATGGAGTATTACCTGGCGAATTTCCTGGAGGGCCGGGACCAATACCAGGCCTACGAGTTTTTTGACATGGACCCGGTCATCTATGTGTCGCCGGACTTCCGGTATGACCCGAAGGACCTGGCCCGCTGGGTCGAGACGCAGGTCGACCAGGGGACTGACGCGGACGGCAGCCACCACTGGACGGTCACCATCGAAACCCCCGATGGCGACCTTCGGTACAGCGCTGCCCGGAATCGCTTTACCCAGTGGGTGACGAAGCCCCTCCTGTCGGACGAGCGGGACATGGAGATCTGGCTGCGCCATTGCCCAACCCCGGTGGAGGTGGACTGGACCCCGGTCCTGGAGGCGAAACGGCGGATCGGCGACCGGGGCATCGTCCGGGGCGCCCACTTTCACTTCGGCCAGGGCGGGGCCTGGCAGAGCTACTGCATGCTGCGGGACACGGAAGCCGCCATTTTCGATTGCTATGACCGGCCGGACATGGTCCACCGGATGCTGGAGGGCCTGTTGCGGCGGATGCTGGCGGCCATCGAGCGGGGCGGCCCGATCCCCTTCGACCTGGTGGAGACCGGCGGCGGCGCCGGATCCAGCACGGTCATCAGCCCGGACATGCACCGGGAGTTCTGCCTTCCGTACGATATCCGGCAGCACGCGGCCCTCCGCGCCCACGGAACCAAGTCCGTCTACCATCTCTGCGGCGGCCTGATGCCGCTCCTGGAAATCGTGGCGGAAAACGGGGCCGACGGCCTGGAGACCATGACCCCGGCCTCCATGGGCGGCGACTGCCGCCTGGCAGAAGCAAGGCGCCGGGTCGGCGACCGGCTGTTCTTCATCGGGGGATTCGACCAGAATGCCGGATTCGAGCAGGGGGACGCCGAAACCGTGGAGACCATGGTCCGGGCGCTGTTCGAGGCCTGCCCGGATGGCGGCTATATCTGCTCCCCCTCGGACCACTTCTTCTTCGGGCATCCGGACAACATCCGGGCCTTTGTGAGGGCGTGCCGGGCCTGCGCTTACTGACGAGCGGACCGCTTTGTACAGGGAAAGGGAACGGCCTGGCTGTCCATACGGTAAGTAACATTCCGTTTTCTTGACGGAAGCCTCCTGCGGTGCCATAATGGCACCATTCCGGCGCGACAGGAGGTCCGCAACTTGCTACGTGCACCCATGGCGCCCCGACTGCGGCGCGCCGTCCTTGCGGCGGTCATCCTCGTGGTTCTCCCGGTGACCGGGTTTTTCAGCCTTTCCTATTTTTCCGATTCCGCGATCCCGGCTCCCCCCGATGAGGCAGCCGGCTACGGTCCGCCGGCGGAGGGCGCCTTCGACCAGCCGGCGATGCCGGAAGTCTTTGACCGGAACCAGTTTCCTCCTGCAACCGGTTGGTCCGATCGGACCGGCCTGCCCGGTCGGGGCGACCGGCGGGTTTTGGATGACCGGGTCCTCCAGGAGGACGACCGGATCGGGTCGCCCGAGGCGGACGTTCCGGTTGACGAGGCCTGCCCCGACGGGGACGACCCCTACTATGGTCCCGACCTGGTCGCCCCCGAGGCTCAGGACGCCCGGCCCACTCCCTTCGCGTCGCCGACCCCCGAGCCGACGCCCACCCCCGAACCTTTCCAGGCCGACGACACCCGGGTCTATGTCTCCGCCAACGTCCTGAACCTGCGGAAGGCGCCCTCCACCGACGGCGCCATCCTGGAGAAGCTGTCCTTCGGCGACCGGCTGACCCGGATCGCCATCGGGGCCGGCTGGTCCCAGGTCCGGACTGCCGACGGAAAGACCGGCTATGTCGTGTCCGAGTACCTGTCCACGACCATGGTGTTCAAGGACGATTCCACCCGGGTGTATGTCATCTCCAACTCCCTGAACCTGCGGAAGGGGCCTTCCACCGAGTATGCCATCCTGAAGAAGTTGGGCTACGGGGACCGGCTGACCCGGACCGGCATCGGGGACGGATGGTCCCGGGTCAAGACCTCCAGCGGAACAGTCGGGTATGTTGCCAATGAGTTCATTTCGACCAAGGCACCGGCCGACCGGACCACCACCCCCGTCAAGCCCCTGTCCGACTCTGCCATCGACTTGGGAAAAGCCATTGCGAAAGAAGCGCTCAAGTACCTCGGCGTCCCGTATCGCAGCGCCGCGGACCCGGATGTGGGCTTCGACTGTTCGGGCCTGACCTGGTATGTCTTCGGCCGCTACAAGATCTCCGTACCCCGATCCGCCCGGGACTATTCGGGCGCCGGGGTCCGGGTCCCGCTGAGCGAGGCCGTGGCCGGGGACATCCTGTGCTGGGATACCCGCCGTGACGGCAGGACCAGCTGCACCCATGTCGGCATTTACCTGGGCGACGGACGCATGGTCCACGCCTCGTCCACCCTGGGGGAAGTCGTCATCGTCGAGATCTCCCGCTACAACGCCCAGCTGCTCTACGTCAAGCGATTCATCTGACGCCGGTTCCGGGGCCTGCCCGGAGGGCACACAAGGGGGAGGCATCCGGCATGCGTGTCCATGGCCATGACATCGGTCGGGAGGATCTCCTGCGCTACACCGGGGGAGCGGACACCGTGGCGGGCATCCGCCGGGTCGTCCTGTCGGAGGGGCGCGCCAAGGGGGTCGAAGCCCTGGAAGTCAAGACCGCCGCCGGGTTCGCCTGCACGGTCCTGGCGGACCGGGGGCTGGATATCGCCGACGCCTCCTATCGGGGCGTCAACCTGGCGTTCCTGTCGAAAAACGGCATAACCGGCCGTTCGGATTTCCTTCCCATGGAGATGGAATTTCTCCATTCATTCATGGGCGGCCTCCTGACGACCTGCGGCCTCCGCAACGCCGGTATCGCCAACCGGGATGGCGAGGAGTACCAACCCCTTCACGGCCGGGTGGCCGGCGCACCGGCGGAACACCTGTCCTACGGCCTGTCGCCGGACGGAGCCGAGATCGTGATTCGCGGCACCTTGCGGGAAACCCGGCTGTTCGGCTGCAACCTGCGGCTCCACAGGACCTTGCGGATTCCGGTGGACGGCGCCGCCGTGGCCGTGGAGGATGACCTGGAAAACCTGGCCCCGGAACCCGAGGGCATCCTGGTTCTCTACCACTTCAATATGGGCTATCCGCTGCTGCAGGCCGGCTGCCGGCTCCGGTTCCCCCCGGGACGGATCCAGGCCCGGGATGAAGAGGCCGGCAAGGGCCTGGCCGAGGCGGACCGGATGGACGCACCGACGGACGGCCGCCCGGAGCAATGCTATTTCCACTTCCCCGACAACCCGATCCCCGGCCGGATGGTTCGCTTCGAGCTCCTGAACCCGGCGTTGTCCCTGGGGGCGGCCGTGGAATTCGACCCCGAAACGCTGCCCCTGCTGGTCCAGTGGAAGTGCATGCGGTCCGGCGACTACGCCCTGGCCTTCGAGCCCTCCAACAGCACCCTGCTGGGACGAAGCGGCGAACGGGCCGCCGGAACCCTCCCCCGGATCGACGGGTTCGCCCGCCTCCGGTTCCGGACCCGCTTCGAGGCCTTCTCCCTGGAACCGGGACGCTGAAGGGCGTCCGGACGGAACCCCATGACGCGGCAGAGCGGCCTTCTCCTCCCCCTGTCGGCCCTGCCAGGGCCCTTCGGTATCGGCACATTCGGCCCCGAGGCCGTGGCCTTCGCCCGGCTGGCCCGTTCCCTGGGATTCTCCTTCTGGCAGGTCCTGCCGTTTTCCTCTCCCGGCCCGGGGTTCTCCCCCTACCTCAGCCCGTCGGCTTTCGCCCTCAACCCGGACTTCATCGACCCCCGGCCGTTCCTGGAAAAAGGATGGCTGGCGGACGAGGAACTGGACACCCTCCGGATCGAGTCGCCCTTCCGGGTGGCCCGGGACCGGTTGGGAGCCGAACGAAGGACCGTATTCCGGAAGGCCTTTGACCGCCTCGGGGCCGGCGACCGGTCTGCCGTGGCGGCGTTCATGGAGAAGGAATCCTTCTGGCTGCCCGATTTCGCCCTTTTCTGCGCCCTGTCGGACCGATTCGGGGGCGTTTCCTTCCAGGACTGGCCCGACCGGGACCTGGTGCGCCGCCGCCCCGGCGCCCTCCGGAAGGCCAAGGCGGAATGGTCGGAAGAGGTTCTCTTCCATGGATTCCTCCAGTGGGTGGCCGATACCCAATGGCAGGAGTGCCTCGTGGCCATCCACCGGGAAGGCATCGACCTCATCGGGGATCTCCCGATCTATGTGGCCCCCGACGGCGCCGACGTCTGGGCCCATCCGGAGTGGTTCCAGCTGGGCGCCGACCGGAGACCCCGCCGGGTGGCGGGCGTCCCCCCCGACGCCTTCGCGGAGAACGGGCAATTCTGGGGCAATCCCCTGTATCGCTGGCGGGCCATGGCCCTGGGCGGCCACCGGTTCTGGAAGCGGCGCATGGCCCGGACCCTGGCCCTCTTTGACCGGGTCCGCCTGGATCATTTCCGGGGCTTCGCGGACTACTGGTCGATTCCGGCGGGCGCTCCCGATGCCCGGTCGGGCCGCTGGGTCCGGGGACCCGGCATGGGCGCGCTGCGACCCCTGCTTCGCCTTTCGGGTCCCGACCGGATCCTGGCGGAAGACCTGGGGGATATCGACGACCGGGTCCGGCGCCTGCTGGCCCGCAGCGGGCTGCCCGGCATGCGGGTCCTGCAGTTCGCCTTTGACGGGGATCCGGACAATCCCTACCTGCCGTACCACATCCCCCGGAATTCGGTGGCCTATACGGGCACCCACGACAACGACACCCTGCTGGGATGGCTGTATGAGGCCTCTCCCGAATCCCGGCGCCAGGCCCTGGACTGCTGCGGCCACGATGGCGGCGACTGGGGACAGGGGGGCTTTGGGGCCCCGGCAGTCCGGGACATGATCCGAACCCTGTGGATGTCTCCGGCTGAGCTGGCCATCGCCCCGATCCAGGACTTCCTGGGGTATGGATCCGACACCCGGATCAACCGGCCCGGCACGCCCGAAGACAACTGGCTCTTCCGCGCGGATGCCTCGGCCCTGGCGTTGCTGGAAGGAGAGGCGGCCCCATGGATCCGCTCCCTGAACAGGGCAGCGGGACGGGCGTGATCGTCCTGCGCCCCCTGGTGCCGGGCGACGCACCGGCGGCCCGGGACATTTACAACCATTATGTGGTGCACTCGACGGCCACCTACCATGTGGCCCCCCTGGATCCTGCGGCCATGGGCGAACTGCTGTTCGGGGACGGTCCCCGATGCGCGCCCCTGGGGGTGTTCGATGCCGATGGCGTCCTCCTGGGATTCGGGAGCGTCCGCCGGTACAGTCCCCGGGAAGCCTATGATGCCACCGGCGTGGCCATGGTCTACCTGGCGCCCGGCGCCACCGGGAGGGGACTGGGTCGCCGATTGCTGGCGCGCCTGGAGGACCAGGCCGCCCGCAACGGATTCGAGGTGATCCTGGCCCTGGTCTGCACGGAGAATGTGGCCAGCATGACCCTGTTCCGGAAGACCGGGTACGAGGTGGCCGGCATCCTGAAGGGCGTGGGGCGGAAGTTCGGCCGGCGCCTCGACACGGCGATCCTGCAGAAAGACCTGGGGCATCCCGGAACAGGGGCTCCAGGCGGTTGAACCGCTGACGGAGTGCTATACTCGGAAGCAGGAGACAGGTTCCGAACCAACCGGAGGAGGACGAACCCATGGCACGGAAGAAACCATTCGAGAATGTCGTCGTCGAGCCCATCGTCTGGAAGGACCGGAAGCGGATCATGGGCCTGCCGCTGACCTTTACCCGCTACAGCATCCGCGGCAGCCGCCTCTACCTGTCCAAGGGCTTCTTCAATGTCCAGGAGGATGAGCTCCTGCTTTACCGGGTCCTGGACATGTCCATGAAGCAGTCCTTCGGCAATCGGCTGGTGGGGGTGGGTACCCTGGTGCTGTCGACGGCGGACGCGACCCACCGGACCCTGGAGATCCAGAAGATCAAGAGGCCCCGGGATGTCCGGAACCTCCTGAGCCAGCTGGTGGAGGAGGAGCGCCGCAAGAACCGCATTACGGGCAAGGAGATGTTCGGGACTGCGGCGGCGGACGAGGAGGTCGCCGGCGCGGACACCGACGGGGACGGCATCCCCGACACGATGGAGCACTAGAAGAGGCCGACCGCCGGCCGCTCGAGGATCCGGAACCCCAGGGGCGGGAGCAGGATGGTTCCGTCCCCGAGCCCGTTCCCGGACAGGAAGTCCCGCAGGCCGGCGGGATCCTGGAGGCGGACCTCCCGGGGCTCCGGCGAGACATTCATCAGGAAGACGAAATCCCTCTCTCCGTCGGAGCGCAGCTGCGCCGTCACGCCGTCGGGCAGTTCGGCGTCCAGCACCCGGACCAGGCCCAGGTCCCGGACCAGCCCGGCGTAGAAATCCGCCTCGAAGTCGTCGAGATTCCGGAAGGCGATGAAATAGGCCTGCCCCTTCCCGAACCGGTTGACCGTCAGGGCGGGACTCCCGGCCTGGAAGTCCGCGTCGTAGACGGCGAGGACCTCGGCGGTCTCGGCGTGGAGGATGTCGCACAACTGGCGCACCGCATAGGTCCGGCCGGAATCCAGTATCCGGACCCGGCCCTCGTCCTCGTCGTAGAGCCCGTCGGTCTCCTCGTCCCACACGCCCAGGACCCGGCGCAGGGGTCCCGGGAATCCGCCCAGGAAACAGAGGTCGTTCTCGTCCACCATGCCGCTGCAATAGGTGGTCACGAACGTGCCCCCCCCGGCCACGAAGGCCTCGATGCGCTCCGCCACCCCCGGCCGCAGCATGTAGAGCATGGGGGCCACCAGCAGCCGATACCCGGAAAAATCCCCCTCCATGGAAAGGATGTCCACGGGGACGCCCTGGCGCCAGAACGCTTCGTAATGGCGGATGCAGGTCGCCTCGTAGTCCTTGTGGGCATTGTTCAGGCCCTTGGCGTCCTCCAGCGCCCACCGGTTTTCCCAGTCGTAGAGAAGGGCCGCCTGGGGGCGGACCGTGGTGCCCACCACCGGGTCGAGACGGGCCAGGAGGTCCCCGACTTCCTGCACATCCCGGAACACCCGGGTGTGTTCATGGCCGCAGTGGTCCACCACCGCGCCGTGGAATTTTTCGCAGCCGCCCCGGCTCTTTCGCCACTGGAAATACTGGACCGAGTCCGCTCCGTGGGCGACGGCCTGCAGCGACGAGAGCAGGTGCATGCCCGGCCGCTTGAGCTTGGAGACCGGA
>JAKPNJ010000284.1 GCA_029548445.1 Bacillota bacterium | reverse complement strand
CGAGCCCGCCGTCGACCTGGCCGTGGAGGTCATGACGGACATCTGGGAGCGGTACGGGCACTATGCCTCCTTCTACGGCTGGTACATGTCCCATGAGCCGTCCTACCTGTTTGACTCCGCCAACGGCGACCTGTATTTCTTCAATGCGATCATCCGCAGGCTGCGGCACCTCTGGCCCGACAAGGTCGTCCTGATCGCCCCCACCGGCACGCCCACCATCGACCCGGCCGCCATCGCCCGCTCCGAGCCGGACATCTACGCTTACCAGGACGCGGTGGGGCCCGGCTACATCCCCGGCCGCTATACATACGATCCGGAGAACCGGATCGCCATGCTGGACGACGTGTTCGGCCAGTACCAGCAGAAAATGGCATCCACGGGGAAGCATCTCTGGAGCGATTTCGAGACCTGGCAGATGGATGGCCCCAATTACGACAATGCCTATCCCGCTGCCTGGAGCCGGGTGTCCCGCCAGCTGGAGATCCTGCAGAAGTATGTCTCCATCCAGTCCATGTACGCCTATCCCGGCTACCTGGACAGCCCCGAATCGACCCTTCGGCATGGCGGGGACGCGGCGGTGGACCTGTATGAAGGGTATGCCCCTTTCGCCAGGGCCTTCCTGTCGGACAAGGGAATCGTTTCCCCCTCCCTCACGAGCGTCCGGTCTCCGTCCAAGGTGACGGCGCCGTCGGCTGCAACCATCGGGCAGCACCTGCCGGGCCAGCTGTCCGGGACGCTGGACGACGGCACCCCGGTCCTGGTCCCGGTGCGCTGGGAGGAACCGGTCCGGTCCGGAAGCGCCTACATCGTCCAGGGAACGGCCGCGCTGCCAGGGGTCGAGGGGGTTCATGCCTGTTCGGCCACCGTCGTCATCGAAGGCGCAACGCCGACCGCGTCTCCTTCCGACGGGCCGACCCAGGGGGAACCCACAACCCCGCCGGCAACCCCCACGGACGGCGGCGAGCCGACACCCGCCGAGGAGCCGACCCCCACGGCCCTCCCGACCGCCTCCCCCACTCCCGACGGGGCGACCGACACGTCCCCGGACCCGTCCGAACCTCCCTCCGCAACGGAGGCCGCACCCACCCCCCTGGAGAGGGGAGAGGCCATCTGGTACCTGCCGATCGGCCTCGCCGCACTGGCCGGCCTCGCTCTCCTGGGCATCGCGTTCATTCGGTACAGGAGGGGCCAGTCCTCTCCCGCCGACAGGATCGGAAAGGATGGTTGACATGATCAAGCGCACGATTCTTCGGGTCGGCCTGGCAGTCCTGCTCCTGGTCTTCGTCCTGCCGGGCGCCGGCTGTGGAAACGAGCCGGATGCGACGCCCACGGAACCCCAGCGGATCATACCCGAAGGACCCTTCGGCACCTACGAGCCCGCGATCACCCTGACGTCCGTGCGGGATATCCCGAATCCGGCCTTCGTCAAGTATCCGGAGGGAGACGACATCACCAACAACGTCTGGATCCGGTCCATCGAGAAGGATCTCGGCATCCGGGTGCAATATCTGTGGACCGTGGATTCCTCCCAGCTGGTGACCCGGCAGAACACCATGATCGCCTCCAAGCAGTTCCCGGATTTCTTCTACGTCACGGCAGGCCAGTTTCGCCAGCTGGCGGAGGAAGGCCTGCTGTATGACATGACAGAAGCCTTCGATACCTATGCGTCCGAGGATGTCAAGCGCGTCTACTCGGAAGGCGGTCCTGCGGCCATGGATTCCGCCCGGATCGACAACCGGCTGATGGCGATCCCCTGGATCGCCATGGCCAAGGAAGACGCCCAGCTCCTGTGGATCCGGACGGACTGGCTGGAGAAGGTCGGGAAATCCATGCCGACCACCATGGACGAGCTCGTGGACGTCGCCATTGCCTTCGCCACCGGGGATCCGGATGGAAACGGCAAGAACGATACCTTCGGCCTTCCCGTCAACGGGATGACCGAGGGGGGCCTGATGTGGCACAAGGGATTCTTCAACGGCTACGGGGCCTATCCGTTCGCCTGGATCCGGCGGGACGGCCAATATGTCTACGGTTCCGTGCAGCCGGAGGCCCGGGCTGCCCTGGCCAGGCTGGCCGAGCTGTATGCACGGAAGGACAGCACCATTGATCTCGAGTTCATCAACAAAAACTACTTCACGCTGTATGAGCCGCTGTCCGCCGGCAAGTTCGGGATCGCCTACGGGCCCTATTACATTTCCATCTCCCCCCTGCAGCCCGTCCGGACCCGGAACCCCGCGGCCGAGTGGGAGCCGATCCCCATCGTGTCCGTCTCCGGCGAACCCGCCCGGGTCCAGACCAACCTGGATGTCGCCGGGTACTGGATCGTCAGCAAGGAATGCAGGACGCCGGAAGCCATCGTGAAGCTGCTCAACTACTGGTACCAGAAATTCTATTTCAACACGAGCCAGGAAGACTACGAGACCTTCATCAACGGCCCGGTCTACTCCGGCATCTACAACAACTCGCCCATCCTGTCCTATCGGACCTGGAACAATGTCGAGGCGTACCTGCAGGTCCAGGACGTCATCGACGGCAAGAAAAGCAAGGAAGAACTGGGGCCCATCCCGTTTGACTACTACACCCAGATGCAGAAGTTCCTCGACGGGGACGACTCGGCCTGGAGCGCCCTGAAGTGCTACGAGGCGGTCATGGGCGGCCTGCTCCATTACAGGGACAACAACCTCTATGAGCCGGACCAGTCCTACTTTACCGTCAGCGACCTGACCGCCCAGAAGTTCTCGGCTCTCCAGGCCAAGGAGCGGGAGGTCTACGTCAAGATCATCATGGGCGAAGCCGATATCTCGGAATTCGACGAATTCGTCACGGAATGGGCGCGGCTGGGCGGCGAGGACATGATCCGGGAAGTCAACGAATGGTTCGCCAACCAGGCGGACGACTGACCGGCTGCGGAGAGACGGCGGGATGGATTCCATGGACAGGACGCGAATCGGAACAGGGCTTGCCCGGCTTGTCCGACCCGGCAGGCCGGCCAGGCCCGGCAGGCCGGACAGGCCCGGCAGGCCGGACAGGCCGGCCCGGGCCCGGGTGACCGGGACCCTGCCGCTC
>JAKPNJ010000256.1 GCA_029548445.1 Bacillota bacterium | reverse complement strand
TCATCCAGCCAGGGCAGCAGGTGGGCATGGAGGTCGACGAGGCCCATGACGCGTCAGTCCTCCTCGGATGCGAGCCCTCCGGGGTTGCGGCCGGATCCGGCCGGCCGGATCCGGGCCGCCCGCACATCGGGCGTCCGGACGGCGGCCTTTTTCCGGCGCCTGCGGGCACGGGACCGGCGGGAGCCCTTCTGCGGCTCTCCATCGGCATAGTAGGAATAGTAGTACTGCGAGTAGTACTCCTCATGGTCCGGGGTAATGCCGTTCAGGATCACCCCCAGGACGTTGGCCTTGACCTGGGCCAGCAGGTCCCGGGTCCGCTGCAGCAGCTTCCGGTCCACTCGGCCGGACTGGACCACCAGGATTACGCCGTCGACCTTGGTGGCCAGGATGGCGGCGTCGGTGACGACCGCCACCGGCGGCGAATCCAGGAGGATATGGTCGTACTCCTGGCGGACCTGCTCGAGGAACTGCTGCATGGCATGGGACATGAGCATCTCGGTGGGATTGGGCGGAATGGGCCCCGCGGCCAGGACGGAGAGGTTCTTGACCTCGCAGGCCTTCACATACTCCTGGTACCGGCCCCGGGCCAGGAGGGCGTTGGTCAGGCCGAACCGGTTGTCCACCCCGAAGAGCCGGTGGAGCCTGGGCCGGCGCAGGTCGGTGTCCACCAGGAGGACCCGTCGGCCGAGTTGGGCGAACGTGATCGCCAGGTTGCCGATGGTGGTGGACTTGCCTTCGGCCTTCGTGGTGGAGGTCACGAGCAGGGTGCGGATCTCCCGGTCGACCCCGGAAAACTCGATATTGGTCCGGGTGGCCCGATAGGCCTCGGCGACAGGTGACTTGGGCGCAAGATGGGTAATCAGGCTGGGGTCCATGGGTCCCTCCTCAGGCATGGCCGGATTCCGGCAGGTCGTCCATTTCGGGGATGGTACCCAGGACGGTATAGCCGGTCAGGGTCTCGACTTCCTCCAGGCTCTTTACGGAGTTGTCGAGGGAATCCACGAGGAGGGCGAGGCCGATGCCCCCCACGAGGCCGGCCACCAGGGCCACCAGGAGGTTCATGGACTTGTTGGGTGCGGAGGGTTTGTCCGGCGGCAGGGCTTCGTCGATGATCTGGACGTTGTCGGCCCCCATCTTCTCCACCGCGACCCCCTGGAAAACCTTGGCGACCGTATTGGCCACCTGGGCCGCGTATTCCGGGTCCTCGTCGGTGACGACGATCTGGATGAACCGGGTGTTGTTCCGGGTGGTCACATTGATCTTGCCGGCCAGGGCTTCGGCGGATTCGGGGCCGAGACCCAGCCGTTCGGCTACCTCGGAGGTGACGGTGCGGCTCTGGCAGAGTTCCCGGTAATCGCTGACCAGCTTGTCGTACAGCATGATGTCGCTGTAGGTCACATCCTGGCCCGCGGAGGCATCCGTCCGGTTCTGCCACACGAACAGGACGGCGTTGGCCGAGTATTGCGGAACGGCCAGGACGAAGGAATAGATCGCGGACGCCGCCAGGGCGGCCGCCAGGACCAGGACGACAATCCCGAATCTCCGTTTGAGCATGCGGTACAGGGACATGAGGTCGATGGTGCTGTCCAAGGCGCTGTCACCTCCCGGGCTGCTGGGTCAAGTATGCGGGAAAATGGCGTTCCCGGCAAGCCGTCGGCCGCCGGCGCCGTCGGATCGTCTCCCGGAATCAGGGGGGCGTGGCGGACGGGGTCGGGTCGCCGCCGGGCGTCGGCGTATCCTGGGGCGTCGGTTCGGTCGTCGGCACCGGGGTCGCGGTCGGGTCCCCGCCGGGCGTCGGGGTGCCCTCCGGGGAGGGTTCGGGGGAAGTGGAGGGGGTCGATTCGGGCGTCGGCTCGGGCGTCGGTACCGGGGTCGACTCGGGCGTCGCGGACGAGGTCGGCACCGGGGTCGGCTCGGGTGTCGCGGACGAGGTGGGCTTCGAGGTGGGCTTCGGCCGGGCCCCGGGCAGGGTCGGCCGGGGATCGAAGGGGAACCGCTCCTCCCAGATAAAGTCCTGGAGGAGGGGAATCAGGGCCTCGAAATCGGTCTCGATGTGCCAGTCCCCGGAGGTCACTTCATGGAACGTCCCATCAAAGGGGATGCGGGTCTCCTTGACTTCGTTCCCCAGCAGGGGCAGTACGTCCAGGGCCATGAAGGTCAGGTCCGAGGGGCTGATGTTCGTCCGGACGAACGAGAAGCCCTTCTGCACCATCTGGGCTTTCCGGATGACATCCACTTCCCTGAAGCTGCGGAACAGGGCCGCCACCACCGTTCGCTGCCGGCCGGTGCGGGCGTAGTCGCTGTCGAGCTTCCGGATCCGGGCGTAGGCCACGGCCTGGCTGCCGTCCAGCCGCTGGAGTCCGGCGGTTTCGACGAACGGGGACTTCGGGTCGTCCGGAAAGGCCTTCTGCTGGTACCGGAGGGCGTCGTTCAGGTACCGGATCTCCTCTTCCCTGACATCGATCAGGACGCCGCCCACCAGGTCGATGAGCTGGCCTGCGCTCCGCATGTCGACCAGGGCGTACTTCCGGATATCCAGGTTGAAGGCCTCGTTGACCGTCCGCATGGCCAGGGCCGGGCCGCCGAACGCATTGGCGTGGTTGATCTTCTTCGGAGCCTCGACGCCGGGAATGTAGACAAGGGTATCCCGCATGATGGACGCAAGCTTCAGGGTGCCGTGGCGGCGGTCCACGGTCATGATCATCATGACGTCGGACAGTCCGTATTCCTCATCCGGATCCCGGGAATCGGACCCGAGCAGGAGGATGTTCACAATGTCGTCCGATGTGGGGACGACATGGGTCGGGATCCGGGTCGGCGGGTTGTATCCGGACGGAATGGTGCCGTTCTCGTCGTACTGCAGGCCGGAGAAGAGGTAAAGCCAGAGACCGTACAACAGGGCCGTCACGCCCAGGAGGACCGCGGCCACGGCCGCCAGGACGTTCTGCAGGGTCCGGACGGAACGGGAGGGGCCGGGAGCGCCCCGGACCTTCCGGGGAGGGGGAGGGGGCGGTCCGCCGGCATCCGCCGATCCCCCCGGAGTATCGGATGGTCCGGAAGGACCGGATGGGGGAGCGGCCGGGGTCGAGGGTCTTGCGGAAGACGCCGGTCGATCGGTCAGGAGGTTCAGCCCGGCGGATTCCTGTCGGGATGCCGGGATCCGGACGATGGGGGGAATCCCTTCGGCGGGATGGGTCGACGGGTCGCGGGGATCGGACATGGCGGAGGATTCCTTTCGCACGGAATGGAGGGTCACCGGCGGTCGGATGCGGCCGGACCGGATTCAGGCGGTTCAGTATAGCATACAACCGGGACATGACGGAACCATGACGGATCCGTCACAGGTTTTGCCGCAGCCGGGACCTCAGGCGGGCCCGTAGCCTTCCGGATTCTGCCGCTGCCAATTCCAGGTATCGCGGCACATGGCCTCGATGCCGAGTTCCGCCGTCCATCCGAGCAACGTCCGGGCCAGGGTCGCATCGGCATAGCACTGGGCCACGTCACCGGGACGGCGGGGCACGATTCGATAGGGGATGCGCCGGCCGCTGGCCGCCTCGAAAGCCCGTACGACCTGCAGGACGCTGTACCCCCGCCCTGTTCCCAGGTTCACGGCCTGGACGCCCGCCATCGTTTCGGTGTGGTCGACGGCCCGGCAGTGACCCCGGGCCAGGTCCACCACGTGGATGTAATCCCGGACGCCGGTGCCGTCGGGTGTCGGGTAATCGTTCCCGTAGACGGGCAGCTCGGGCAGCCGGCCGACGGCCACCTGGGCCACGTATGGGAGCAGGTTGTTGGGGATGCCGCTGGGATCCTCGCCGATGCGGCCGGAGGAATGGGCCCCGATGGGATTGAAGTAGCGCAGCAGGAGGACGGACCAGTCGGGGTGGGACAGTCCCGCATCCCGCAGGATCATCTCGTTGATGAACTTGGTCCGGCCATACGGATTCGTGGGCCCTAGCGGCGCAGTCTCCGGAATCGGCACCTCCTCCGGCATCCCGTAAACCGTCGCAGAGGAGCTGAACACCATGCGCCGTACGCCGAACTCCTCCATCATGTCGCAGAGGGTCAGGGTGCTGTCGAGGTTGTTGCGATAGTACTTCAGCGGAATGGAGACGGACTCCCCGACGGCCTTCAGGCCTACGAAGTGGAGGATCGCCTCGGGTTTCTCGAGCTCGAAGATCCGGCGCATGGCATCCCGGTCGGCTACATCCGCCAAATGGAACGAGACCGGCCGGCCCGCAATTTCCTCTACCCGGGCGATGGCCTCCCGCTTGCTGTTGGACAGGTCGTCCACCACGATGGCCTCGTGACCCTCCGCCAGGAGCTCGACACAGGTGTGGCTTCCGATGTAGCCGGCTCCGCCCGTCACCAGGATTCTCGCCATGGGATTCCTCCTCGTCGGCCTGCGACCGTCCGGGGCCGGGCGGCGGTTTCCGCCCGCGCGTGTGCCGGATCCTGGCTCGATTATACGGATCGGCCGGGTTCCGGTAAACCGGGAGGATCCGAAAGACACGTTCCGAACCGGATCCAGCCCTCAATCCGCATGGACGGATGCGAAAGGGTACAATGGGATGGGAGAGCCCGGGCGGGTTCCTGTCCGGACAGGATATGGCAGGAGGCTTTGAATGGCGATGGCCAATGCGAAGGCAGCGGATGGCTGGGTCGCAGGGATTCGTTCCATCTTTCTCGATGCTGACGGGACAATCCTGGATTTCGACGAGGCCGAGCGCCGGGCCCTGGTCCGGGTCCTGGCCAGCCTGGGCCTGGAACCCACCGAGGGCCGGATGGCCGCCTACCATGCGGTCAACAGGGATCTCTGGCGGCGCTTCGAGGCAGGAACCCTGGACAAGGGCGTGCTCCAGGCCACCCGGTTCCTCCGCTATCTCGATGCCATCGGGGTGCCGGTTCCCGAGGCGGACGAGGGTCCCCGGCTCAACGCCCGCTACCTCGAGTGGCTGGCGGAGTCCCCCCTGATCCTCCCCGGGGCCGATCTCTTCTGCCGCCGCCTGGCTTCCCGGTATCCGCTGTACCTGGCCACCAACGGCATCTCCCGGACCCAGCGGCTCCGGCTGGAACGCAGCGGGCTCTCCGTCCACTTCCGGGGCGTCGTGGTCTCCGAGGACGCCGGCGCGCCCAAGCCCCACGGGGATTTTTTCCGCCACGCCCTGGACCGGGCCGGGGTGGAGGAGCCCGGGACGGTGCTCATGGTGGGGGACATGCTGGAAACCGACATCCGGGGCGGGGCCGCGGCGGGCCTGCGGACCGCCTGGTTCAATCCCGGGGGACACCCGGTGCCCGACGGGGTCCGGGTCGACCTGGTCTTCCGGAGCCTGCCGGACCTGCCCGACCGGCTCGGTGTCCCATAGGCGCCGGTCAGGGAGCCAGCCGCCCCTCCCGGTGGTGACGTCGGCAGAGGGCCACATACCGGTCGTTCCCGCCCAGCACCACCTGGTCCCCTTCCCGGACGATCCCCCTGTCATTGAACCGGGCGTTGCAGGTGGCTTTCCGGCCACACCAGCAAACCGTCTTGATCTCCTCGATCGTATCCGCCACGGCCAGGAGCCGGAGGCTTCCCTCGAAGAGCTCGTTCCGGAAGTCCGCCCGCAGGCCGTAGCAGATGACGGGCACCCCCAGGTCGTCCACCACGTGGACCAGGAAGGCGACCTGGTCCCGGGTCGCGAACTGGGCCTCGTCCACGATCAGGCAGTCATAGGTCGCCAGTTCGTCGTCGGACATGGCCTGGAGATCCTCCAGGAAGCCGCAGACCTTGGACAGCCCCATCCGGGAACGGATGACGCAATCCCCATCCCGGTTGTCCAGCCGCGGCTTGACCAGCAGGGCCCGCTTGCCCCGTTCGCGGTAATTGCATTCCACCATCAGGGCGTTGGCGGTTTTCGAACTCCCCATGGCTCCGTAACGGAAATAGAGCTTCGCCATGCCGCAGGTCCTCCTTCCGGTCCCCGACCCCCCGGAGCGGAACCGATGGGCGGACCGCCCGGATCCGGGGTGGACACCCCCAGTGTACCGCATTCCGGGAGCGGCGTCCCGGGGGGCCGATCCCACTGTCCAATTCTGTAGAAGGCTGATACAATGCTCCTTGTGGAATCGAAACCCCTCTCCCTCCGTCGCACCCTGCGGCGCCTCCGGAGCTTCCTTTCGGGCTCCCTTCCCCCCTATGCCGGGGGGGTCCTGTTCACGCTGGGCTCCACCGCCCTGGGCCTGGCCGTCCCCCTGGTCTTCCGCTTCGTGGTGGACCAGGTCATCGGTGACGCGCCGGTGGCGCTGCCCCGCCTGCTGGCCCGGGGCCTGGAGGCCCTGGGCGGTCTGCCGGTCCTCCGCCGGAGCCTGTGGATCGCCGGCCTGCTCCTTCTGGGACTGAATCTCCTGGACGGCGTCATGAACTTCTTCAAGGGACGGTGGATGGCCATCGTCTCGGAACGGACCGCCATCCGGATCCGGCGCGACCTGTACCGGCACCTGCAGGCCCTTCCCTACAGCTTCCACTCCCGGGCCGAAACCGGCGACCTGGTCCAGCGGTGCACCTCCGACGTGGAGACCGTCCGCCGCTTCATTTCCATGCAATTCCTGGAGATCGTCCGCTGTGTCTTCCTCGTGGCGGCCTCCCTGGGTGTGATGCTCCTGATGGACATCCCCGCGACCCTGGTGTCCCTGGCAGTGACGCCCCTGGTGTTCGGGCTCTCGCTCCTGTACTTCCGCAAGGAGCGGGACGCCTTCCGGAAATGGGACGAGGCCGAGGGCGCCCTGTCCACCCTGCTCCAGGAGAACCTGACCGGTGTCCGGGTCGTCCGGGCCTTCGCCCGGCAGGCTTTCGAGCGGGAGAAGTTCGAGGAGCGGAACCGGGGCCTCCGGGACTTCGGCTTCCGCCTGTTCCGGCTGATCGCCGATTTCTGGATGTTGTCGGACCTGCTGTGCCTGGTCCAGATCGCCGCCGCGACGATCTTTGGCGTGGTCCGGGTTCTGCAGGGGGCCATTTCGGTGGGCACCCTCATCGTCTTCGTCTCCTATGTGGAGATGATGATCTATCCCCTCCGCTCCCTGGCCCGGGTCCTGGCCGACGCGGGCAAGATGCATGTCTCCCTGGGCCGCATCGACGACATCCTGTCCACACCGGCGGAACCCGACGACGACGACCTGCTGGCCCCCGACATCCTCGGGGCGGTGGAGTTCGACCATGTGACCTTTACCTACCCCGACGGCGGCCGTGAGGTCCTGGAGGACATTTCGTTCCGGGTGGAGCCCGGCGAGACCGTGGCCATCCTGGGTCCCACCGGATCGGGCAAGTCGACCCTCCTCCTGCTTCTCCAGCGCCTCTACGACCCCCAATCGGGCGCCATCCGGCTGGACGGCCACGACCTCCGGACCCTCCGGCGGCGGCATGTCCGAAAAACCGTGGGGCTCGTGCTCCAGGAACCCTTCCTGTTCTCCCGGACCCTTCATGAGAACATCCGCCTTCCCCGTCCGGATGCCAGTGACGACGACGTGTACGACGCCGCCCGGACCGCGGCCATCCACGAGGACATCCTCGCCTTTGAGAAGGGCTACGGAACCCTGGTGGGGGAACGGGGCGTAACGCTGTCGGGCGGCCAGAAGCAGCGGGTGGCCATGGCCCGGACCCTGATCCGGGAGTGCCCCGTGCTGCTGTTCGACGACTCCCTGTCCGCCGTGGATACGGATACCGACCGGGAGATCCGCCGGGAGCTGGCCGGGCGCCGCCGTCGGGCGACCACTTTCCTGATCTCCCACCGGATCACGACCCTGTGCGAGGCCGACCGGATCCTGGTACTGGAAAACGGCCGGATCACCCAGTCCGGAACCCACGAGGAACTGGTCCGCCAGGACGGCCTCTACCGCCGCATCCACGAAATGCAGTCCGCCATCGAGCCGGAAGGGGGCGAGATCCATGCATGACGCGGAAGATACCGTCTCCCGGCTGGACATCGGGGTCTGGCGCCGGATGTTCGCCAAGGGGCGGCAATACACCCGGACCTTCATCGGGGTTGCGGCCTGGATGGGTCTCCTGGCCCTCCTGGAAACCCTGACACCCCTCCTGACCCGGTATGCCATCGACGGCTTCGTCGCCGGGGGAACCCTGGAGGGACTCCCGATCTATATCGCGATCTATGTGGCCGTCATGGTCCTCCAGGCCCTGGCCATCCGCCAGTTCCTCCTGGGCGCCGGCCGGGTGGAGATCGGCCTGGCCTACGATATCCGGCGGGAGGGGTTCGACCGGCTCCAGGAGCTGCCCTTCTCCTATTACGACCGGACGGCGGCGGGTTGGATCCTGGCCCGGATGACCTCCGACACCGGGCGCCTCAGCGAAATCCTGGCCTGGGGCATCGTGGACATCGCCTGGGGCGGCATGTCCGTCCTGGCCATATCCATCGCCATGCTCCTGCTCGACTGGCGCCTGGCGCTGCTGGCCCTGTCCGTGGTGCCTCCCCTGGCCCTGGCCAGCGTCTTCTTCCAGCGGCGCATGCTAGCCTCCCAGCGCGACATCCGGAAAATCAACTCCCGGATCACCGGTGCCTTCAGCGAGGGCATCTCGGGTGCCCGCACCACCAAGACCCTGACCCGGGAGACCCGGAACGAATCCGAGTTCGAGGAACTGGCCCAGGGCATGTTCAAGGCCTCGGTCCGGGCTGCGGTTCTCTCGTCCTTCTACCTGCCCGTGGTCTCCCTCCTCGGTGCCGCGGGTGCCGCCCTGGTGATCTGGCGGGGCGGATCCCAGGTCCTGCAGGGCGTCCTGATGCTGGGAACCCTTTACGCCTTCGTGGCCTATGTAACCCGGTTCTTCGAGCCGGTCCGCCACATCGCCCGGATCTTCATGGAGCTGCAGGCCGCCCAGGCCGCAGCCGAGCGGGTCATGGGCCTCCTGGCCGAGAAGCCGGCCATCGTCGACCGGCCGGATGTCCTGGAGCGGTACGGAACCGATCCCGCCGCCTGGCCCCCCATGCAGGGGCGCATCGAGTTCGACGATGTCTCCTTCTCCTATGAGGGGGGCGAAACCGTCCTGTCCGGGTTCAACCTGGTCGTGGAACCGGGCCAGACCGTGGCCCTGGTCGGGGAAACCGGCGCCGGCAAGAGCACCATCGTGAACCTGGCCTGCCGCTTCTACGAGCCGACCTCGGGAACCATCCGGATCGACGGGCAGGATTACCGGGACTACCCCCTCCTGTGGCTCTATTCCAACCTGGGGTACGTGCTCCAGTCGCCCCACCTGTTCAGCGGCACCATCGCGGACAACATCCGCTACGCGAAGCTGTCCGCCACCGACGAGGAAGTCCGGCAGGCCGCGCGGCTGGCGTCGGCCCATGACTTCATCGAGCGCATGGAGAAGGGGTACGGGACCGAGGTCGGGGAGGGCGGGAGCCGCCTGTCCACCGGCGAGAAGCAGCTGGTGTCCTTCGCCCGGGCCATCCTGGCGGACCCGCGGCTGGTGGTCCTGGACGAGGCCACCTCCTCCGTCGACACCGAGACCGAGCGGCTGATCCAGGAGGCCATCCACTCCGTCCTCAGCGGACGGACGGCCTTCGTCGTGGCCCATCGCCTCTCGACGATCCGCCGGGCCGACCGGATCCTCGTGATCGAGAAGGGCCGGATCGTGGAGGACGGGACCCACCGGGACCTGATGCGGCATGGGGGCCGCTACCGCGAGCTCTACATGAACCAGTTCGTCGGCGAGGTGCTGGGGAGGCCCGCGGAATCGGTCCCGACCCCGGAAACGTAACGCCGGCGCCGCCTTCCCGACCCCCCGCGAGTATAATGGGGGCATGAAGGAGGCGATGGACATGACCAGCCGTACACCCGACACCCGAATCGAATCCGTTGCCGCACGGGAAATCCTCGACTCCCGCGGCCATCCCACCCTGGAGGCCGAAATCCGCCTTCGGTCCGGCGTCACCGGCCGGGCGGCGGTGCCATCCGGCGCCTCCACCGGCGCGTTCGAGGCCGTGGAACTGCGGGACGGGGATCCCGCCCGCTATGGCGGCAAGGGTGTGCTCCAGGCGGTGGCCAATGTCCGGACGGTCCTGGGTCCTGCCCTGGCCGGGATGGATGTCCGGGACCAGGCCGCCCTGGACCAGGCCATGATCCGCCTGGACGGAACCCCCAACAAGGGCGGTCTCGGCGCCAACGCCATCCTGTCGGTCTCCCTGGCGGCGGCCAAGGCGGCGGCGGCGGCCCTGACGCTTCCCCTGTACCG
>JAKPNJ010000255.1 GCA_029548445.1 Bacillota bacterium | reverse complement strand
GCCGACTCCGACACCGACCGACGTGCCGACTCCGACACCGACCGACGTGCCGACTCCGACACCGACAGTTCCGATTGAGGATCCGACGATACCCCTCGAGGATCCCACACCGACAGCCGACCTGCCCAACACGGGTGGAGCTGACCCGACAACCCTTTATCTTGCTGGCTTGGCCCTTCTTGGCGTGGGTCTCTGGATGCGGAGAAGAAGACCGGAGTAGATAGCGAACTCTCAGGTTTCAAACCGGACCAGACAGGGCCGCCTCAGACGCAGCTGATCAGTGCGGGAGGCGGCCCTTCTTGTTGCCTTGAAGTTAGATAAAGGTAACAATCGTTCCATTCCATCCTTGTTTCCAGGAGTAACCTGATGGTAAGGCGGTCGGTTTCGACACCTTTCCAACCAACTATCGGGATTTCGATCCCGACTCCTTCTGGAAGGAGGGATTTCCATGAAACACATGGCACCCTGGATGACCGGACTGCTGGCGGTCCTGCTAATGTTTTCGTCCCTGGCCGTGGCGGATGTCACGCCCTATGACGCCCAGGTCTGGATCGACGGCAACAACGAAGGCCCCCACTATGCATCCCTGGTCGAGCAGGCCCTGGCCGCCGGGCTGACGCCCGAGTACGGCTATGCGGATTTCTGGGCCGTGGAGCGGCTGTCCTTCGACGATGAAGGACATGACATGGAAACGGGATTTCATGTGTCGTACACCCTGGTGGACGACCGGATTTCCGTCTCCTGGATGGCGCCGGAAGGCGTCCTGGTGTACTACGTCTTCGTCAAGGCCAGCAATGGCGGATGGCTCTATGCGTACAAGGATGGCGCCACGGCGGGGGACTTCAACTGGTCGCCCAAGGATTCCGTGAGTCATGTGACCTTCCACACCCTTCCGGTGTTGCCTCCCGGGGACGAGGAACCGCCGCCTGAAGAAGAGGACCCCCCTGTCGACGAGGAGGACCCGCCGGTAGACGAGGAACCGCCGCCCGAGGAAGAGGATCCGCCGATCCTGGAGGACGATCCTCCCGTGGTCGACGATCCCCAGGAAGACGTCGAGGAGGAGGAGACTCCCCTGGAGGAACTCCCCAATACCGGAGGCGCGGAACCCGCCCTTCTCTATGGACTTGGCGCCCTCCTGACAGCGGCCGGGTACGGCATGAGACGCCGCCTGGGCTAACCGGGCCGCCCATACGAGAACCCGACGACGGCCCGCGGGAAACCGTGGGCCGTTGGCATCCTCTCCGGGAGATCGGGTATAATGAATCAATTGACTGGAAGGTGAGCGCAGATGGCCAGGACGCAAAACAAGTCCGATGTCCCGCCCCCCGCCGGCCGCAGGGGCCGGAAGCGGTTGTCCACCCTCGTGATGCTCATCGGGTTGGCGCTGATCCTGGGGACCGCCGGCAGCCAGGCCTACTATGCCCGGATGACCGCCCTGGCGGAGCAGGAATTTGCCGAACAGGCGGCCCTGTACAGCCATGACGAGGGAACCCCGACCCCCGAGCCCTCCCCCACCGATGCGGTCCCCACCGACGGCACCCCGGCGCCTACCGGCCCGGACGGGACCGGCACACCGGACCCGACCCAGCCGGCTGATCCTACGGAAGAGCCGACCCCGGTTCCCACAAAGCCCGCCTCCAGCGTGAAATACCTTGGCAAGCTTGTGATGCCCAAAATCAGGATCGAGACCCCGGTGCTGATCGGGTCCGGGCCGAAGGAGCTGGCGGTGGGGGCGGGGTACATGACCCGAACCGACCTCCCGGGGGTGGAAGGCGGCAATACGGCCCTGGCCGCCCATCGCCGGGGCAGCGCCGCCCACCCCTTCGCAAGGATCGACCGGCTGAAGCCCGGCGACCTCCTGGAGTTTACCTTCCTGGACCAGTCCGCGACCCTGGTGTATACGGTATATGAAACGGTCATCGTCGAATCCTACGAGACCTGGGTCCTGGAGGATATCCCGGGCCAATCCACGATGACCCTGATCTCCTGCTACTACCCCTTGCTCGGGCCCAAGCAGCGGATCGTCGTCTTCGCCCGGTTGGATGGGTAGGGGAGGGCCCGGAACCCTGGAAGGTCCGGATGAAGCGCCTTCCAGGCCCTGGCGCCCGGGAGCGGCTGTACCGGAACCGGCAACAAGTGGTATAATCTCTTCGCCGATGTCCGCAGGAAGCGAGACCCGTGCGCCACCAGCCGGCGTCCTCCGCGGTTTCGATTCCGGACAGGCGGCAGACCGGAGGGATGCCCATGAACCGAGCGCCGAAAACCGGCCGTCTCTCGTCATCGGACCTGTCCTGGCTCTGCGGCCAGGTCGCCCTGGTGCTGAAGGCCGGCGTGCCCCTGGACGACGGGCTGCGCCTGATGGCCGAAGGGGTGGAGCCCCGTTCCATCCCGAGAAGCGAAGGCAAGGCCAAGCGGGTCGTGGACCGCCGTACCATTTTCTGATCGATCGATCCGTCGGCCGGTCCGCCCGGGTTCAGAACGTCCGCGTCACAACGTAGGAGAAGGTCCGGATGCCCTCCGGGCTGTGTCCGCCTGCGGCCAGGGTCGTATCGAAGTGGGGCCAGCCGGTCCCGTTGACATACAGCCAGTTGAAGCCGTCCAGCCGAACCCATCCCTTGCCCTCGAAGAAGACTTCATTCCAGGCGTGGTAGAAGGTAGAGCCGCTGGCAGGCGTCACGTCGCCGAACAGCAGGCGGGTCGGGATCCCCTGGGAGCGCAGCATGGCCGCAAAGAGGGCGGCGTAGTCGTAGCAGATCCCCTTCCGGGTCCGGAGGGTCCGGTCGGGATCGGGGACATAGGCCACCACGGTGCCCTGGCGGATGGCATCAGCCAGCGCCCGGTCGTAGCTGATGTTGGCCTCGATCCAGGCGTAAATCGCATTGAGCCGGGCCACGGGATCGGTCAACCCCGCGCACAGTTCCCCGGCCAGTTCCGTGGCGTCCGTCGACTGGCCGAAGGCCATCTTGTGGACGGAGCTCGTATACAGGGGAAGGGTACTGGAAAGGGAAACGGACAGGTCATGGGCGTGGATCGCCACGTAATTGCTGTCCTGGATATTCCGGTAGACCGTGACATTGTAGTCCCCGTTGCCCATCTGCAGCGGAAACCCGATCCAGGCGTCCCGCTCCAGGAGGTCATACTGGTAGGAACTGCCCGAGGAATCCCCTGACGTCTTCCGGACGATGACCTTGACCCGGGTTGTCGATGGCACCTTCTCCCCGGAGACCCGGACCAGGACGACCCCTCGCCCTGTCTTGCCGGTATCCAGGGAGCAGGACCCGTCCTGGTTCGGGACCAGGGACTGGTTCTGGGGGTATTGATTCATATAAAGGGGCGCGACGAACACCGGGTTCAGGCCGGATGGCGGCGGCGTCGGGCCTGGAGTCGCCGTCGCGGCAGGCTTCGTGGGGATCCGGGTCGGGGTGGGAGCCCGGGTCGGCGTGGGCGTCCGGGTTGGGGCCCAGGTGGCGGTGAGCGCCGCAGAGGGGGTGGCCGGAGAAGAAGGGTCGATCGTCGGGTCGCCGCTGGGCATGGCGGACGGGGAGGGGTCGAGACTCGGCGATTCCGATGGGGTTGTCGGCTCTGTCGGCGTCAGCGGCTCTGTGGGTAGTCCAGTGACCGAAGGACCCGGGGTGGCGGTCGGGGGAGCCGCATCGGTCGGTGTGCCGGCTTCCGTCGGCGTCGGTCCGACAGGACCGCGGCAGGCGGACAGCAGCACGCCCAGGACCATGAGGAAAACAAGAACCCGGATCGCATCCGGTAGGCCGGAGAGCGTCGCCCTACCGGTTGGACCGCGGAAACAGGATGGTTGCCGGTGCACCTGGTTCGCTCCCCCCTTGCCGATTCAGTATATCATAGGATTCGAACCCGCCCGGCGACTTGATTCGGAGGACTTGACAACCAAACGGCAAGAACCACCGGAATATGTCATCATTCTGTAAATTTTTCGTCATCCCGGCGTCATGGCTCTTTACATATTTGTAACACCGCCCTATAATCGAAATCGAACCAGGCCTCGCGTTTGAAACCTGATCCGACTTACCCTTGGTTGGGGATGCGAGGAAGCATGTATCTTATCTGGGCACCTTGATACATGTGGAGCAAGTGGTGCAACCGGCCCTGATTCCTCTGGGTGTTTCCGAATAATAGGAGGAATCAGAATGAAAAATCGGTGGAAGCAAGCGACCGCCGTTACGCTGTCCGTCCTGATGTTCATGATGCTGATCACCGGGAATGCAGCATCTGCAAGGGAAAGCACTTTTATTCCCAAAAACAACAAGGACGGATTTTCACAGGATTTTGTTGATGCGGTTCATGAAGCCTTTCCACCTGCCAATGGCTATATGAACATCGTCAACCTGAAGCACTACAAAGATGATAACCCAGGCACTTATGGAGTCTACCCATTTTCCTTTTATATCAATAAAGGTTCCAGCAAGGCTGTCATCAATTGGAGTGCTCCTAGTGGTTACATTGTCTATTATGTTTTTGTAAAATCAGGTACAGGCGGGGTACTTTATTCGTATAAGAGTGGAGCGACATCCGATACCGGTCTGAAGTCGCCCAATTCGTCAGTCAGTCACCTAAGCTTTTATTACAGCCTGGTTCAAAATACTCCGACGCCCTTAGGGAAGTGTTGCAAGTGTAAACCCACTCCGACACCGACCGACGTGCCGACCCCGACACCGACCGACGTGCCGACCCCGACACCGACCGACGTGCCGACCCCGACACCGACCGACGTGCCGACCCCGACACCGACCGACG
>JAKPNJ010000243.1 GCA_029548445.1 Bacillota bacterium | reverse complement strand
CCACATTGTTCACCTTGCCGCCCAGGGCAAAGACCTTCGTCCCCTTGCTGGTGGGAGTTCCGATGGCCGCGAACCAGTCGGCGCCCTTCAGGATGATCTCCGGCACATTGGCGAAGGTTTCCACGTTGTTGAGGATCGTGGGCTTGCCGAACAACCCCTTGACGGCCGGGAACGGCGGACGGGGCACGGGCATTCCGCGCTTTCCCTCGATGGACTGGAGGAGGGCCGTCTCTTCGCCGCAGACGAAGGCGCCGGCGCCCAGGCGGATATCCAGGTCGAAATTGAACCCCGTTCCGAAGATGTCCCGACCGAGCAGGCCCATGCTGCGGGCCTGGTCGATGGCAAGCCGGAGGCGCTGGACGGCGATCGGGTACTCGGCCCGGACATAGACGAATCCCTGGTCGGACCCGATGGCATACCCGGCGATGGCCATGGCCTCGATCAGGCTGTGGGGATCGCCCTCCAGGATCGAGCGGTCCATGAAGGCGCCGGGGTCTCCCTCGTCGGCATTGCAGCATACGTATTTTTTGTCGGATTTCTGGATGGCGGCAAACTGCCATTTCCGGCCGGTGGGGAATCCGGCGCCGCCGCGGCCACGAAGTCCGGAGGCCAGGATCGTCTCGACGACCCTATCGGGTGTCATGTCCGTCAGCACCTTGGCCAGGGCCGAATACCCGTCGCAGGCGATGTATTCCTCGATACGCTCCGGGTTGATGCGGCCGCAGTTCCGCAGGGCGATGCGCTTCTGGCGCTTGAAGAAATCGGTCCCTTCGACGTTCTTTGGCTTGTCCTTCAGCCGGTCGGTCTCGGAGATCATGAGGCGGGATACGAATCGGCCCTTCAGCAGGTGTTCGTCGACGATTTCCGTGACATCGGAGGGCGAGACGCGGAAATACATGACCCCTTCCGGATAGACGACCACCACGGGCCCCTCGGCGCAAAGGCCGAAGCAGCCGGTCCGGACCACCTTGACCTCGTGGTCGAGCCCCCGGGAGGCCAGCAGGGTCTCGAAGGACTCCAGGACCTTCGGCGACTGGGAGGAGGTGCAGCCGGTCCCGCTGCAGACCAGGACATGGGCACGGTAGAGATCCATGGGGTCAGCCCTCCTTGTACTTGGCCAGGATTCCCGGAATCTCGTCCGGCGTCACCCGGCCGTAGACATCCTCGTTGATCATGATGACCGGGGCAAGGCCGCAGGCGCCGATGCAGCGGCAGGCGTCGATGGAGAACTTCCGGTCCGGCGTGCATTCCCCGGAGCGGATCCCGAGTTCCTTTTCGAAGCGCTCCAGGACCAGGTTCGCCCCCCGGACGTAGCAGGCGGTTCCGAGACAGATGCTGACCTTGTTCCGCCCTTTCGGATGGAGGGAAAAGAACGAATAGAAGGTCACGACGCCGTAAACTTCGGCAACCGGGACCCCGAGGCCCAGGGCGACCTCCTTCTGGACTTCCAGCGGCAGGTAGCCATATAATATTTGTGCCTCCTGGAGGACCTGGATCAAGGCGCTGCGATCCCCCCGGTGACGGTCGATGATTTTTCGGAGCTCGTCCATCAGGTCCGCGGACAGATCTCCATTCTCCGATTCATTGCGGTATCCCATGATACAGATCACCTCCCAATTGACAAAAATACCATTCTTCCCATGGTGGGTACAACACGGGATCTTCATGATTTTTAACAAAGAACGTTATTCGCTTTCGGTGATTCTGTCAGTACCACCGGAGGTGACCTGATGCGGATTGATTTCCCGATCGACGCAGGCGACGCGGGGCGATCGGCGGCCTGGCTCCTGCGGGAACGGCATGGCGTATCCGCCTCCTTTGTCAAGACTGTTCGGATTCATGGCCGACTCCTGTGGAACGGCCAGCCCGTCCGAATGAAGGAAGCAATCCCGGGGCCTGGCCTGCTGCAGGCCTGGGTCCCGGACGGAAGGGAGTTGCCGGAGGATCCCGGGGCCGGGGACGAGGGGTCCGGCCCTCCCCGATTCCTTGCCGGGCAGGAACTGCCAGGCGGCATCGACTGCCGATACGCCGATGCGTGGCTGTATGTGGTTGAAAAACCTGCGGGCCTGGTGGTCCATCCCACCACCGGCCACGGCGCGTCGACCCTGACCGAGCGACTGCGTGCGGCGTTCGGCGAAGGCCGCCTGCACCCCGTGAACCGGCTGGATCGGGAGACATCCGGGCTCATGATCCTGGCCCGGAACGCCCTGGCCCATGACCGGCTGGCCCGGCAGCACGGATCCGGTACCATGCGGAAGGTCTACCTGGCCGCGGTCCACGGATGCCCCGATCCGCCCGACGGACGGATGGAAGACGGGATCGAGCGATGTCCGGGAAGCATCATGCTGCGTCGGACGTCCCCGTCCGCATCGCCGGCCCGGTCCCGATACCATACGCTTGAAACGTCCAGGGATGGCACGGTGTCCGTGGCGGCCTTCGTGCTGGAAAGCGGACGGACCCACCAGATTCGCGTCCACTGCCTGCTGCACGGCGTGCCGATCCTGGGGGACAGCCTCTACGGGATTCGCTCCCGGGATCACGGCGACCGGCTGGTCGACGGAGGATGGGCGGACCCAACGGCCGTGGAGCAAGACGGCCGCTTCCCCCGGCAGGCCCTGCACGCCGCCGGATTGGCCTTCCTCCATCCTGTCACCGGGGAGCCGATGGCCTATGCCAGCCCGTGGCCCGACGATCTGCGATACCCAATCCTGGAGGCCGGGATCGCTCAGGAGGATGCCGCAGCCGCAGCCGTTCGGTACTGCCTGGAATCCGACAGCATCTGATCCGCCAGTTCCAGGGCCACGGAACCGACC
>JAKPNJ010000231.1 GCA_029548445.1 Bacillota bacterium | reverse complement strand
ACCGCCGAGAGGCGAAAGAATCTTCCTCCGCATCAACGCGATCTTCCTGTTTGTCCTCGCGCTGATGAGCCTGTTTCCCATCATCAATATCCTGGCGGTGTCCTTCAGCTCGGCCGCTGCGGCCATGGCGGGCGAAGTCGGACTCTGGCCGGTGGAGTTCAACCTGTCCGCCTATCGGTTCGTCATGAGCAACGACATCTTCTTCAGCACCTTCTTCGTCTCGCTGCAGCGGGTGGCCATCGGGGTTCCGCTCAACCTGTTTCTGATCATCCTGACGGCCTATCCGCTGGCCCAGAACCCGCGCAAATTCAGGGGGCGGGGCCTGTACTCCTGGTTCTTCCTGTTCTCGATCCTGTTCTCCGGCGGCCTCATCCCCTATTTCCTGGTCGTGGAGGCCACAGGCCTCATCAACTCCATCTGGGCCCTGCTGATCCCGCTGGCGGCACCGGTCTACTACGTCATCATCCTCATGAACTTCTTCAAGTCCATGCCCTCCGACCTGGTCGAGGCGGCTGCCATCGACGGGGCCGGCCACTTCACGACCCTCTGGCAGATCTTCGTCCCCATCAGCAAGCCAGCCCTGGCCACCATCACGCTGCTGTGCTTCATCATGCACTGGAACTCCTGGTTCGACGGCCTGCTGTTCATCAACAACCCGAAGGACTATCCGCTCCAGAGCTACCTGCAGACCATCGTCGTGACCCGCATGGACATCAATTCCATGGCCCGGAATCCCGAACAGTGGAAGCTGATCCAGCTCGTGGCGGAACGGACCGTCAAGTCCGCCCAGATCTTTCTCGCCACCATTCCCGTCATGATCGTCTACCCCTATCTCCAGCGCAATTTCACCAGGGGCCTGCTGGTGGGATCGATCAAGGGATGACCGTCCGAAACAGGCCGACAGGAAAGGAGCCCGACATGAAACGCAAGATCCTGCCCACCGAAACCTATCTCGACCGCATCCGCACCCTCCAGGCCGCCATGCAGCGGCAGGACCTGGACGCTGTGCTGGTGGTGTCGTCGGAGGCGGAGCCCGCCAATGTCCGCTACTTCACAGACTATTGGCCGGTCTTCGAAACGGCGGGCCTGCTGGTCCCGGCCGAGGGAGATGCCCTGCTCCTGACCGGTCCCGAAAGCGAGCGGCTCGTCCGGGTCCATTCCCGCTTGTACGAATTGCGGAAACTCCTGGAATTCCGGGAATCCTCCGATCCGGAGTATCCTGACATCCAGCAGACCACCTTCGACGACGTGCTGAAGGAGATCGGCCGGAGGCGGACCATCCGCCGGATCGGCCTGATCGGGACGAACATCATGACCGTCCAGGTCTACCAGGGCCTGGAGGCCGCGGCCCGGGGCCTGGAGCTGGTCCGGTGCGACCCCCTGCTGCGGTCGATGCGCATGAAGAAGTCGAAGGACGAGCAGGAGATGCTGCGCACCGCGGCCCAGTACGCCCAGAGCGGCTTCGAGTATGCCCTGTCCCGGGTGCGGCCCGGCATGACCGAGATCGAGGCCGCGGCGGAGTGCATGTACGGCGTGCTGAAGGCTGGCGCCGAGACCCCCGGCTTCATGATCTGGTGCGTCTCCGGGCCCCATACGGACCAGGCCATCGGGAAATCGACCTATCGCGTGATCCAGAAGAACGAAATGGTCCAGTTCACCATGGGCGCCATGGCGGAAGGCTATGTGTCCAGCTTCGGCCGGCCGTTTTCCTTCGGCCATCCCGGCGACGGGGCCATGACCATGTGGAAGACCGGTCTCGAGGCCAACCTCCTGACCCACCGGCTGGTTCGTGCGGGGGCCAACGCCGGCGAAGTCGCCCGCAGCGTCCACGGATTCATCCGGGAGAAGGGGTTGGGGGACCATATCGTCTACGGCCCCGCCCACGGGATCGGCATGATGGAATGCGAGTTCCCCTTCATCGAAACCACCTCCGATTACCAGCTGGAAGCCGGCATGACCTTCGCCGTCGACACCTTCCTGGCCGGCCCCGGGTATGGCATGCGGTATGAGGACACGGTCATCGTGACGGACGAGGGCGAAGAGCAGCTGGCGCCCGGCTTCCGCGAGATCCTGGTCCTGTAGGAGGACGCCATGGGCGCGATACCTGACAAGCACATCGTCCTGTCCTTCGACACGGAGTCCGATATCGGGAGCTGGACCCAGGACTACACGTCCATCGACCGGACCCTGCCGCTGCTGCTGGACCTGCTGGACCGACGGCAGGTCCGGGCCTCCTTCCTCTGGGAAGGCAAGGCGGCGCTCCACCGGCCGGATCGCCTCCTGGAGACAGCACGGCGCGGCCACGACTGCGGTTGCCACAGCTACCAGCACGAGACCCTGGGAGAGCCCTCCTACTTCATCCCGGGGGACCGGTCGGTACTCCCCGAGGAAATCGACAACCGGCTCCGCAGGAACACCGACATCGTCCGGCAGGTCACAGGGCTTGTGCCCGTGTCGTTCCGGGCCCCCCGCCTGTGGGGGAGCCCGGCCATGCTCCGGTGCCTGGACGACCTGGGGTACCTGGTGGACAGTACCTGCGAAATCCGGAGCGACGAGGGCGAATGGTTTCCCTACCACCCCGATCCCGAGGATGCCGACCGTCCGGGGACCCTGCGCATCCTGGAATTCCCGGTGGCGGGCCTGACCCCGGGGATGC
>JAKPNJ010000353.1 GCA_029548445.1 Bacillota bacterium | reverse complement strand
ATGGGCCCTGGCCTGTCCGGACGGCCCCGTGGCCATCCGGTATCCTCGCGGTCGGGGCGTTCGCGACGCGGCTTCGCTTCCCGGTGCCACAGGGTCGTCCGAGCGGCCGGCCGATCCCCTTGCCCTTCGTCTCCTGCGCCCCGGCAGGGACCTGACCATCCTGTCGGTCGGCGCCATGGCGGTTCCGGTCCTGTCCGCCGCCGAACGGCTCGAGCGGGAGCACGGGATCCTGTGCGAGGTGCTGGACGCCAGGGCTGTCAAGCCCATGGACTGGACAGGTCTCTCAAGATCCTTGGAGAGGACCGGATGCCTGATGACGGTGGAGGACGGAACCCTGGCGGGCGGATTTGGCGCCTCCGTCGCGGCGACCCTCTCCCGCCATGGGATTCGCATCCCACTCCACCTGGCCGGCGTATCCGACGCGCCGCTTCCCCAGGGAAGCCGGTCGGAGCTCCATATCCGGGAAAGCCTGGATTCGGACGGCCTCGTTCGGAGGGCCCTGTCCCTGCTTCGGGGCGAGGTTGGCCCTCCGGGACCCGACCGGCGACCGGATGGCACCTGAGTCGACATCAGGCCGGCGCGGGGGCGGCGACGGAATGACCGGCCAGGACCGGGATTCCGGCAAGAACCGGGACTCTCCCCTGCGCCTGGATCGTCTCCTCGTGATGCGTTCGCTGTTTGACAGCCGGGAGAAGGCCGTCCGCGCCATCGAATCGGGAGCGGTCCGGGTGAACGGTGCCATCGTGACGGATCGGGCCGCCAGGGTCTCGGCCCTGGACCAGCTGGATGTCCTGTTCTCCACGGACCGATATGTCGGGCGGGGCGGCCTCAAGCTGGCGGCGGCACTGGCTGCGTTTCGGCTCTCCGTGGCGGGCCGCGTCGTCCTGGATGTCGGCGCCTCGACAGGCGGGTTCACGGACTGCCTTCTCCAGGAGGGCGCCTCCTTTGTCCACGCCGTCGACGTGGGACGCGGCCAGCTGCACCCGTCCCTGCGGCAGGATTCCCGGGTCGCCTGCCTCGAAGGCCTCGACATTCGGCATCTCCCGCCCGGAAGCCTGTCGCCGTCGCCCGATTTCTTTACCGTGGATGTCTCCTTTATCTCGCTTCACAAGGTGCTGCCCGCCCTCCTTTCGCAGCTGCCCGCCGCCTGCAGGACCGGCATCGCCCTGGTGAAGCCCCAGTTCGAGGCCGGTCCCGGCGTGGTGGACCGCCATGGCGTCGTTCGGGATTCCGCTGTCCATCGCCGGGTTCTCCTGGACCTGGCGGCCTTCCTCGAAACGGCCGGCCTTCGATATGACGGCCTGGTGCCGTCCCCGATCCGGGGAGGGGAGGGGAATATCGAATACCTGGCCTGGATTGGACCCATTCATCCCGAAGAGGGCCAGGGGGCTTCGGAACGGCCGCAGGCAGCGGATTCCGTCGAGGAATGGGTGGTTCGGACGGTGGCGGCCGCCTTTGCGAATCCCGGCGACTGACGTATAATCATGCATGACCGGGTCAGGTCCATGATCGATGGACCCCGGCGGAGGATGCATGCGGATCGGTCTCGTTTCGAATCCGGAAAAGGACCACGGATCCTATTGGGCCATTCGGGCCGCCCGCGCCATTCGGCGGTTGGGTGGCGTCCCGGTGGCCGACCCGGCCGGCGCGGCCCCCGCGCTGCAGTCCTGTCCCGATGTCCAGTCCGGTTCCTGCCAGAGTTGTGACTGTATCCTTTGTTTCGGCGGGGACGGCACATTCCTGTCGGCGGTCCATGCCCATTATCTCGACGACCTGCCGGTCCTTGGAGTCAACCTGGGCAGCATGGGATTCCTGGCCGAAGTCCCGCCGGATGACATCGAGGAGGCGGTTGACAGGATCCTGGGGGGCCGATACACCATCGAGAACAGAATGATGCTGGATGTGGCCCACCTGGCAGGCGACGGCAGCCTCAAGCGCCGGGACGTGGCCCTGAACGATGCGGTCCTGTCCCGTGGCGGCCTGTCCCGGATCCTGACCCTGGACCTGTCCATCGACGGCGAGCATGTGGAGAGGATCCCCGGGGACGGGATCATCGTCGCGACCCCCACCGGATCCACCGCCTACTCGCTTTCAGCCGATGGCCCCCTGGTATCGCCGACCCTGGAACTGATCCTCGTGACGCCGATCTGTCCCCACACCCTGCACAACCGGACCCACATCGCCGCCGGAAGCAGCGAGATCGTGCTCCAGGTCGTGCGCTATCCCTACCTGCCCGTCCTGACAGTGGACGGCCGCCTCGAACGGACCCTGGAGGCTTCCGACCGGATCGTGATCCGGAAGGCGACGAAGCCCATGCGCCTGATCCGCATCGGATGGAGCGGCTTCTACACTTTTCTTCAGGAGCGCCTGAAGGCACGGGGGGCGATGGAATGAAAATGACGAAGCCGGATCGGCATGCCAGGATCCTCGACCTGATCGAGAGGGAGCCCATCGGGACCCAGGAGGATCTCGTGGAGCGGCTGTCCGCCGGGGGTGCCCTTGTGACCCAGGCCACCGTCTCCAGGGATATCAAGGAACTCGGGCTGATCAAGGTGACCGGTCCAGGCGGAATCCAGCGGTATGTCCAGATGGAACGGGGCGGGGAAGCGGATACGACCCGCCTGATGAAGGTGTTTGCGGAAGCGGTCCTGTCCTGCGACCGATCCGGCCAGCTGGTGGTCGTTCGGACCCTTCCCGGCATGGCCCCGGCCAGCGCGTCGGCCTTGGACTCGATGCGGCTGCCGGACGTGGTGGGCACCCTGGCCGGCGACGATACGGTGTTCGTGGCCACCACAGGCGATGCGGCCGCCAGGTCCCTGACCCAGCGGCTGCAGGGCATGCTGCGTTCCACCTGAGGGCGGTGCGATGCTGGTTCGCCTGGAAATCCATGACTTTGCCCTGTTCGACCATGTGGTCCTGGAACCCTGCAGCGGCCTGACCGTACTGACCGGGGAAACGGGGGCCGGCAAATCCATCCTGATCGATGCCCTCGGCGCCATCGCGGGAGGCCGCACAACCCGGGACATGATCCGCTCCGGTGCCGATAGCGCCAGGATCGAGGCCCTGTTCCGGCCTCCGGACGGGATGGCGGGAGAGACCTTCCTGGAACGGTATGGTGTGGAATTGTCCGAAGGCGACGACCTGTTCCTCGGGCGGGAGATCTCGTCCGGCGGACGGAATCTCTGCCGGATCAACGGCCGCCTGGTCCCGCTCTCGACACTTCGTGAAGTGGCGGAACGGCTGCTGGACATCCATGGGCAGAATGAGAACCAGATGATATTCCGGACCGAGACCCATCGGGTCCTGCTGGACCGATATGCCGGCCCTGGGCTTCAAATGGCTCTCGATCCCTATCTCATTGGAATCTCCGAACATCAGGACATCTTGAAGTCCATGCTGGCCCTTGGGTCGGACCCGGCCGGCAGGGAACGCGCCATGGACATCCTGAAATACCAATTGGCCGAGATTGAGGCGGCCAACCTGTCCCCTGGGGAGGACGACCGCCTGCAGGAGCGGCGGCGAGTCGTTTCCGCAGCAGAAAGGATCCGGGATGCCCTGGCGGAGGCATATGAACGGATCGAGGCGGACCCCGACGGCCTCCTGTCGAACCTGACGGCCCTGGGATCCCG
>JAKPNJ010000205.1 GCA_029548445.1 Bacillota bacterium | reverse complement strand
CAGGCGCGGTCGTCGAAGCCCGGATGCTGCCATCCCGCGGGCTCCTGGCCGGCCAGGAACACCTGTCGATAGCCGCCCCACCGGCTGACCCGGGACTCGTCCAGCCGAAACCGGTCCACCGGGGCCGTGGGGGCCAGGATGCCCTTCCAGTCGGGATCGGTACGGATCCAGGTTTCGCGCCCGTCGGCGGCGACCAGGGCGATGGCGCAGCGGAACCCGGCCGGGCCCTGGTTCTGGTCGGTGACCATGGCGGTCTTCTCCCCGACGCAATAGGCCACGGCGGACAGGCAGATCCGGCCGCCGGCCAGGTCCCGGGGGACCGGCCGCTGCATTTCGTCATAGTAGGAATGCGACAGGGCGCCGGGGCAGGGGCCGATGCCCGCCGGCTCCCCGTCCACATACAGCCGGTAACGGTTGGAGGCGGTCACCTGGATCCGGAGGGACACGACATCGGGCGCCAGGGCGATCTCCCGGCGCAGGTACGCGAAGGCATCCTTCGCGTCCGGATCCGCGTCCGGCCAGATCCAGTCGGCCTGGTGAATGGACATCTTATATCCTCCGTTTTCTATACATATATTTTATTCTATATAACTATTCAGGAATCTATACATCAATATAGCATTCCTGACGAGGTTTTGGCAACCGATTCCCACGATAATCCATCCTATTGCCGAACAGGAATTCCATTTCTTCGGAAGCAGCTCCCCGCCTGTATGGTCGTTTCAATCGATTTCCAATACATCCGGATCCCTTCGGAGGCCGTTTCGCCCTTCATGCATATACAATAAAACGATGATATTCATACAGGAACCTTGCCATTCCCACACATCTGTCGTATCATTCAATCAGCCATTTGTCTGATTCACCCGATCGTGAGGAGCGCAGCGATGAAGAAGAACGGGATGCATTTATATCAGCAGATCCAGGATACGATCATCGGCCGGATCCATCGCCAGGAGCTGAAACCCGGAGACCGGCTTCCCTCGGAGCATGAGATGGCCGCCCAGCTGCGGGTCAGCCGGCTGACCGTCCGCAAGGCCTATACAACCCTGATCGAGAAGGGGCTCCTCAACGCCGTCCAGGGCAAGGGAACCTTCGTCAGCAGCCTCAGCGGACTGTCCCTGTCCGAGCTGGGATCCGCCGGGGAGCGGGGATTCCTGTCCAAGAAGGTCATCGGGGTGATCTTCCCTGAAATCACCGTGTTCTTCGGCCCCATCCTGAAGGAACTGGAAGAGCTGGCGTCCCGGAACAACTACGCCTTGAACATTATGTTCAACGATTCCTTCGACCGGGAGAGCAACGCGGTCAGCACCATGCTGGCGAACCACGTGGACGGGGTGATCATCAACCCCCGCCGGGACGATCCCTACAAGGGGAACCAGAACTATATCCGCCTGGTCGAGTCGGGCATCCCCACGGTCATGGTGGGCAAGCCTCCTTTCGACATCCACTGCGACTGCGTGATGTGCGACGATATTTCCGGGTCCTACCGGGCCGTCCGCTGGCTGATCCAGAACGGGCACCGGCGCATCCTGCGGCTCTATACCTCCGATGACGACGCCGAGGCCATATTGGAGCGGGGCGAGGGATTCCGTCGGGCCACGGAAGCGCTCAAGGAGCGGGACCCCAAGTCCGTCGAGGAACTCGACTGCCTGAAGAACGGCTGGATGAACGAACTTCTGGCGGCCGTCAACGGGCCGGACCCCGTGACGGCGATTTTTACGGACAGCGACACCTTTGCCACCCAGGCCCACATGTTCCTGACCGGCCAGGGCATCTCCATCCCGGACCGGGTGACCTTCCTCAGCTTCAACAGCATCGACCTGTGCAAGCAGTTCGGGATTTGCATGCCCTCGGTGGACGTTCCCAAGACAGCCATGGGCCGGTGCGCCTTCGAGCTGATGCAGGAAAAACTCGAGGCCCCGCCCCGCAGCACGGTGCACATCCGCCACGCCATTTTCCAGCCGATCCTGAACCTGACCTGATCCCGGTGCGATCGCTGGTGCGATCACCGGTGCGATCGCTGTCGCGATCGCTGGTGCGATCGCTGGTGCGATCGCCGGTGCGATCGCCTAACTATCGCTGTCGCGATCGCTTAACTATCGCCGGCGCTTCAGCTCGTCGTCCAGCTCCTGCCAGGTGATCCCCTGGGCGACCATCAGGACGCTGAGGTGGTACAGCAGGTCGGCCATCTCGTAGACGATCTCGCCGTGACTGCCGTTCTTGGCGGCGATGACGACCTCCGTCGTCTCCTCGCCCATCTTCTTCAGGATTTTGTCCAGTCCCTTGTCGAACAGGTAGTTGGTGTAGGATCCCTCCACGGGATTCTCCCGGCGGCCGACGATGACCTCGTACAGCTCGTCCAGGTTTGTGCCGATCTGGCTCATTCCGGTCTCCTCTCCTTCGGGCCGGTCTCCTGCCGGTTGTCCTCCCCTGCCGCGTCGGCCGCGAAGGAGGCCAGGGAGCGGTGGAAGCAGGTGGCGGCGCCGGTATGGCAGGCTGGGCCCGCCGCGTCCACCCGGAACAGCAGGACATCCCCGTCGCAGTCGATGCGGCTCTCGATGACCCGCTGGACATGGCCGGAGGTCTCGCCCTTCTTCCATAGGCGGTTGCGGCTGCGGCTGTGGAAATGCAGGTATCCGGTGGCGCAGGTGGCAAGGAAGGCTTCCCGGTCCATGTGGGCCACCATGAGGATCTCGCCGTCCAGGAAGTCCCGGGCGATGGCCGTGACCAGCCCCGCCGCGTCCTTCTTCATGTCGTCAAAGGCCTGGAGGGCCTCGTCGGGGGACAGCAGGGGAGCCGTCCGGTCCATTCGGACCGGGAGGCCCCGGGCGTCCAGGTAGCGCTTGAGGTCGGCGATGGCGATTTCCCCGAAATGGAACAGGCTCGCCGCCAGGACCGCCTCGGCGCCGCCCTCCGCGATGCCGTCGTAGAAATGCGCCAGGGTACCGGCGCCCCCGGAGGCGATCACGGGGACCGACACGGCGTCGGCCACGGCCCGGGTAATGGCCAGGTCGTACCCGCTTCGGGTCCCGTCCCGGTCCATGCTGGTCAGGAGGATCTCCCCCGCGCCCAGCCGCTCGGCTTCCCGGGCCCAGGCGACCACGTCCAGCCCCGTGGGCTGGGTTCCCCCGGCAATGTACACTTCATGTCCGGGGCCGTCCGTCCGCTTCCGGGCGTCGATGGCCACGATGACACACTGGCGCCCGAACCGGTCGGCGGCCTCGGTCACCAAGGCCGGATTCCGGACCGCGGCGGAGTTGAGGGAGATCTTGTCCGCCCCCGCCGACAGGATGGCCCGGATGTCCTCGACAGTCCGGATCCCGCCGCCCACGGAAAAGGGAATGAAGACCTGCTCCGCCACCCGGCGGACCATGTCCACCACGGTTCCCCGTCCCTCCGTGGTGGCGGTAATGTCCAGGAAAACCAACTCGTCGACCCCGGACCGGTTGTACGCCCGGGCGGCCTCCACCGGATCCCCGGCATCCCGCAGGTTCACGAAATTGACACCCTTCACCACCCGCCCGTTGCGGACGTCGAGGCAGGGAATCACCCGTTTCGCAGGCATGCGGCGAGGTCCACCTTTCCTTCATACAGGGCCTTGCCGATCACGAGACCGGCGATGCCGGTTTCCCGGACATCGTCCACATCCTCCAGGGACCCGATGCCGCCGGAGGCGATGATCTCGAGGCCGGTCTGCTCCAGCATCAGGCGGATGCCGCACAGGTTGGGACCGGTCAGGGTCCCGTCCTGGACGGTGTCGGTGTAGAGGATCCGGGCGGCGCCCATGGCCTCCACCTTCTGGGCCAGGTGCAGGGCTTCCATGCCGCTGCCCCGGGTCCAGCCGTCGGTGACGACTTCGCCCTCCCTGGCGTCGATGCTCACGAGAATCCGGTCCCGGTACCGGCACAGGGCCTCCTCGACGAACTTCGGATCCCGTACCGCCGCGGTACCCAGGACGGCCCGGTCGATCCCCTTCTCCAGGAGGGACTCCAGGGTTTCCATGTTCCGGATGCCGCCGCCCAGCTGGACGAGCAGGCCGGTCTCCTTCCGGATCCGGGCAATGAGTTCGTGGTGGACGGGTACGCCGGTTTTGGCGGCGTCCAGGTCGACCACGTGAATCCAGGTCGCCCCGGCTTCCCGGAAGCGCCGGGCCCGGGCCATGGGATCCGTGTCGTAGACTGTCGCCTTTTCATAATCGCCCCGGACGAGGCGGACTACCTTGCCTTCCAGCAGGTCCATGGCGGGATAGATGATCATGTCGTGGCGCATGGGATGCCTCCTTTTTCCTGCCGCTGCCGGGAGGGCAGCGATGCGACGAACCTGCGAAGCATGTCGAGCCCCGCGTCCCCGCTCTTCTCCGGATGGAACTGGGTCGCCGCCAACCGGCCGCGCCGGACGGCCGCGTCGAAGGGAATGCCGTGAATCGCGCGGGCGGTCACCAGGGACCGGTCCCCACATTCACAATAATAGGAGTGGACGAAGTATACAACGGGTCCGGGCCCAAAGACAACACCCGGCGGATCGTCGGCCTTTCGGACGGGCGGTTCCCCGGGTCGTTCCGCTGGCCGGTCCCCGGGGGGCAGGAGGCGGCTCCATCCCATGTGGGGAATCTTGAGGCCCGGGCCGGGGGGCAGGAGGCGCACAACCCCCGGCAGCAGCCCCAGGCCCCGGACCCGGCCGCCTTCCCGCCCCTCCTCGCTTTCCTCGAACAGCATCTGCATGCCCAGGCAGATCCCCAGGAAGGGACGGTCCTCCTCCACGAAGGACCGGACAGCCCGATCCATGCCCCGGGCCTTCAGGGCGGCCACGGCATCGGAGATGGCGCCGACCCCCGGCAGGACCAGGGCCTCCGCCGACCGGGCCACGGCCGGATCGTCGGAAATGGCGGCCTCGGCCCCGATGAACTGGAAGGCCTTCTGGACCGAGGCCAGGTTGCCCATGCCGTAATCGACGACG
>JAKPNJ010000204.1 GCA_029548445.1 Bacillota bacterium | reverse complement strand
ACAGTGCAGAGAAAGGCTTTCAGTATCTTCCGGCGTCCGCCTGGGGAGTTGCCCAGGGGGCCGCGAACTCCGAAGCTGCCTGCGCGTTCATCGAACAGGTGCTGAAGACCGGCGAACGCCTGGCATATGCACCGGAAGAAGGTCAACCCCCTTACCTGACTGTGTCACAGATCGAGCGGCTCCGTCAATTGAAGGCCGAGGGCTCCGTGACCCCCATTTTCACGGGATACGCGAATCTCTGGAGCAAGTTCATTGCCTTTACGGATGACCTCCGGATGAACAAGCCGCTTGGAACGAGCATTGAGAAATTCAGGCCCATCTTCCAGAATGAAATCGACAGGGCGCTTGAGGCCAATTGAGCGTCCATCCTTGCAGCCGCAGGGACGCCTCCGGACAGGAGGCGTCCCTTTCCATTGCCTCCGAATTGCCGGACAGGGATTGGACGAGTAGAATGCAGGCGGAGGATCCCATGTATACGGTTCTCGTCGTGGATGATGAAAAAATTGATCGGGATGGCATTCGCTTCCTGATCGAACGGTCGAGCCTTCCACTCGATGTGATCGAGGCGGACAGCGGGCTTTCCGCCCTGGAGGTTCTGTCGGCGCGTACGGTTCGCATCATGGTGACGGATATCCGCATGGCCCGCATGGACGGTCTCGAGCTGACCGCCAGGGCTCTCGAACGGAATCCGGCGCTGAAGATTGTCATCTTCAGTGCGTTTGGGGAATTCGAATACGCGCAGAGGGCAATGGGCCTGGGAGTCCGTGATTACCTGCTGAAACCCATCAAGCCACCGGAACTCGAGCAACTCCTGACGAAGATTGTCCATTCCTGCAGGGAAGAAGACGACTCAATCCTCAGGCGGATGGTCACGGACCTGGTCTGGGGACATGGGGCAACGGGCAGGGAACGGCCGGATGGCTTCATGTGGCCGTACGGACTGGACCTTGCCCTGCTGGTATTCCGGGAGCCAATCCTGGCCTCCAGGAACTTTGATGTTGAGGCCTGGATCGCAAAACACAACCTCCATCGGATCTTTCCCGTTCCCATGGACGAGTACCAGGTCCTCCTGTTCTCCAATGCCGGATCCGAGGCCATGCATAGGGCCGCATTGCGTCTTTCGGAGACCATGACCCTCGAAGGCCGGGCTGGCGTGATTGGCCTTGGCGGAACGCTGGGCGATCTTGGAGAGCTTCCCGCAATGTACAGGCGTTTGGAGAAGCGGGCCGAGGTTCGATTCTTTCACACGGAACCCCTCGTTCTCTCCGTGACAGACGAGGTGGAGCACGACGCAAGGACAGACGATCTCCTGGAAAGGGCTCGTCATGTTGGACACCTTATCCGACTCCAGGATCCCAGCGCATCCTATGAATCCCTGAACCTGTTCGACACAATCCTGGCGAAGGGGGCCTCCTCCGCAATTTTTACGAAGCACCTGGCGGCGGAGATGGCGACAGAAGCCCTGTCGGGACGGTCCGACAAGGGACAGTCGCTCCGGGAATTCGTCGAAGCGGCGTACTTGGCGGATCGCTTCGAGGAAATTCGGGATCTGTGCATGTCATTGCATGACGAAGCCTCCATCCCGGGGGAAGCCAAGCAGGAGCATACGCGCCAGGTCATCGAGACGGTCGTGAAGATCCTGCGCAAGGAGTATGGCGGGAACATCAATCTCGAAGTCATCGCCGACAGGGTACACCTCTCGCCGAACTATCTCAGCTATTTGTTCAAGAAGGAGACCGGCCAGAGCTTTATGAAATACCTGACCGACTATCGTATCGAAAAGGCGAAGGAACTCCTTCGCGCGACAACCCTTCGGATCGGCACAATCTGCGAAGCGGTCGGGTACAGCAACACGTCCTACTTCTGTTCCATCTTCCGCAGCCATGTCGGATGCACTCCGGCCCAGTATCGGGATGCCTGACATGGTGCGTCGCGTCTTGCGCTGGTTCCTGTCGCTTCGTTTCTGGCAGAAGCTGGTGCTCTCATACTTGTTGGTCGCCGCCATCCCGATCGCCGTCATCGGGATCAGTGCCTGGACGACGACCCGGAAATCGCTGACGGAGCAGATTGTCGTCTCCCTGCAGACATCGACGGACAAGATCGCGTCCCTGATCGGGTACAAAATTGCCCGGTATGAGGCCATTCTCGATGACTTGGCCTTCTCGGACGAATTCCTGACCTATGTATCAGGGAACGGTCGGGGATTCGTCTCGGTGCTTGAGGTCGACGCCTATTTCCGTGACCTGATCCGACAGATCACGGTTTCAATGCCCGAGGTCCGTGATTTTCGCGTCTATTCCACGGGGGCCTGGGATAC
>JAKPNJ010000198.1 GCA_029548445.1 Bacillota bacterium | reverse complement strand
TCATCCGCGAGACCAACAGCCTGCCGGCCGTCTGCGGCCGGGTCTGTCCCCAGGAAACCCAGTGCGAGCAGCTCTGCGTCCGGGGATTCAAGGGAGAGCCTGTGGGTATCGGCCGCCTGGAACGATTCGCCGCCGATTTCCATATGGCGGTTGCCTGCGATGCCGTGACCCGGCCCCCGTCCAACGGCATCCGGGTGGCCGTCGTGGGATCGGGACCGGCGGGGCTGACCTGCGCCGGGGACCTGGCGAAACTGGGGTATGACGTCACGATCTTCGAGGCCTTCCACGTCCCGGGCGGCGTCCTGATGTACGGCATCCCGGAATTCCGGCTGCCCAAGGCCATCGTGCAGAAGGAGATCGATGACCTGCGACGGCTGGGGGTCGAAATCCAGACCAACCAGGTGGTGGGGAAGACCGTCCTGCTGGACGAGCTCATGGAAGAAGGGTACGAAGCCGTTTTCATCGGGACAGGGGCCGGGCTGCCGTCGTTCATGGGTATTCCGGGCGAGAACCTGAACGGGGTGTACTCGGCCAACGAGTTCCTGACCCGCGTCAACCTGATGAAGGCGTACCGGTTCCCCGATTGCGACACACCGGTGGCGGTGGGGAAACGGGTCGCCGTGGTGGGCGGCGGCAATGTGGCCATGGACGCGGCCCGGTCGGCCCTGCGCCTGGGCGCGGCAGAGGTCCATATCGTCTATCGGCGCTCCGAGGAGGAGATGCCGGCCCGGAAGGAAGAGATCCACCACGCCGTGGAGGAAGGCATCCGCCTGAATTTGCTGTCCACCCCGGTGGAAATCCTGGGAGACGAAAAGGGATGGGTCCGGGGCATCCGGGTCCAGCAGCAGCGGCTGGGCGAGCCTGACGCCAAGGGGCGCCGCTCCCCGGTCCCCATTCCGGGTTCCGAGCAGGACATGCCCATGGATACCGTCGTCATCGCCATCGGCCAGTCGCCGAATCCCCTGATTCGAAAGACGACCCCCGGCCTGGAGACCACCCGGTGGGGCGGCATCGTGGTCGACGAGGAAACCGGACGGACCAGCCGGTCCGACTTCTATGCCGGCGGCGACGTGGTGACGGGAGCTGCAACGGTTATCCTGGCCATGGGGGCCGGCAAGAAAGCCGCAGCGGCGATCCACGCCTCCCTGTCCGCCCGCCACGCATCGGAGGACGCTTCCGATATCCCCTGAACCGACATTCTTTTGTGAAGATGTATGAAAGTGTGAATGAAACTTCCTGCAAATTTTCCTCCTGTATCTCGCCGCTAGTGGTATAATCGACCGAGAACGGCAAGGAAGCCGCCACTATCTTGCGAGATGTCCAAAGGAGGACACGAATATGCGCCTGAATCGCCTTCAATCCGTCATGGACCAGGTCGTCGCCCGGAACGGCAACGAACCCGAATTCCTGCAGGCCGCCCAGGAAGTCCTGGAGTCCCTGGAGCCCGTCGCGGAGCGCAACCCCGAGTGGGTGGCCGCCGGCATTTTTGACCGCATCGTGGAACCGGAACGGCAGATCCTGTTCCGTGTCGCCTGGGTCGACGACGCAGGCAAGGTCCAGGTCAACCGGGGCTTCCGGGTCCAGTTCAACAGCGCCATCGGCCCCTACAAGGGCGGCCTCCGCTTCCACCCGTCGGTCAACCTCGGGATCATCAAGTTTCTCGGCTTCGAGCAGATCTTCAAGAACTCCCTGACCGGCCTGCCCATCGGGGGCGGCAAGGGCGGATCGGACTTCAATCCCAAGGGCCGTTCCGACGGGGAGATCATGCGTTTCTGCCAGAGCTTCATGACGGAGCTGCAGCGCCACATTGGTCCCGACACGGACGTGCCGGCGGGAGACATCGGTGTCGGCGGCCGTGAGATCGGCTTCATGTATGGGCAGTACAAGCGGATCCGCAACGACTTTACCGGCGTCCTGACCGGGAAGGGGATCGGCTGGGGTGGTTCCCTCGCACGGACCGAGGCGACGGGCTACGGCCTGTGCTATTTCATGGAAGAGGCCATGAAACCCGGGGGCCTTTCCTTCGACGGCGCCACCGTCGTCATCTCCGGTTCCGGCAATGTCGCCATCTACGCCACCGAAAAGGCGACCCAAATGGGAGCCAAAGTCGTGGCCCTCAGCGATTCCAACGGCTATATCCATGATCCAGACGGCATCGACCTGCCCCTGGTGAAAGAGATCAAGGAAATCCGCAAGGGCCGGATCCGCGAGTACCTGGCAGCCCATCCCGCCGCAACCTATGTGGACGGATGCGACGGGATCTGGTCCATCCCCTGTGACATCGCCCTGCCCTGCGCGACCCAGAACGAAATCGACGGCCAGGCTGCGGCCCTCCTGGTCCGGAACGGGTGCAAGGCCGTGGGCGAAGGCGCCAACATGCCCTCGACCCCGGAAGCCATCGAGTGCTACCTGGCCAACGGCGTCGTCTACGGTCCCGCCAAGGCCGCCAACGCCGGCGGGGTCGCGACCTCCGCCCTGGAGATGTCCCAGAACAGCATGCGATACAGCTGGACGTTCGAGGAAGTCGACCGGAAGCTCCACCAGATCATGGTGGACATCCACACCCAGGCCCGGTCGGCCGCGGCGGAATACGGGGATCCGGACAACCTGATGCTTGGCGCCAATATCGCCGGGTTCCTGAAGGTGGCCCGGGCCATGTACGCCCAGGGCATCGCCTACTGAGTCCCATGGCGGGCATCGACGCCGCGGAAAGCCACCTGTTTCCGGGAACCGACCTGCGGGTCCTCCGACTCCCGTTCGGTCCCCTGGAGGCCAACGCCTGGCTGGTCATGGAGCGGTCCCGCTCGGTTCTCATCGACC
>JAKPNJ010000352.1 GCA_029548445.1 Bacillota bacterium | reverse complement strand
ATCCCCACCTGACACAGCGGCTGTCGGACCTGGGGGCCCGGATCATCTTCCATGCGGTCAACGGCGGCCGGTCCCCGGACGAGTTCTCCCGGGTGGTCGCCTGGCAGTACCACGAGTCGAACCTGCGGATGCGGGCCCGGGCCGGTGGGCTTTGGGTTGTCACGGTCGACAACAGCCACCCGACGGACCAGCCCTGCTCCGCCCCGTCCGGGGTGGTGGACCCGGACGGGAACTGGGCGGTTAGGGTCCCGCCCCAGGGGGAGCGGTTCTTCGCGTACACCATCGGGTTGTAGACGGAAAACGTACGTTGCGTACGCCGTTTTCACATGCGTTTCAAAACACTACCTCGCGCCCTTCCGCCCCTTGCCAAAGACCAGCGCCGCGCCATAGCCCAGGCCCGCCAGGGCCAACGCCAGCACCAGGATCTCCCAGATTTCCAGCCGGATGGGCGGGCCGTCCCGGTCCGACGGATTCCCGCCGCCTGTCGGCGTTGGCGTCCCCTCCGCAGCCGGCGTCCCGGTGGCCTCCCCCGAGGGCGCGGCCGTCGGCTCGCCCGTCGGCTCTCCTGTCAGCTCGCCCGTCGGCTCCGGAGTGGCCGGGGGCGTCCCGGTGATGTCGCCATGGGCGGCCGCCCGCATGGCCGCAATCGTATAGGTCCGGGTCGTCCCGTCTTCCGCCGTGCACACCACGCGGATCGCGTTTCCCTGCCCCGCCGCGAACCCGGCGGCGCCTTCCACCGCCACGGCGGCCTTCCCGTCCGCAGGGGTCCCGGAAACGGCCACCTGCTCGACCTCATACGGCAGCCAGATCACATAGTCCAGCCGCTCCGGCTCGAAGGGCGGCGACAGCAGGAACCCCTCCACCGACAGGCCGACCAGGGCGTTGTCCCCGCTGGCCACATAGTTCGGGTCCTGGGCCCGGGTGACCCGGATCGTATAGGTCTTCTTCGCCCCGCTCTCCGCCGTGACCGTGACGGCTACGTCCGTCGTCCCCCCCGCCGCCAGGCTGTTGCCGGAAACGGAGACCTTGGCCTTGGCATCGGCTGCCTTGGCCACAAGGTCCAGGGACGACACATCAAAGGGCACCGACACGGTATAAGAGGTCGTCCCCTTGCCGAAGGCGGGTTCGAGGGTGGCGTTCGCCACTGTCAGGCTCGCCAGGTCCGTGTTCCCTGAAAGGGGCGCCGCGGCCTGGACCGAGTAGGACGCATCCGCCGGATAGAAGTCGTCGACGCCGTCGCTGGCCGCAAGCTTCGCAGCCAGGACCCGGATCGTGTCCCCCGCCGCCACGGCGGACCGGACCTGGAACGTCAGCGTGAACAGCTGCTTCGTGCTGTCGATGGGGGCTTCCTGCTGCTTGTCCATGATGATGAAGACGAATTTCCCCGCCACGCTGCTGTCGGCTTCCTCGAACCCCCAGCCCGACAACAGCCCGCCGGTTTCCCTGAACGACAGCACCGCCGCATCATACTGGATTTCGCCCTGGACCGCCCGAAGCCCCGTGCCGCCGATCTTGACGGCCACCTTGATCGTATCCCCTGCCCGGACCGTGGCAGGTCCCGTGACGGTGGCGGCGGGCGTCGCCCCCAGAACCGACGCCGGCATCATCAGGAACAGGAGCCCTGCCAGGGACAGGGCGAGAAGCGCGGAGGGACGGCGCGTTCTTCCGTTTTTCATGATTTCACTCCCGAGTCGCCCGTGGTTTCGCAAGGTCAT
>JAKPNJ010000188.1 GCA_029548445.1 Bacillota bacterium | reverse complement strand
CGAGCGCCCCGTCGGACCCGGAGACCTCGATGCGGCCGGAAGTCGTGGAGAAATCCCCCCTGGCATAGGAGCCTCCCGTGACATCGAGCCTGCCGGAAACGGAACTCGCTTCCAGGTCTTCGAGGACGATCCCTTCCAGCTGGACCGATACGTCGCCGGATACGCTGGCCGCCCGGATCCTGCCGGCGAACGACGCAGGTACCGTTACCTCGAGTACCAGGTCGGACCGGAGGAGTCCGAAGACAGGATACTCGACCTTGATCCGCAGTATGTCTCCATCGGCAGTCATATCCAATTGGACAGGACCCGAGACGGACCTGCAGGTACCGGACAGGTGGGCGCGGACCTGGTCGCCCCCGACCCGGACCCGGATCTCCGACGATACCGTATTGATTCGGATCTCGTCGAATTCGTCGTCATCCCGGGCTTCAAGATCGTCGATCTCATGCGACTCGGCCGGTCCGATCCGGAACGGCAGGCCGTCGCGGAAATTGAACAGGTCGGACAGACTCCCGCTCCATGCGGACGAGACCACGAACACGATTCCCAGGACGGCGAAAAGAATGAAACAGATGGCGCAGACAACGGCGATGACAGCCCCGACCCCGAGTTTTCCTTTCATGCGGCAGACCCTCCCTTGACGATTCGTATATGCAGGCGGACAAGAAACCGGATCACGAGGATGAAGCCCCGGGTGGTCCAGGCCATGCCAAGGATTCCCAGGATGGCCAGGGCCAGCAAGGCAATCCCAAAACAGATGGAGGCCAGGAGCAAGCCAGGGGAGGCGACGGCGGCGGAGAAGGCGACACCCGCGATGACCAGTGCCGGCCCGAGACAGAGAAGGACGGCGGCGATCGCCCACAGGACGGCCAGGACCGTGACCAGCACCGCCAGGAGCGGCAGCAGGATGACCAGGTCGAAGAAGAGAAGCGCCAGGACAGCGAATACGATCCGGGCCGCCTTTTCGCCTCCGTCCTCGCGGTGGGGCGACGCGACGGATTCAGCCGGCCCGGCGCCGGCCGCAGGGGACGGAACGGTCCTATCCGCCGTCTCCCGGTATGCGAGGGCCAAATCCTCCGGAATGCCGAGTTCCAGGGCGATCTCTTCCTCGGGCCGGCCGGACGCCAGGCCGACCCGGAAATGCTCGTCGAAGTCCGCCAGGATCTCGTCGACGGTTTCCGACGGCAGGCCGGCCAGGGCGTTTCGAAGACGGTCCATGAAGTCTGCCTTCCGCATCGGGTTACCCTCCGGCAATGACCCGGCCTACGCTGGCCGCAAATTCGTCCCATTCTTCCCGCAATCGCCGCTGCTCTTCCAGGCCCGCCCGGGTCAGGCGGTAATACTTCCTGGGAGGTCCTCCACTGGATTCCTCCAGGAAGGTCGTGACGAACCCGTCGCTCCTCAGCCGCCGCAGGATCGGATAGATGGTTCCGTCCGAGATATGGATGCGATCCGACAGGGAACTGGCAAGCTCGTACCCGTACCGGTCGCCGCCGGCCAGCATCGAGAGGACGCAGAGTTCGAGAACGCCCTTCTTGAACTGGATGTTCATCCTTGCCTCGGTCCTTCTCGTCCATTTCCCGGCCGCCCGCAGGGACGGAAGCGGATTCGGAGTACGGGAAGAAAAGATTGACTGGTAGTAAATAATGTACAATACAGAATATAGGACATTTCGTCCGGCATGTCAACACGCACCGACATCCGCGACCGAAACGGGACGTGGTACAATGGGAGCCAGCGTGAACGCTGAAGGAGGTTTTCATGAACATGCGCATCGAACGGCTGGTGCTGTTGGGCGCTCTCGCCATCGTTCTCCTGATCGTCGTCTCCACCGGTTTCTATACGGTTGCGGAATCGGAACAGGCCGTGGTGACGACCTTTGGGAAAGTGACGTCGGTGACAGGCGCCGGA
>JAKPNJ010000184.1 GCA_029548445.1 Bacillota bacterium | reverse complement strand
CGGCCTGATGACCCTGCATGAGTACTCGTTTCGAAAAACCTTCGGGACGCTCCTGCTCACGCTGTTCGGTGTCTTGCTGATCGTGTTCCTGGCCGTCCTGGTCTGGGCGCTGTTCCAGCAAATCGTGACGTTCGTTGCGACGCTAGCGGACGAGATCGGATTCCTGATCGAAGGGGGAGGCGCATGAGAAGGACCCGTCCATTCCGCCGTCCGATTCGCTGGCTGGCTTTGATCATCCTGGCAGGCGGAATGTTGGGCGTCCTGGCGCCTGGCGTTCAGGCCAATCCGGGAAGCGCCCGGACCGGGTCGGACCTCCTCCCGTTCTCGGCGGACATCCCGACGGAAGTCCTGCACAACTCCCGGCTCTCTCTTGCCGTTGACCCCGCAACAGGGCGGGTCATCATTCAGGATCTCGAAACTGGCCGAATTCATGCCACGAATCCCAGGAATCCCAACAATGATCCAAGGGCCAGGGGCGTGAACCGGATGCGCCTGGCTTCGCAGATCGTCATTACGATGATCGATGGAAAGGGCAACCTCTCCGAGTCGACGAGCGCGGCGGGCTCGGTTGCCGAGAACGGATTGTCGCTGTTTTCCTCCGCCAATCGTCTCCGGGCGGTGTATCGGTTTCCGACGGAAGGCATATCGCTTTCCCTGGACTACTCGATTTCCGGGCACCACCTGGTCGTGGAAGTTCCTTTTGATCAGGTGCTGGAAGACAAGGACAAGCGGCTGGTCGAAGTCGAAGTCCTCCCTTTCTTTGGGTCCGCGGGATCCGAGGAAAAAGGCTTTTTCCTTCTGCCGGATGGCAGCGGTTCCATATCGGCATTCGAGCCAGGAACGATACGAGTTGTCGCGCCGGTGGCCCTGGATGTCTTCGGATCCGATCCCTCCCTTGACCGGGAGTATCGGCCTGCCATTGTGCCGCCACCGGTTCTTCTGCCCGTGTTCGGGCTTTCCTCCGAAGGGGCCCCGGGCATGGTTGGGGGTGGATTTCTGGCTGCCATCCGGGAAGGCGCTGCCGTCGCCCGGATTCATGGCGCCTTGGCCGGAAAGGATTCCGGCCAAAACACGACCTGGTCCTCCTTCCAGTACCGTGGGCATGCACAGGTGTCTCTATTGAGCCGTACCTGGGCGGAAAAAACCTTCGAGCGGGCGGCAAACGATCCCGTCTCCCTTGCGAAGTACTCCGTTCAGTACGCGATTCTGCCGGAAGGGGCTGCATCGATCGACGGGATGGCCTCCGCCGCGCGGGAGTTCCTGGGATGGTCGAGTCATGATCCCGGCAGGATTCCACCGGTGTTTCTCGACATCACGATGGGGATCAGGAGAACGGTATACGATTTGGGTTATCCCAGGCAGAAGTACATCCGATTGACCTCATTCGACGAGGGACTGGGGATGATCCGGGCATTCGAGGCACTCCCCACTGTCGTGAGATTGAACGGCATGGACCGGTATGGTGCATTCGAGGGCCCTGTCGATACAGGGGTGTCTGTTGCGGGCGCAC
>JAKPNJ010000002.1 GCA_029548445.1 Bacillota bacterium | reverse complement strand
TTCAGGATGGTATCCATCATGCCGGGCATGGAGGCGCGGGAACCGGAGCGGACCGAGACCAGGAAAGGATTGCCGGGATCCCCGAAGGTTTTGCCCACGTTCTTCTCGACCATCGCCAGGGTGTCGAAGATCTCCTTCTCGATTTCGGCGGCCAGGGTCTCCCCATCGGCATAATACCGGGTGCAGGCTTCCGTCGTGATGGTGAAGCCCCGGGGAACCGGCAGCCCCAGTCCCGTCATCTCCGCCAGGTTCGCGCCCTTGCCTCCCAGCAGGTTGCGCATGCCCGCGTTGCCTTCGTAGAACATGTACACATACTTGGTCATGGTGGGTCCTCCTCGATTCATTCCGACGTCTGTCGTTTTTTCATCCAACACAATATACCAGAAAACCGTCGATCCGTCCTAGAAATCGAATCGTCCGGCGAACCAGTCCTTCAGCTCCCCGACGGGAACCCGGACCTGGGTCATGGAGTCCCGCTCTCGGATCGTCACGCAGCCGTCCTCGGGAGACTGGAAATCGTACGTCACGCAATAGGGAGTGCCGATCTCGTCCTGGCGGCGGTAGCGCTTGCCGATGGACTGCCGGTCGTCGAACTCGCAGGCCACCGCACCGGCCAGCCGGCTCCAGACGGCCCGGGCGCCCTCGGCCAGCTTCGCGGACAGGGGCAGCACGGCGATCTTGACCGGGGCCAGGGCGGGATGGAACCGAAGGACGGTGCGGACATCCCCGCCTTCCAGGGTCTCCTCGTCGTAGGCTTCACACAGGAAGGCCAGGGTGACCCGGTCGGCGCCCAGGGAGGGCTCGATCACATAGGGGACGTATTTCTCGTTGTCGTCCGGATCGAAATACGACAGGTCGTCCCGGGAGTGGTCCATGTGCTGCCGGAGATCGTAGTCGGTCCGGTCGGCGATCCCCCACAGCTCCCCCCATCCGAAGGGGAACCGGTACTCGATGTCGGTGGTGGCGTTGGAATAGAAAGCCAGCTCCTCCGGGGAATGGTCCCGTGTCCGGATCGAATCCGGCGAAAGGCCAAGGGAAAGGAGCCAGCCGACGCAGAAATCCTTCCAGTAGGCGAACCACTCCAGGTCCGTCCCCGGCTTGCAGAAGAACTCCAGTTCCATCTGCTCGAATTCCCGGGTCCGGAAAATGAAGTTGCCCGGTGTGATTTCGTTGCGAAAGGCCTTTCCGACCTGGGCGATGCCGAAGGGGATTTTTTTCCTGGAAGACCGCTGGACGTTCCGGAAGTTGACGAAAATCCCCTGGGCGGTCTCCGGGCGGAGGTAGATCTCCGCTGCGCTGTCCTCGGTAACGCCCTGGAAAGTCTTGAACATGAGGTTGAACCGGCGGATGTCTGTAAAGTCATGGCCTCCGCAGGCGGGACAGGGCACGCGGTGTTCCCGGATGAAATCCATGAGCCTGGATTCCTCCCACCCGTCCGCAGTCTCCTGTACGCCGGCGGCAGCGTTCCAGTCTTCCACCAGCTTGTCCGCCCGGTGGCGGGCCTTGCACTGCCGGCAGTCGACCAGGGGGTCGGAGAACCCGCCCACATGCCCGGATGCGACCCATACCCGGGGGTTCATCAGGATGGCGCAGTCGACCCCGACGTTGTATGGGCTTTCCCGGACGAACTTGCGCCACCAGGCCTGCTTGACATTGTTCTTGAGTTCTACGCCCAGAGGGCCGAAATCCCAGGAATTGGCCAGTCCGCCGTAAATCTCGGAACCGGGATAGACGAAACCCCGGGTTCGTGCCAGGGCGACGACCCGGTCCATGGACGCCTGGACCCTCATGCCTCGTCGACCTCCATCTCCTCGGCCGGCTCGTCGGCCTCGAGAGCGGCTTCCATGACGGACAGGTCTTCGCTGTCGCTGATTTCTTCGGCATAGGCGACCGCCACGGCCTCGTCAGGATCCAGCAGGTCCTCCATGGTCTCCACCTCGCCGGCCGACTCGTCCGGGGCGGCTCCTGCGGCGTCCGCCGACACGGCAGCCCGGGCCCGGGCCCGGGAGGAGGCGAACTCGTCCTCCAGTTCCAGGAGGTCGTCGTCATGGTTCTGGTTGAGGGCAGCCAGGCGTGCCGCCGCCACTTCCGGCCGAAGGGGCACATGGACCTGGACTTCGCCGCGGATGGCGGCCAGGCGGTCCTCGTCCAGTTCCTCGCAGGCGATGGTCACCACGTTGGGCGACTCGGAGCGGACCAGGGGCTGTCCTCCGGACACCAGCTGGCGGGCTCTCTTGGCGATCAGGAGAGTCAGGGTGTAACGGTTGTCGACTTTCGGAAGCAGGGCTTCGATCGAGGGTTTCACGAGCATGGGAGTGGGGCCTCCTTTTCATGGATGCGCGGGATGCGGCGCGGGCGGAAGCAGGGGGACGACCAGGCGGCATGTCGGCTGCTCAGAGCTCCAGGATGCGTTTCTCGATCCCCTCCTGTCGTCGGTAGCGCAGCCGTTCGGCTTCGAGGATGTTCAGGATGGCGACGGCGGTGGAGTCGACGTCTTCGTTCACCACCACGTAGTCGAACAGGGGGGCACGGCTGATTTCGTCCCGGGCCTTGGCCAGCCGCTGGTCCATGGCCTCCGGTGGTTCGGTCCCCCGGCCTTCCAGGCGGTTCCGGAGTTCCGTCAGGGACGGGGGAAGCAGGAAGATGCTCACCGCGTCGGGATAGTTCTGCATGACCGACAGGGATCCGGGCACGGTGATGTCCATGATCACGTCCCGGCCCAGGGCGACCGCGTCTTCCAGGGGGCCCCGGGGCGTCCCGTAAAAGTTGCCGCAGTACAGGTCATGTTCCAGGATGCCGTTCTCCCTCAGAAGGGTCTCGAATTCCTCCCGGGTCCGGAAGTGGTACTCGACGCCGTCCGTTTCGCCGACCCTGGGGGACCGGGTCGTCACGGACACGGAGTGGAAAATGGCGGGGTTCCGGCGCCGGACCGCGGCGATCACGGTCCCCTTTCCGACGCCGGAGGGTCCGGACACGGACAGGACGATTCCCTTGGGCGGAAGCAGGGTCATGGGGTCCGGTCTCCTTCCTTCGCCCAGTCCCGCAGGGGGCCGGCGCCATCCAGGCCCATTTCCTCGGGGGTCAGGGCGGAGAGGATCACGTGGTCGCTGTCCATGACCAGGATCGACCGGGTCTTCCGGCCGGAAGATGCGTCGATCAGGGAGCCCCGGTCCCGGGCCTCCTGCACGAGTCGGCGGACAGGCGCCGAATCCGGGCCCACCACCGCCACAAGGCGGGAGGCCGATACCAGGTTGCCGTACCCGATCCTGACGAGTTCCATCGCGTCCGCCTGTCCCTCCGTTCGTCCCATCGTCCGCCGGGTCATTCCAGGTTCTGGACCTGTTCCCGGATGCGCTCGATTTCGTTTTTCATCTCCATGACCGTCTGCGTCACCGCCAGGTCGTTGGCCTTGGAACCGATGGTATTGACTTCCCGGACCAGTTCCTGGATCAGGAAGTCCAGTTTCTTGCCGGCGGGCCCGTCTCCCTCCAGGGTCTCCCGGAACTGCCGGAGATGGCTTTGCAGCCGGACCAGTTCCTCGTCCACGCCGGCCCGGTCCGCGAACAGGGCCACTTCCAGGGCGACCCGGGCGGGATCGTACAGGGGCCGGGTCCGATCGTCCAGCAACGCCTCCAGCCGGGCCAGGAGCCTGTCCCGATAGTCCTCGGGTACCCGGGGTGCCCGCAGGGCGATCTCCTCCCGCAGGGCTTCCAGGCGGTCCAGCTTGGACCCGATGTCGGCACAAAGCCGCTCCGCCTCCAGGACCCGCATCTCGTCCAGGGACGCAAGGGCCTGCTCCACCACTTCCATCAGGCGCGCCTCGATTCCGGCTTCCCCTGCCTCTTCGGAACCGACCCGCAGGATGTCCGGATACCGGGCCACCAGGGAGAGGCCCGGCCCCTCGGCGGACCCGACCAGGTCGGCCAGCTCCCGCAACGCTTTCAGGTACCCGACCGCCAGTCCCCGGTCGAGATGCACGCGACCGGTGGATTCCCGGTGGTCCTCATGCGTCACGTACAGGTCCACCTTGCCCCGGGACACCCGACGGCCCACCCGTTCCCGGATTTCCATTTCCCGGGCCAGGAAGGACCGGGGCATCCGCACCGACAGGTCCGCGTTCCGGTTGTTGACCGACCGGATCTCGACCAGCAGGCGTTCGGTATCGGTCACGACTTCGCCGCGACCATAGCCGGTCATGCTCCGCAGCACGGGAGGCCTCCTTTCGGGAGTGGGTGGTTCGGTTCGGGGCGGCTGCGGCGCAGTCGCCCCGAAGGCTTCAATAGTATACCGCATGCCCGAATGGGCCGCAAGGGCGAATATCGCCGTTTCGCTTAGAGTCTCAA
>JAKPNJ010000138.1 GCA_029548445.1 Bacillota bacterium | reverse complement strand
GGTCGTTGGCATGGCCATGCTCCAGGGAGACCCGGATCGAGCGTTCGAATCGGATCGGGTCGTGGACGAAGAAGCGGTACATGCCGTTGGTTCCGTACCAGCGATGGCCCAGCCGGTTCTCGATGCAGTGGAATCCGGTATAGGGACCGGCATACTCCGTGTCCGGACAGGCCCCGCCGCCGAAAATCTCCTCGGTGCCGGTTCCATGGAAGGAGGGCGGGAAGGCCTCCCCGTCGATGAAGACCATGTCGTCCCCCTCGCCCCACCACTGGGGATCGTGGTTCACGACGGTCAGGAAATACCCGGCCAGGGTCCCCCGGCCCTCGGTCTCCAGGATCGTGTAGTTTTCCTTGCCCGAGAGGTTGATGCCCCGGGCCTCCCGGTCGATCTCCGTCGGGTTTTCGCAATGCCAGTCGGCGTGGAGGAACCCGGTGGCCGGCGGAAGGGCCGACGGGTCGTCATACAACTCATAGTCCAGGTGGAACCAGATCCGGGCATCCCGGTCACCTTGGTTTTCAACCTCGATCCGGGCACCCTTCCGGAAGGGCATGGGGAGATAGCAATTGAACCCCCAGGTGGCGTGGTCCTCCGCGCCACGGGATCCGGGGTTGGCCGTGAAGGCCAGGGACTCGATCCGGCGATACCGCCCGTTGGCGATGCCGAAGAAGTCCCCGAAGGGCACCTCGATGGCCGGCACATCCGCCCCGTCCCACCAGGCCCGCAGCACGAGGCCCCGGAAAATGGCCTCCCGCTTGCGGATGGCTTCGGCGGCGCCGGCCAGGTCGTCTTCGACGAAGGTCCAATAGAAATGGTTCAGGCAGCCGGCCCCGGCCTCTTCCAGCAGGACCTGCCGGCCGCCGTCCTTCGGGATGACCGACCAATCCCGGTTCCCGCCGGTCCGGTCCCAACTGGAACTGCGGCGACTCCTGGCCTTCTGGACAGAACAGATTCCGGAAAAGAGCCCAAAGTCCTTCATGTGGCGTCTCCCTCCTGCCGGATGGTCGTTCTGCCGGTGGATCGGCCAAAAAACCATCGTTTCCTTATGCCTCTGCAAGAAACATTTGATATATATAGTCTCTCTGTTATTATATCTTTATCCTCATTATAGGTCCCGGGATAGAACAATGCAATGTTCTATCCGATGATAATTTGTCCTAGCCGCTTTTTATCCAGTCTCCCTCGTCCGGCAGTATGCGCCGGCTGGCCCGATACCGGCCGGGGGAGATGCCCTCGGCCTTCCGGAAGGCCTTGCAGAAGGCATGGATGCTTTCATACCCGGTCTGTTCGGAAATCTCCTCGACGCTGAGCCGGGTCGACAGGAGCAGGCGGCGTGCCTTGGCCATCCGGCACTGGACGTGGTACCGGGTGGGCGGCACCCCGTACCGTTCCCGGAAGAGCTTGATGAAATGGGAGGGGCTCAGGCGGCTCATCCGGGCCAGGCTCTCGTTGTCGATCCGTTCGTGGCTGTTCTCCACGATGTACTCGGCGGCCCGGGAAAGCTCGGCCCGGTACTTCTCGCTGCCCCTTTCCTCCTCCTTGCCCTTTGCGATCCCCTGGTGGAGCAGGTACAGCAGGTTCAGGACCAGGGCCTTCTGGAGGAGGGGCGTCTCCTCGGCGTTCTCGCAGCGGCACCCGATGGTCTCGAGAATCAGCCGCTTCACTTCCGCGTGGTTTTCCAGGCGCAGGACGCAGGGCATCTCGGGCAGCAGGTCCTGGCGGATCATCCGAACCTCGTCGGCATCCAGGTCCCGCCGGCACTTGAAATTGACCGGAACCCGGGCCGAGTCCTTCTGCGGGAACAGGTCGAAATGAATGTGGGGCAGCTGCAGGGGACCCTCCCGGGGGGTCCGGAGGCTGTGTTCCAGTCCGGGGCGGATGAACAGGACATCGCCCTGGGTCAGGATGCGGCAGAGGTTCTCGGACTCGACCCGCAATTCCAGGGTTCCCTCGGCCACATAGGCCACCAGGTAGTCCAGGTTGACGCGGGTGGGAATCACCAGTCTCCGGCAGACCAGGTGCAGGGCCCGGCGGACAACGGGCGAGGCGGATCGGAGCACCTTTTCCTGCATGGGTTGCCTCCCTTCTCAGTCTCCCGGGGCGGGGACGAGCTCGAGGGTCACAATCTCCCGGGGAGCGGCCGAAAGGTCGAGACAGCGGCCGTCTTCCCCTATCGGGAGGGCCTCGATGCGGGTTTCCATCAGGTCGGTCCGGTGGGCCTCGGCCAGGGGCATGCCGGTCCGGAGCCGGAACGCGGCCGGTTGCCCGGATCCGTTGAAGAGCCTCAGGATGAAGGTGTCCCGGTCCTCGGCCCTCTTGAGGCAGGAGAGGACCATGTCGGGGGAGTCCGTGGACACGAGGGAGGCCGTGGCCGGAAGATCCGGGTGGAGGCGGTCCCCGGGCAGCAGGAAGGTCTCGTGGATGCCCGGTTCCTGGACAAAGGGCCGCGAGACTGCGAATCGGTCCGGGTGGACCGGTTGGCAGAAGGCCTGCAGGGGGGCCAGGTACTCCCGGGCCATCCCGAAGGCCCATCCCTCCGGCTGGTGCCCGTCGTGGGGCAGGAGGGCGAAACGGAATTCATGGCGCCCGGGGCACTGGTTCTCCGGCACGAGCCAGTCATCCCCCAGGTTGCCGTCGGCCTCGTCCCGGTGGATGTGTCCCGTAGCCCGCAGCAGCGTCAGGAAAACCCGGCCGTCCGGGTCATTGGGGAATTCATACTCGTACAGCCCGTCGGACAGGATGGCCAGGCCCCGGCCGGGAGCCGACACATCCAGGAATCCGCAGGCCGGCTGGCAGGCGTCTCCCTGCCCCGTGCCCCGGCGCGGCCGCAGGACCGCGTCGAAGGGACTGGCCGCCCGGGCGGCCGGCGCGTCGATGCCGACGGGGAGGCGAACCCGGAGCCAGTGGTCCCGGGCCCGGTTGTCGATCCGGATGGAAACCCGCAGGAACCGTTCGTCCCCATCCAGGGCCAGCGTGACCTCCACCGGCATCCGGATCCTCCGTCCGCTGCGCCGCCGGGCGGCCGTCAGGAAGCAATCGGGAATCGAAAGGGAGTACGCGAAGGTCATGGACCGGGCAACCTGGCCCGCCTCGGTCCGGAGAACCCGGAAGCCGGTTCCGTCGCCGACCACCGGGGGAAGGCCCGCGGATTCGTGGATGTAGGAATCCCCGATGTCTTCCCGGTCCTCCAGCCGGAGGAGGCCCGGAAAGAGGTTCCCGCCGACCTTGTCCAGCAGGTCCAAGGATCCGTCCGGGTGAAGGGTCGCCGACAGCCAGCGGTTTTCCAATGCGCAGGCAGCCGGATTCAGCCCTGGTGCGGCCGGAGTCCCCGACCGGTCTCCGGCATTGTCCCCGGATGCGGCGGGCCTAACGATCCAGCGGGCATAGCCCATGGCCGGCACGTCGTCGGCCTGGAAGGCGATCCGGAACCGGTCCACCTCCATGTAGCCGGGCAGGTTCAGCGGGCTGGTCACGGCCCGGACGGTCTCCCGGCGGTCCAGCCGGTCGCAGGGAACCCGCCGTCCCGCGCTGTCCAGGATCTCGATCTCCCGAACGCCCTGGCCTCGAGGAAAATCGATCTCCATCCGGACGACGCCATCCCGGGGGGCCAGGAGGGTGTTGGCGACCACCAGGAGGGCGTCGTCCGGCTCGGCGCCGTCCCGGGCCACCCGGGCGGCGAGACCGGCACCGCACCGGGCCAGCAGGTCCCGGCCGATCTCCCCGACCCGGGCGAACCGGTCCATCATGTGCCGATGGACTTCATCGCGGCTGCAGCCGCAGATGCTGTCGTGGGCGTGGTTCATCATGAGGGTTTTCCACAGATGCCGCAGGAAGCCGGCGGGATAGGCCCGGACCCCCTTCCAGGCCGCCAGGACCGCCAGGGGCTCCAGCAGGTGTTCGACCAGCGCCTGGCAGCCGACGTTCTGCTGTTTCAGGTACACCCGGGACGACAGGGTGCCGGCCAGCAGGTTCCGACGTCCGCCGTGGCGCATTTCGCCCCGATAGACATCCGGATCGGACAGGGCCGCCCGGACCTGGGCCATGTAGGATGGCATCGTGTCCTGGCTGATCCAGTCGCCTTCGGGCAGTTCGTCGTTCAGGGTATCCAGGATGTCCAGCAGGTCGTCCTGGGCTTCGATGTGGTCAACGCCGTTCATGAGCAGGTAATGGTCCGTGCCGGTATAGGGACGCAGCCGGGTCCGGTTGAGCTCCAGGAGCCGGCGGGCCCGCCCGGGTTCCCGCGAGAACCGCTGGGCGTTGTTGTA
>JAKPNJ010000136.1 GCA_029548445.1 Bacillota bacterium | reverse complement strand
CAGCACATACCAGATGGTCCAGAGGCTGGCCTCCCGCCTGGCGGACCGGGGCGTGTCCGTGTCCTGCCGCAACCTGGCGTCCCGGCCCGAGAGCCTGGTCCTGGAAACCGCCGGGATGATCGACGACCTGGTGGACGCCGGTGCCATGATCCTGGCGAGCCCGACCGTCATGGGCGGCCTGCATCCCGCAGCGGCCTACGCCGCCAGTACCGCTGCCGCCGTGAAGCCCAAGACCCGGTATCTCGGGTTCATGGGATCCTATGGATGGGGCACCAGGGCGGAGGAATCCTTCTGCGCCCTGACCGCCTCCATAAAGGCCGAGAGGCTGGAGACGGTCCTGGTCAAGGGCCTGGCGGCCGGGGAGGACCTGGCCCGCATTGACGCCCTGGCCGATCGGACAGCGGATCTCCTCAAGGCGCTGTAACCGGGAAAGGGTGCGTTCATTCCGTCGGCGGGCCTTCGTCCGGCGGGGGATTGTCGAATGGCAGGAACAGCCGCAGCAGGGCCGGGAACAGGTCCTGGGTGCGGCTTTTCCATGTGGTGCACACCCGTTCCGCCGCCCCCGCGTCGGGGACCAGGAGCCGCAGGTCCAGGAGGTCCCGGGCGCCTTCCCGCAACCGGATATGCACCATGGGGAACCCATCCGGCCCTGGGGCCCAGTCGGCCAGGACGCTGTCCTCCCGGCGCAGGTCGCCCCGGGCCGCTTCCACCGCCCCGGCCAGGTAGGCCCGCATGGGAACCGGGATGGATTGCCGCAGGGCCTCCAGGACTTCCTGTCCCCGGGGCGTACTGTCGACCCGTCGGACCGGCTGGCCAAAGGCGTCCAGGACCGCCTCCCCCTTGCGGACCGAGCGGGACGCCAGCCCGTCGTCGCATAGGGCTTCCAGGCGGGAGGCAAACTGGAAGTAATCCATGTACTGGCTGTCCAGGGCCAGCCGGACCAGCTGCGGCTCGGTCAGGCCGGGGAGGGCGTCCAGCAGGTAGAGCAGGACGATTTTCTGGTTGGCGGACTCGATCGGGTCCATCCGCATCCTCCACTTTCCCTGCCCGCGCCCGGGCGCCAGGCAGGCCGTTCTGCTGCCATTATACCGGATCGCCGCTCCGTCTCCCGCATCCTGTACTGGACGGTCCTCACGGATTTTCGGCACATTCTGGTACAATGCTGACAGGATCTGACAAAACCGGAGGAGGCACGACCATGCTGACGTTCGACATGAGCCTTGCGGGACGCTGGATCGGGGAGAAGGAAATGGAACGGATGGCGCCGGCGGCGCAGGCTGCCCTGGCAGCCCTGCTGGCGGGCGAGGGGCCCGGTTCCGACTTTCTCGGGTGGGTGTCGTGGCCCGATGCCTATGACAGGGACGAGTTCGACCGAATCCTCCGGACGGCGGAGACCATTCGACGGAATTCGGATTTCCTGGTGGTGGTCGGAATCGGGGGCTCGTACCTGGGCGCCCGGGCGGCCATCGACCTGCTGACCCATTCCCAGCGGGCTTCCCTGCCCCGGGAACGCCGGGACGGCCCCCTTGTGGTGTATGCCGGCCACAACCTGAGCCCGGCCTGGCACGCGGAGCTGCTGGACCTCCTGGAGACCGGCGAGGTCTCCGTCAATGTCATTTCCAAGTCCGGGACCACCACGGAACCAGCGGCGGCCTTCCGGATCCTGAAGGCGTACATGGAGCGGCGCTACGGCAGGGAAGGGGCCCGCAGCCGGATTTTCGCCACCACCGACGCCGCCCGGGGAGCCCTCCGGACCCTGGCGGACGCCGAGGGATACGAGACGTTCCGGATTCCGGACGACATCGGCGGCCGCTTCTCCGTCCTGACCGCCGTGGGGCTCCTGCCCATCGCGGCAGCCGGCATCGACATTGGGGAAATCCTGCGGGGTGCCTCGGACGCCCGGGCCGCCCTGGCCGACCCGGATTTCGGACGGAACCCGGCCCTCCGGTACGCCGCCGCCCGGAACTGCCTGCTGCGGAAGGGCTATGGGGTGGAAATCCTGGCCAACTACGACCCGGCGCTCCACAGCGTCACCGAGTGGTGGAAGCAGCTGTTCGGGGAAAGCGAGGGCAAGGACGGCCGTGGGCTGTTCCCGGCGGGAGTGGATTTTTCAACCGATCTCCATTCCATGGGCCAATATATCCAGGATGGCCGCCGGTTCCTGTTCGAGACGGTGCTGCAGGTGGAGACCTCCCGCCGGTCCCTGTCGATTCCCGACGACCCCGGCAGCCTGGACGGCCTGGACTTCCTGGCGGGCCGGGACCTGGAGGAGGTCAACCGGAAGGCCCTGCAGGGCACCGCCCTGGCCCATGTGGACGGAGACGTCCCCAACCTGGCCGTTCGGGTGCCGGCGCTGACTCCCTACTGGTTCGGCTGGATGGTGTACTTCTTCGAGATGGCCTGCGGCGTCAGCGGACACCTGCTGGGAGTGAACCCCTTCGACCAGCCCGGCGTGGAGGCGTACAAGCGGAACATGTTCGCCCTGCTGGGCAAGCCCGGGTTCGAACGTGAGCGGGAAGCCCTGGAAGCCCGGATGGCGGGAGAGGGCAACTAGGAGAGAAATCGGAACAGGCCGTCCCGAATCCCCCAGAAGACCAGGGTCAGGGCGGCCGCCGACAGGACGCCGCCCAGGACGACGCACAGGAAGGATTTCCGGAAGTCGAAGCCGAGAAACGACGCCACCATGCTTCCGGTCCAGAGCCCGGTGCCCGGGAGCGGGATGGCCACGAAAATGATCAGGAAGACTTCGGCGCGGGTTTCGAACTGGCGGGCCTTCTGGCGGACCCGGTTGTCCAGGAAGTTGGAGAAGGGATCCAGCCGGGGAAACCGGCGGAGCCAGGCGAGAAACCGGGTAAAGAACAGCAGGAGGAATGGCACCGGCAGGGCGCTGCCGGCCAGGGACAGCAGGAAGACCGCCAGCGGATCCATGCCGAACTGGAGAATGCCCAGGGGAACGGTAGCCCGCTGCTCCGTCACCGGGATGGCCGAGCCGAAGAAAACGACCCATGCCTCTCCATGGTCGAACAGGCGTTCGAGAAATTGGATCACGGAGTCTCCCATGCATCCCTCCTGGCCTCCGGCACCGGACCGTTCGCGCCGGTATCAGATGGTACTATATCACGGCGTTCGTGGACAGGACAACCAGGGTTCCCTGGGGACGGGAGCCCAGCCGGAAGGGAACCAGGACGCAGCCCAGGCCCCGGGAGATGAAGCCCGTGACGCCCTGTCGCCGGAACGGTCCCTGGATGAACCCTTCCCGGGCCAATTGTTCCCGACGGAGCAGGCGAAATTCCAGCCGGAAGGGCATCCAGACCTGCCCGCCATGAAAATGGCCGGCCAACAGGAAGGCAGCCTGGTCCGGGGACAGG
>JAKPNJ010000131.1 GCA_029548445.1 Bacillota bacterium | reverse complement strand
GCCGGCCACCGGGCCGCCCTGGTCGTCCGCCAGGGTCACCGTCACCAGGAGATGGGCGGTGCCGAGCTTCCCGCCCTCGGTGGCATAGCCGTCGGTCCCGGACGGGGTCGTCACATGGACCGATCCGCCAGGTGCCGGCGGTGTGGGATCGGTGGTGGGGGTCGGTGCAGTGGAGGGCGTGGGTGCGGTGGTGGGGGTCGGCTCCGGGGGCGTGCCCCCGGCTGCCTCGTCGGCATCCACCAGGCCGAAGCCAAACAGGGGATCCCGGCCGGCAGCCCCCAGGTCATCGGCGGTGGACTGGAGCCGGGCCCGGACATTGGCCGGCCCGGTAACGCCGGATGCGATCACGAGGGCCGCGACCCCGGCCACATGGGGCGAGGCCATGGAGGTGCCGCTGTAGGACGCATACCCGCCGCCGGGAATGGTGGATTTGACGGCCACGCCAGGCGCGGCCAGCTCAACAGCCGGGCCGGTACTGGAGAAGGAGGCCCTGACGTCGCTGCTGTCGGTGGCAGCCACGGCTACGACGGACTCGTACTTGCCGGGGTATCCCACCGTATCGCCCTTGGCATTGGGGCGCCCCGAGTTGCCGGCCGACGCGATGTGCAGGACCCCGGCGGCATAGGCCGCATCGAAGGCGGACTGGACGATCAGGCCCGGATCCACGGAGCTGCCGTAGCTGTTGTTGGTCACCTGGACGCCGTTGTCCGCACACCATTCGATGGCGGCGATAATGTCGCCGAAACTCCCGCTGCCGGAGGCATCCAGTACTTTCAGGGCGTACAGGGTGACCCCCGGGGCGACGCCCAGGACCCCGGCCCCGTCGATTTCGGCGGCCACCGTCCCGGCCACGTGGGTCCCATGGCTGTTGTCATCCATGGGGTCATTGTCCCCGTTGACGAAGTCGTATCCCTTGACCGCCCCGAACAGGCCCGCCAGGTCAGGGTGGGTATAGTCCACGCCGCTGTCCACGATGGCGACCTTCACCCCGACGCCCGTATTCCCGGCCGCGTGGACCAGGGGCGCCCCGATCCGGCCGATCCCCCAGGGGATCTCGTCCTCCAGGGCCTGGACCCGGACATCCGGCTCGATCCGGAGGATTCGGGGATTCCGCTGCAGGGCCTCCACCGCCCGGCCGGGCAGGGTCACGGCCATGGCAGGGACCAGGTGGTAGGCATGGCGGACCGTTCCGCCCAGTCCGCGAATGAAGGCGGCATCGTCCTGGCCCGGAGACGAGCGGAAGGCGATCAGGACATCGACCTTTTCGGGTCGGAGGTCCGGGGCGGCCAGGACGCCGGGGCCGGCAGCCAGCAGGAGGACCAGGAGGATCGATACGAGGGAAATCGGACGAAGCAGGCGGCGCAGTGTCATGGGACGCACTCCTTCCCGTGCGGGTCGTTCGGCCAGGGGTGCCCGGGGGTGCCGGGGTGCCCGGGGGAACGACGACAGGTTCCATCCATCCGATGGAACATTAAATCATTCGATTCTTTGCATGAAAATATTCGGAATGGAATGCAATGGCGGGATCCAACGATCGGACGGACGGCGAAGTCGATCGACAGGAAGGCGGTCATGACCCACGCGGCGCTTGCTGTGATGCCTTTATTGTAGCAGGGTGCCGGCTCCCTCTCAACCCGGGGTCGGATCATGGGCGTCCTTCCCTTGACAGCCCCGGCGGCATCTGCGAAGGTTGAGGGAAGAACAGGCCGAGGACGGCCGGGTACCGGAGGGGAAGGCGCCATGACCATCGTCCGCACGGTCCTCGGGGACCTGCCCGCCGAACGCCTCGGTCCGACCCTGCCCCATGAGCATCTCCAGGCCACTTTCGTGCCCCACGACGCGTGGCGGCCCAAACCCGGCGACCGGGATGCCGCCCGGGCCCGGCTGTTGCCGTTGCTCCTCGACCTGCGCCAGGCGGGCTGCAGCGCGTTCGTCGACTGCACGCCGGCTGCCATGGGCCGGGACCCCCGGCTGCTCCGGGCCCTCTCGGAAGACAGCGGGCTCCATATCCTGGCGAATACAGGCTTCTACCAGCCGCCCTGGCTGCCGGCCTGGGCAGCCGGCGCCGACGCGGACCGGCTGGCGGCCCACTGGATCCGGGAAGCCCGGGAAGGCCTAAACGACACGGACATCCGGCCTGGCTTCGTCAAGATCGCCCTCTCCACCCGGGACGAGCCGGTCTCGCCCCTCCAGGCGCGGATCCTCCGGGCCGCCATCCGGGTGTCCCGGACCTGTGGTCTTCCCATCGCCGCCCACACCATCGGGGACCGGCCCCTGCAGGACGCCCTGGCGATCCTGCAGGAAGAGGGGCTGCCCCCCGACCGGTTCATCTGGGTCCACGCCGGCACCGGAAGTCCGGAGGTCCAGGAGGCAGCCCTGGCGGCCGGCATTCGGATCGAGCTCGACATGGTCGCGCCGGAAACCGCGGACCGGGACGCAGAGCGAATCCTGGAGCTTCTTCGGTCCCCCTGGCATCGACGGGTTTTGGCCTCCATGGACCGGGGCTGGCACGACCCCGCCAGGCCGGACCAGGAGATCCGGCCCTATGCCTGGTTTTTCCGGGAGTTCCTGCCCCGCCTCGCCCGGCTGGGCGCCGACGAGGCCATGATCCGCCGCCTGACCGTCGAGAACCCCGCGGAGGCCTTCGCCCTCCGGCCCGGGGACGGCGGTGGACCGGAAAGCCCCTGATACCGAATTGGAAACACTGCATCACGACGGATATCAAATGCAGGACACAAGAAAGCAGGAGGGTACATGGCATGAAGCAGGACATGATCGTCATCCTGGACCTGGGAGGCACGGACAATTCCACCGTGGCACGGGCCATCCGGGGCCTCGGGGTCTACAGCGAGATCCACCCCCATGACCTGACCCGCAGGCAGCTCGAGGCCCTGCCCAACGTCCGGGGGCTGCTCCTGAACGGGGGACCGAACCGGGTCGTCGACGGGCAGCCGGTCCAGGTCGCGCCGGAGGTGCTGGAATGTGGCCTGCCGGTCCTGGCCATCGGGTGTCCCGACCTGTCGGTACCGAACCGGGAGCAGGCGACGGAAGAAGTCCTGGCGGCCTTTCTGTTCGACACCTGCCGCTGCGAGGCCAACTGGAGCATGGACGCGTTCGTCGAGGACCAGGTGGAGCAGATCCGGCGCCAGGTGGGCGACGAGCGGGTGCTGCTGGCCCTGTCCGGCGGGGTGGACAGCTCGGTGGTGGCGGCCCTGCTGATCCGGGCCATCGGGGACCGGCTGACCTGCATCCACGTGAATCATGGCCTGCTGCGCAAGGGCGAGTCGGAACAGGTGATCCAGGTCTTCCGGGAGCGGATGGGCGCCACCCTGATCTATGTGGACGCCGTCGACCGGTTCCTGGGGAAGCTCGAGGGGGTCGCCGACCCGGAGCGGAAGCGGAAGATCATCGGCGCGGAGTTCATCCGGGTGTTCGACGAGGCCGCGTCCCGCCTGGAGGGCATCCGGTTCCTGGCCCAGGGCACCATTTACCCCGACATCGTGGAGAGCGGAACCCGGACGGCCAAGGCCATCAAGGCCCACCACAACGTGGGCGGCCTGCCCGACGACCTGGCCTTCGAGCTGGTGGAGCCCATCCGGACCCTCTACAAGGACGAGGTCCGGGCCTGCGGCACGGCCCTGGGCCTGCCCGACGACATGGTCCATCGCCAGCCCTTCCCGGGGCCGGGCCTGGGGGTTCGCTGCCTGGGGGCCATCACGAGGGATCGGCTGGAGGCCGTCCGGGAATCGGACGCCATCCTGCGGGAGGAGTTTCGCCGGGCGGGCCTGGAGGGGCAGGTCTGGCAGTACTTCACCCTGGTGCCCGATCTCCGGTCGGTGGGCATCCGGGACCACGCCCGAACCTTCGAGTACCCGGTCATCCTCCGGGCGGTCCATACGGTGGACGCCATTACCGCCACCGTCGCCCATCCCGACTGGGCGGTCCTCGATCGGATCACGGCCCGGATCATTACGGAAGTCCCGGGCGTCAACCGGGTCTGCTACGACCTGACGCCGAAGCCCACCGGCACCATCGAGTGGGAATGACGAGGGAGGCACCGGTCATGGCCAACGGGTCCGATTCCGCGCACGACGCGCCGACAGCCGACGCTCCTGCCGGCTCCCCTGCCGGGACGTTCCGGCTGGCCCCGATCTTCTCCGACCACATGGTGCTCCAGCGGCACCGGCCGGTTCCCGTCTGGGGCGAAGGGCCCGACGGCGGAACCGTGGAGGTGCGATTCGCCGGACAGGTACGGCGGGGCGCTGTTTCCGAAGGCCGGTGGGAAATCGTCCTGGATCCCCTGGAGGCCGGCGGGCCCCATGTCCTGGAGGTCCGTTGCGAGGGTGGGCCGGACGATGCGCCGACGGTCCGCCTGGTCGACCTCCTGGTCGGGGAGGTGTTCCTGGCGGGCGGCCAGTCCAACATGGAATGGCCCATGCAGCACGCCGAGGGGATCGGGATCGAGACGGCCTACGCGTTCCGTCCCATGATCCGCTGCTACGACGTCCCCCGGGAGTTCTATCCGGGGGCCGAGTGGTACGAGTACGGCGGGGAATTCCGGTTCTTCGGCTGGGAGATCTGTACCCCCGAGTCGGTCCACCGGTTCTCGGCCGTGGCCTACCACTTCGCCCGGACCCTGGAGTCCGCCCTCGGCGTACCGGTGGGGATCGTGGGCTGCAACTTTGGCGCCACGTCCGCCAGCTGCTGGATGGGCGAGGCCGCCCTGGCGGAGGACCCCGACACCCGGGTGTACCTGGAGGAGTACCAGGCGGCTATCGACGCCCAGGGGCCCGGCGGATACGAGGCCAACTATGAGGCCTATCGCCGGCAGCTCCAGGAGTTCCGGGAAATGCGCCGTCCGGACGGCCCCTGGTTCCCGCCCCACGGATCCCGCTCCTTCCTGCGGCCGGCCGGACTGTACGGGACCATGCTCCGAAAGGCCGCCCCCTTCGCCGCCCGGGGGGTTCTCTGGTACCAGGGCGAAAGCGATGTATCCCATGCCGGGACCTACCGAAAGCTGCTGGGGCGCATGATCGCCGAATGGCGGACTCTGTTCCGGGACCCCGGGCTTCCCTTCCTCCTGGTCCAGCTGGCCTCCTTCGCCGGCGGGAATCCCGACGGGGAGGACTGGGCCGTCCTGCGGGAGGCCCAGGGCCAGGTGGCCGACGAAGTCCCGGGCGTCGCCATGGCGGTTTGCCTGGATTTCGGGGACGCGGCGGACATCCACCCGCGGCACAAGCGGCCGGTGGGCGAGCGATTGGCCCTGTGCGCCCTCCGACGGATCTTCGGCCAGGGTGGGGAGGATTCAGGCCCTGTCCCCGGGTCCTGGGTCCGGGAGGGCGACCGGCTCCTGCTCTCGTTCTCCCATGCCGGGTACGGCCTCCACCAGCGGGGCCTCGCCCTGTCCGGATTCTCCTGGAAACTGACAAACGGCGGTACGCGACCGGCGGAAGCCTCCCTGGCCGGCGACCGGGTGGCTGTTGTCCTGCCCGGAGAGGCCGAACCTGCGGAACTGCGGTACGGCTGGTCCAATGTGTTCGTGCCCACGCTTTACAATGGCCGCGGCCTGCCGGCATCCCCCTTCCGGATCCGGATGGGGGCGGGGTCCGAAGGGATGGGGACCGACCGGGAGATGCCGCGGATATAGTCGGACGGGCATTCGCCCGGTTTCAATCCGGCCCCAGCCCCGCCCGCCGTCGCAGCCAGGTCGTGTGGTGGGAGCGCCAGTGCAATCCTTGTGTCGTCAGTTCGGCCATCCGCCGGATTTCGAAAAGCACCTGCCTCGGGATCCACCGTTCGGCCTCGGATGCAAAGGCCTCACCGGCGCGGGCAATCGAGGCCACTTCCAGGGCGGCGCCTCCCACCCAGCCCGGGATCTCCCAGATGCGGTCGTCCAGGGGCTCTGTCGCCCGATAGAGGATCCGTTCGGGATTGTCCGGATCCAGCACAAGGAGGCCGAACCCGCATTCGGTGGCAGGCTGGCCGTCCGCTTCCCGCCATCGGAGTCCCAGGTAGGGAACCAGGAGGCCGAACTCGGCTTCCCGGACCGGCCAGGCCGATCCTGCCCACAGCAGCATGCCGTCCGCGTCAAAACGGCCGGGAGCTGTGGGAATGGGACGAAGCGCAGACAGGACCTGTCCATTTCTCTCCAGTGTTCGTTCGATCGCCAGGCCCCGGTGCTCCGACAGGTTCCGGATGACAAAGCGCCATCCGCTGGCAGCGCCCAGGTCCGCTTCCCGCTCCGGAAAGGCCGATGGGTGGGCGCGGTGACGATCCAGGACCTGGATAGCCTCCAGGACATTCGAAGGAACCAGGTCCCGGATGGTGAATTCCGCCTGGCCGATGGCCGTGTCCCCCACCCCGGCATACAGGACGAATGGGTCATCCATGCCGATACGGCCTGGATGCCGGGGGGTCAGGCCGCCTGCAAACACGATGTGCCGGTGGGGCAGGAGCCGGACCCAGCGCCCCTGCTCCGAATACTCGCGCCAGGTCTCGTCCGTCTCCAGGATCGGCTCCTGGCTATGATACAGGACCGTGCCGTCTTCAGCGTCCAGGATCCGGAGATAGGGCAGGTAGGTCATCTCCCAGGCGAAGGGACCCTCCCGGGCCAGGGCCGCGTTGTGGACTCCGTGGCTGATATCGAGAAACACGTTCCGGGAGCCGATCCGGGCGGGAATCGGCTGTCCGTTGGGCCCGATGTGGGAGTTGTCGAAATACCCCGGCCGGACACAGGACTCCAGAACCCCCAGGTCCGTCTCCCCGTCCGGTGTGACGGCCCCGCGGATCCCGTCCACCGCAACGGTTGCGATGTCCGGAAGCGGCCGGTGCAGCATGCGCAGTCCCTTGGCCGTTTCAAGGAAAACGATGTCGTTCTTGTGGTTGTCTGTGGGATAAACCAAGCGCCCGTTTTGCCCGCAGGGTTCCCAGGCATCGTGCCACAAGGCTCGCCATGCCCCGTGGATCTCCCGGGGCGGATGGGCGGCAAGCCGCTCGCTTTCCGCCACGAGCCTGGCATACCGGGCTGTTTCCATGCGCCGCACGCAGTCGAAGGCGCGGTCGATCCGCCCGTCATGATAGACCACATGAATGAACCCGCTCCATTCGAACAGGCGGAAATCGTGGAGGACCACGATGTCCTGTCCGTGGGCCGCCTGGAAGGCCGGCACCTGTCCCGGGTCCTGTGGCAGCGGGTCGGGACGATCGATCCAGAGGATGGGCCAGGGGAATCGGCACACGACATAAGCTCCCTCAGCGTCCAGGATCGCCAGGCCCAGGGAACTGCCCCATACATCCGTTTCCCCGATGCAGTAATGGTCGCGATCCCCGCCGGCCCGGTACCCCAGGTGGACCCGGGTGTCGAAGGAGGGCCGGAAGACCGTCGGATTGGTCACGTGATGGCCTTGCCATACATGGCCGGGCGGATCCAGGACCGGCTCCAGCAGCAGGGGCAGGATTTTGCGGGCCAGATGCGAATTCATCTCCATGGGTTCTCCTCGACACACATGCGTTCCATGGCACCGAACGTCGCATCCAGGTTGGCCGGCGGTGTCGGCGGCCAGGGCTGGTAGACCAGGGACAGGCCTCCCGCGGGAGATCCCAACGCCAGGACGCACTGGCGAATGTGGTCCTCGATATCGCCCGGGGTGCCCCGCACCGTCACATCCTGCCGGTCGATGTCCAGGTCGATGGCCACCCGTCCCTTGGCCTCCCGCGCCAGGTTCCCGATGCCGTTCACCAGGTCCTGGAGATTCAGGACATCCCCGCCGGTCCGGATCAGGTCGTCCAGCAGGGGCAGGACATATCCGTCGGAATGCTCATGGACCAGGATGCCCGCGTCCTTGATCGGCCGGGTCAGGATCTCGTAGCACGGCGCGATATGGCGCCTGAAATCCTCGGGTGACAGCATGGGGCTCGTCTGCATGCCCAGGTCCTCGGCGATGGTGATCATGTCGGGGGACAGGGCGATGAACCGCCGGACGAGGGCCAGGTTGAAGGCGGTCACCTGGTCCAGCAGGCGCGCCAGTTTCGGTTCCTCGTCGGCCATGTCCAGAATCAGGTTCACATACCCCCGGAGATCCTGGACCCGAAGGAACGTGTGGCCATGGGGGAGACCGCAGGCGGCAAACCCGCCGGCCGACTTCGCCTGCCGGATGCCGTCCGCCAGCGCCTCCCAGTCAAGGGGCCGCATGCCGTCTTCCCGGTCCGGGTCCGGAGAGGCCAGCCCCTCGAAGGCCGACCAGTCGTCCAGGGGATGCACGGCAACGCCGCCCACCATGCCGGTATGAAGGGTTTCCCATTCGCACCCCCATCCGTCCCGGTACCGCCGGCCGGCAACCAGGTCCGGATACAGGGTCGGCACCTCGGCATGCCGACGCGCCAGGGTGCCCGGTTCGAAACCGGGAAAGAGGATGGGATGGCGCAGGCAGATGGACTCCAGTTCCCGGACATCGTACCCGAACGAACCCCAGTCCAGGAATGGCAATCCCGCCGCGATGGGGATCCATTCGGGGCCCTGGAACCGATAGGCCCGCAGCCGGTTTTCGCGTTCCGTCATGCCGGTCTCCCTTCCGGCGCTTCCACCAGGACGGCGTCGTCCGGCGGGATGGCGACAGGCTCGGGGATGCCGTCAACCCGGGCGATCCGGGCGTCGGCATGGGGATTGTACACCAGCAGGATCCTGGGTCCCCCAAGGCCATGAAAATCGGTAATCGAGCAGTCCAGCGCCAGGATGCCGTCCACATCGGTCGTCCTCACGGTGGCGCCCAGGTTGCCCACGTACGACGAGCCGTACAGCCCCAGGTCGATGGAGCCCCAACTGTATCGGATCGGGTCGCCGGTCGCGTAGGGGGACTGTCCATCCCACCACTTCCGGAGGCCTTCGTACGCGATGGCGCTTTCCGTATCCTCGCGCCAGAACCAGCAGGACTGGCGGACCCGGGGATGGGCGTCCGGATAGAAGAGTCGGGACGCCGACGCGGCATGCAGGACCCATCGGCCCAGGTCCCGGGCGAACCGCGCATCGTACCGGACGAGGGGCAGGAGTGCCCCCACCATGGAGAACGTGTTGCCCGCGAAGGCATACCCGCTCCGGATCGGGTCGACCGATCCGACCGATCCGGCCGACGCGGCCTCCACCTGGTCCCATCGCTGTCCCCAGTCGGTCAGGCTGCCGCACAACCCGTGACAGTCATACTCGCCCCAGCTTTCCGCGATGACGCCCCACCCGGGCCGGACGGCGCTGTCGCCGTCGAAGCACCAGTTGACCATCCGGGCCACGTCCAGGGAGGTGCCGTGCCAGGCGTTGCAGCGGGCCGCCGCCAGGGCGCCGTAGGGCAGCAGGAGTTCATAGTGGGGATTGTCCGTCATCCGGTCCAGGGCCTCGAGGCAGCGGAGCGCCCCCTGGAGAAAGAGCTCCGACCCGGTCATGACATGGGCGCAGAGAAAAATATAGGCGAGTCCCCCGGCGGCATCCGGTTCCTGCCAGCGTCCATTGTCCACCGGCCGCATGGCGGCGAAATCGAAGGCGGTATGGCGGAAATCCGGAATGGGCCAACCCAGGCGGTCCAGGGCCTCCAGCCAGCGGCCGGCGCTGAGGAGGAAGGCCTGCCGCAGCCCCTCCCGGTCCGGGTGGCGATCCAGGATCCCGGCCAGGAGCACCAGCGGGTGGATCTCATACCAGAACGACCCGCCGGTCCTGGTATCGGGACGATCGAGAAAGAGGCCCGATCCGTTGTCCCGGTTGAAGAAGATCTCCAACGACGCGACCGGGTCGATCCCCTCCGGGAGGGCTGGCAGGCAGTCGGTCAGACTGGCCGACAGGATGGCCGCCACGCAGTTGATGGCTTCCTGGGAGCCGTCCTGCCGCTGCGTCCTGGACGAGACATAGGAGGGAAGCCCAAAGGACGGCCTGCCGGAATTGCGTCCCGATCGGTCGATCCAGGCCAGGGGCAGGAAGTCGCCCCGAGCCTCGAAATCGAAAACGAGCCGGATGTAGGCCCGGGTCCTGGCTTGCCAGTCGATCATGCCGTAGGTTCCCGGAAGGGACGGCATGGCCTCGACCCGTCGGATGAGTCCCTTTACCGATCGGCCGTTCCGTACGGGTTCCTGGGCTGCGCTGCCGGTCATTCGGTTCCTCCCGCCCCCTCCAGGGCCGTTTCAAGGAAGGCGATGGCGTTTTCCGCCGGGACATCCCGGGAGAGCACCTGGGAAGGCCCGACGATATACCCGCCTCCCGGCGACAGTTCGCGAAGCCGGCGCCGCACTTCCTGGCGGACGGCTTCCGGGTTTCCCTGGACGAGAACATTCATCTGGTCGACGCCGCCGTCGAAGGCCAGGCGGTCTCCATAGGTCCGCTTCATGTCGAGGGGATCTCCATCCTTGACATAGGGAGGCAGCGGATTCAGCACATCCACCCCGATCCCGATGAAGTCCTCGACCAGGGGACGGCAGTATCCGCAGGAATGGAGCCACACCCGGGCGCCGTGGCGGTGGCACAGGTCAAAGATCTCCTTCCACAGCGGCTTGTACCATCGGCGCCAGAGGTCCGGGGGAATCAGCATCCGGTCCTGGCCGCCCAGGTCCTCGTCGGCCCGGATGAAGTCCACCAGTCCCCCGGCCTGACGGAACAATTCCCGGAAATACGCGACCAGGAATTCCCGGTTGCGCCCTATATATTCCTCCATGAAGGCATCGTCCAGGATATCGTAGAACACCTGGTCGTAGGACCGCATCTGGACATGGTGGAGCCATCCGCACCCGGCGTGGCCCGAGGCCGTCGTCATGTCCCGATCCCGCACGGCCCGGAGCCCCTCGGCCAGCGCCGAGAAATCGAAATCCTCGACACGGGGCCAGCGATAGGCGTCCAGGGGGATGTCCCGCAAGGGGTAGATCCGCTCCCCCACCTTTCCCCAGCAGCCATACGCCATGCTCCGGTCATAGGCCTCGACCCCGGGCCGGGGCGGCCCGACATAGGCCGGCTGGACCGACGGCCAGTCCCAGACGGAGAACCCGTCGATGCCGGTTCTCCCATGCAGGTCTTCCAGGGATTCGGCTCCGAAATGGCGCAGCACCTCTCCCCGGAGCGGCTCGAAGAGATCGAAGCCGATGGGGGGGCGGTCGGGCTCCCGATGGGCGACGGCGTCCAGGATGCGCTGTCTGCGTTTCACGTCAGGTTCCGTTGAACGAGGCCACGGCGCCCATGAGGGCCAGGTAATTGTCCACCGGCACATAGCTCGTGATGGTGTTGCCGCTTCCGATGGCATATCCGCCGCCGCGACCGCATCGATCCATGGTCCGAAGCGTGCGTTCCCGAATTTCATTCGGCGTGGCGCGGCACAGGAAATCCACATCGATGCCGCCAAAGATCGCGATGCGGGATCCCCATCGCTCCACGGCCTCCTCCACGGGCAGGATGACATCCTCGAAGGAATGCTTGCCGTCGATGCCGACTTCGTCGATCAGGTCGTCCATGACCTCCGCCAACTGGCCGCAGCTATGAAGCAGGAAGGGCTTCCCGGCCCGGTGCACCGCCTCCACCACGCGCTTCTGCCACGGAAACACGTACTGGCGGAGCATGTCCGGAGACAGGATCGTCGCCATCTTGTACCCCAGGTCGTCCCCGAAGCGGTAGATGCCCAGACGGTCATGGGCCGCAAGCCGGGTGGCTGTACCGACCAGGGTCTCGCCGATCTTCCGGAACAGCGTCTCGGCAAAGGCCTCATCCTCCGCCAGGGTCACGCAGAGGTTCTCCAGGCCCATCAGGAAGCTCGCGTGCTCGAAGGGTCCGCCGGAGGCCCCGCCGACGATCTGCATATGGTCGGGAACCAGGGCCGCCACTTCCTCGAATACGTCGTAATCGAAGGCCGCGCCGATGTCCGGCCAATTGGCGGGATTCTCCAGGTCCTCCCAGGAAGCGATGGGGCCGTTTCGCTCGTCTACCCAACCCCGGCGAACGGGGTCCTCGATGTCGTCGTGCCGGGTCGAGCCGGTTTGGATGCGGGCGAAATGGATCCCCATCTCGAACGACAGCGCCGGGTAGCCCATCTGGTCATAAAAGGCGATGAGGCGTTTCCAGAAGCGAACCATGCCGTCCCGGGAGGACAAGTCCAGGTCATCGAACCCGATGCCCATGACCGCAGAGACAATGGGCAGGTCCACCCCATGTTCATATACGGGAATGAAGGCAGGGTTCCCTTCCCGCCGGATCGCCTGCTCCAGGTGGCGGAATGTTTGTCTCATGTGCGTCTCCTCACTCTGCCGGATCCACGGCGTGGTAGTCCACTGCGATTCCATCGACTGTCAGGATCGTTCCGTCCAGGGACCGGACCCCATCGGCCGGTGTATCCACCAGGACCACCGCCTGGCCGGCCGGAATCGGGATGCGGGCGGTACCGGCCGTGTTCCGGACGAGGAAGCGCCTGGACACGGTGTCGTACACCGATCGTTTCCCTTCGGCGAGGGACAGTGTGATGGTCCGGGTTTCGTCATAGGGGTTGTAGCACAACCAGGTCGGATAGGACGCGTCCCGGAAAAAATCCAGTCGGTCCAGGTCGATGCGCAGGATCCGTTCCACATCGGTCCGCTGTACCAGGCCTCCCAGGAAGCCGGTAAAGGCGCCCGAATAGACGGCGAAATTGGTCTGTCCCCATCCCAGGCTCCGGGGATCGCCCATGGCCATGGGCTTCACGCCGGCCCACTCGCTGCGAAGCCCCTCATAGGGCACAGTGTACCCCGGGTTCCATTCCAGGACATCCATGCAGTTCTGGTTCCCGGCCGGAATCTCGTCCACGAAGAACAGCCGGGCGTTGTTGGACGCATGCAGCAGCCATTTCCCGATGGCCCGGGCATAGCGCTGGTCGTACCGGACCATAGGGGCCAGGGCGGCCATCAGGTTGACCGTGTCCATATAGAAGGCATACTCCTTGCCATCGGAGAAGAACGCCATGAGGCCGTCGACGGCGAAATCCCCCCACTGGCCGACGGTCACGGTGATCGGCCGCTGGGCCATCCCGTCCATCTCGAAGCACCAGCGGAGCAGGCGATCCAGGTTATAGTCGGTGCCCTGCTCGGCGTTCATCCGGGCAGCCGTGGTGACGCCGTAGGGCAGCAGCACCTCGTAGAACGGGTTTTCCTGGAGACCCTGGGTAAAGTCCAGGCCCCATCGGGCGGCTTCCAGGTATTTTTCGTCGCCGAACCGGACATGGGCCATATACAGGAGCCAGGCGATCCCCGCGCCGGCATCGTTCTCCATCCACCGGTCCGAAACCGGCGTCCTGTCCGAGAACCGGAAGGAGTTGTAGCCGAAGTTCGGCGTCTTTCCTCCGTCGCACATGACGCGGGCCGCCTCGTACCAGGAATCGGCCACCGACCGGGCCAGCGCCTCGAAGCCGGGGGTGTCGGGATACAGGTCGTACAGCATGAAAAACAGGATGTTGGGGAAGATCTCGTACCAGAAGGAGTGGCCCGTGACGGTGTTCGTCATGTCAAGGAAGACCGTCTCCCCGTTGGCCTTGTTGTAATAGTTCCGAACCATGGACACATAATCGAGTCCGTCCTGGTCGCTCTTGTCGATGCCGACCAGGGTGGCGCTGACCAGCGCGGCCATGGTCGTGATGGCCTCGTGCTGGCCGGCCTCGATGCTGCGGTTGTCGCCCAGGTAGGCCAGCAGGCCATACAGGTCTTCGTCAAAGTTTCGCCTGTTGCGATCCCAGCCCGCGAAGGGCTCGGGGATCCCCAGGTTGCCCGGGGCATAGGCGAACGCGTCGAACGCCAGGGCCAGCTCCTTCCAGTCCTTCATCCGGAACTGGGGCGGGCTGTCCGGCATGGCGTCCACCCGCGGGACGGCCACCTGTGCTACCGGACCGGGACCTGCCCCGCAGCCGCCTGCGGCCAGCAGGAAAGAGAAGGCCAGGACCAGGGAGGCGATTCTCCCGGGAAGCGTCTTGTTTGTCATCGAAACCTCCGGTCGGCGAAAGCAGGCGTCAAGACTCCAGGAAGGGATCGGGAATCGACAGGCACTGGATTTCGGCATCGCTGACGCCTGTATAAAGGATCGCCCGGCCTCGACCATCCCGTTCGAGCCCGCCGCTGAACAGGACATCCTCCAGGTCCGGTCGCTTGGCCGGACCGGGCAGCAGGTCGCTGCGCCGGGCGATGATGCGGACCGGCGTATGGCGTTCCGTGGAGGGATCGAAGCGGAAGGCCATGGCATGATAGTGCCGAACGCTCCGGTGCTCCCACCAGGCGATATGCCCCAGCACGCCGATGGTTCCGTCCGACAGCAGGCGGGGCTCATTGACGCCGCCCCACTCCCCGTCGACAAAATGGGTATCATGGACCCGGGCCGACAGGATGGCCTCCTGATCCAGGGCATCCAGGCCCGGAATCCGGACATATCCGATGCGGCCCATGCCGGCGGCCCCACCCTGGGGGCGGGTAAACACGCCGACCGAACCGTCCGGCAGCCCGACGGGACGAATGTCCTTCATTCGTTCCGGGCCGCGGGCGAATAGCCGGAGGTCGGCCAGGCCGCGTCCCCGATAGAAGAGCGTCCGGTAGGAAATGATGGTGTCGGGCCGGAGCGGGTCCGTATCGATCTGGACGCCGCCAAGGACGATCTCCTGGCCGATTCGAACCACGAACGGGTCCTGGAATCGCTGGAAGACGAGGTGGGGAAGCGTCGCCGCCCAGGACCCGGGAGCCGTTTCCCGAAACAGGCGAACCGACGCGATTTCGGAATCCCGGGCTTCGACCCGGGCGGCCAGGAACCGGGCGTCGCCGTCGGCGAAGGGCGCCGTGCCATTGTATACATCACCGTCCACCCCGTGAAATGAGAGGCGCAGGGCAGGGCCCGGGGGGGAGGTCCGGCAGCGGATCCCATACTCTTCCAGCAGGACCCGGTTCGAACGGGGCGACTCCGCCCATCTGTCTCGGTTCATCGGATGCATCCTCCTGACCCGGATTCCTTCCCGTTGGAGCGGGAGCGACCTATCCCTTGATCCCCGCCGTGGACACGCCCTCGATAAAGTACTTCTGGCCGGCGAAAAAGACGGCGATGACCGGAAGGATCATGAAGACGGTGGCCGCCGCCACCAGGTGGAACGGGGTCAGGAAGTCCTGGGAACCCGTATTGTACAAATTCTCGATGAGGCCGATGCACTGGGCCAGGACGTACTTCTCCTCGGAGATGATGTAGAGGGCCGGACCGTAGATGTCGTTGTACGTGCCCGTGAAGTAGAGCAGGAAGACCGTTACCAGGACCGGTCGGGACAGAGGCAGCATGATTCGCGCATACATCCGCAGTTCGCCGGCTCCGTCGATGCGGGCGGCTTCGAACAGGGAGCCCGGAACCGATTTGAAAAACTGCCTGAACAGGAACAGGGTAAAGATGTCCGTGGCGAAGTAGGTACCGATGAACAGGGGACGGTAGGTATCCATCCAGCCCAGGTTGATGAAGGCTTCGTACAGCGGGATGGTCAGCAGTTCGCCCGGCAGCATCAGGACGCTCATGAAAATGGCGAAGATCAGCTCCTTGTAGCGGAAGTGGTAGCGCACGAACCCATAGGCCACCAGGCTGCAGGTCACCATGGTCCCGATGTATTTCATGAGGAAGATGTACATCGTATTGAGGAAATAGCGGGGGAAGTCAAACCCGGGGATGGCGAGGACCTCCGCATAGTTCGAGAAGCGGAACGTGGCGGGCAGCCACTTGAATTCGGCGATGGCCTCCTCGAAGGACTTGAAGGAGGTAATGACCAGGTAATAGAAGGGCAGCAGGACGACGATGGACATCAGGACCAGGGCGACATAGGCCGTGGTTCGCCCGGTCTCGCGCCGCCCACGGCTGGAAACGGCCATCCGGATTCCCTGCGTGCTCATTCGACATCCTCATTCACATAATATCGGGAAAGCAGGAAGTTCAGTCCCGTCAGGGCCATGATCACCAGGAAGAAAACCCAGGCCAGGGCCGACGCGTACCCGAGCTTGTACGGCATGCGGAACGCGGTCACGAACAGGTAGACGGGGAACAGGAGGGTGGAGTTGGCCGGAAATCCCAGGCCGCGGCCCATGAGGAACGCCAGGTTGAAGGACTTGAGGCCGTTGATGGTGGCCAGCACCACATTGAAGAAGAAGACCGGTGAAATGAACGGAAAGGTCACATACCGGAATTTCTGGAATCCGCTGGCCCCGTCCAGGTCCGCCACCTCGTAATAGGAGGCTGGAACATTCTGGAGGGCGGCCAGGAAAATCAGCATGCTGACGCCGAATCCCCAGCTGCTGATCAGGATCAGCGTCGCCAGGGCCGACGAGGAATCCATGTACCAGCCCGGGCCCTGGATGCCGAGATAGGACAGGACCCGGTTGATGATGCCGGAGCTCGGATGGAGGAAGCCCTTGAACACCGAGGCCACGGCGAAGGTCGGGATCACGAAGGGCAGGAAGAAGATGGTGCGGAAGACGCCGATGAAGCGCACTTTCCGGTTGAGCAGCATGGCGGCATAGAGGGCCACCAGGAGGGACAGGGGCCCGGCGATGAACGAGAACAGGAAGGACTGGCGCATGGAATGCCAGAAGAGGGGATCCTTCAGCAGGATCTGCTCATAATTCCGGAACCCGAGGAAATCGACGGCATCGACGCCGACCCGGGTGTTGGTCAGGCTCAGGTAGAAGGTCCGGATCACCGGATAGACGTAAAAAATGGCGAACCCCAGAAGGGATATGCCCGTGAAGGCGAGAAAGTTCCTGGCTTCCCGTCGTGCGATCGACTTCATGGGTCCCCTCCTTGCCTGAAGATCTCTGCAGGGTCCCTTTCGGGCGGAGGGGCGGGATATCCGGTCCCGTCCCTCCGTGCCGGAAAGGGGGTATCAGGGGCGCTGCAACCAAATCGTCACTTGTTGGCCTCGAGATATTCGTTGGCCTTGATCGTGGCTTCTGTCGCGGCTTCCGCAGCGGTCAGCTTGCCTTCCAGCATTTTGTCGATGTAGGGCTGGACCACCTGCTGGGTGCAGTTGATGAAGTTCGGGTCCGTCGGCAGGGTCAGGCCGGTGGCGACGGCGTCGAACAGGGCTTCGATGGACTTCGGATTGGCCCGCTCCTCCATGGGGATCGCCTTGACGGTTTCCGCCACGGACATCCGGGCGGCCGGGCGGCCCATGTCGGACATGAGCTCGGCACCCTCCGTGCCGGTCCAGAACTTGAGGAATTCCCAGGTGGCATCGGGATTCTTGGATTCCTTGTACATGCCGTAGGCGTCCACGGCGAACTCGGCGCCGACATTGGTCTTCAGGCCCTTGGGCAGCACGGCGATGTCCCAGTTGAAGCCGCTGATGGCGTTGTAGGAGACCCAGAGGCCGGTGTGGCCGCCGTACTCCATGGCGGTCTTGCCGCCGGCAAATCCGCCCAGGGCGTCATCGGTCGGGGACGGGGCGAACTTGTATTGGCCCTTTGTGGTCCGCTGGAAGAAGAAATCGAGTCCGGCGATGGCCTCGGGCGTATCGAGGGCGCACTTGCCATCCACCATCCAGTCGCCTCCGGCCTGCCGGACATGGATCAGCCACTCGCCCCACCAGCCCAGGACGGTGCTGCTTCCCCACTGGACAACCTTGTCCCCTTCCATCTTCGTCAGGGCCTGGGCGGCGGAGATGAAGTCCTCCTGGGTCCAGTCCGCTGTCGGATAGGCGATTCCGGATTCATCGAAGAGCGTCTTGTTGTAATACAGGAGGCCGACATTGAAGAAACTCGGAAGGGCCAGCTGCTTGCCGTCGACATTGAGGGAGTTGTAGGCGTTGGGGTAGAAGTCCTCGGGCTTGAACGCCGCCTTGTCCCGCTCGATATAGGCGGTCAGGTCCGCGAACAGGTCCTTCTGGGAGACGACATACAGGTCGCCGGTCTTCAGCAGGTCGGGGGCCTGGTTGGCCGCGATCAGGGCGTTCTGGTCCTTGCCGTAGAGGGCGTTGATTTCGATGTCCGGGAATTTCTCCTCGAATCGCGCGATGAACTGGTTGAAGATGGTCTTGGCCTGGATGTCGATGCAGACGGAGACGGTTCCGGAAGGCTTGACCTCTCCCTGGGTCGGGGTCGTCCCGGCCGGGGTGGTCGGTTCGGCGGTGGGCGTGGCGGCAGGCGTGCAGCCCCCAACCAGCACAAGGGCGATGGCGAGGATGGTCACGGCGATGTAGGTTCGAATGGTCCTGGTCATGTCGATTCCTCCTTACTCGATTGTACTACGGTTCGGTTCCTGTTCCACGGGGACCAGTGTGTCGAAGAGATCTCCGAGATCCATTGTCAGGAGGGCAACGGAATCATCCGCAGCTCCGTAATAGATCCGGATCGTGTCTCCGTCCCTGAGACACCCGCAACTGAACACCACGTCGCCGAAAAATCCCTCCTTCTCGTACGGCGCTTCGGGTGCGGCCAGGGGTTCCCTGCTGCGTGCCAGTACTTTCCAAGGTTCCGATGCGTCCAGGAGCAGGACGCCAAGACAATAGCGATTCTCCGGGGTTGCTCCGTGATAGATCTCGATCCAGCCCCGATCCGTCAGGAAAGGAACCGCGCTGGCACCCACCCGACCCGAATCGAAATGGCCGGGCCGGACACCGGCCAGGCGGCGGTGGTGTCCCCAGCATCGAAGGTCCGGGGATTCGGCGATCCAGATCTCGGGGCGTCCGTATAGGGAATGGGATGGGCGATGGAGGGCGAAGTAGCGGCCGTCGATGGGACCGGGAAAGAGTGTCACATCCTTGTTGTCGGGGGGAAACAGGACACCCAGCCTCTCGAAAGACCGGAAATCGCGGGTCTTCGCCAGGCTCGCGACGATGCCATACCGGGATGCGGAGCTGTAGACAATGTAGTACCCATCGTCCATTTCCGTAATCCTGGGGTCCTCGATCCCGAACGATTCATACGGGGTCGCCGCCGTCATGGCCGGCTCGGGGTCAATCACGAAGCGCACGCCGTCGCGGCTCCTGGCGACCCGGAAATGGGAATGGGACGTCAGGTAGTTCTGTTCCCGGGAGCTGATGATCCGGGGGTCCCGCAGGTCGAGGCCCGGCAGGTCCGCCGGAAATCCCATCCGGGCGAGGATGCCCGTCGACTCGTCGTATACCGGGCAGGCCGCCGATTCGCCGGGAACGGGGGTTGCCGCTTCCGCCACACGCAGGAGGAGAATGGTATCGCCCGCGACCCGCGCCACTCCGGGATTGAAAACACCCACGACACGGAAGTCCGGCCGTGTGGGCGACAGGCTGCTTCGGGTCAGGAGCGGATTGTCGCGATGCCGATTGATCATGGCGATCCCCTTTTTTGTTACTTTACATTTTGCAATATAACTTATCAATTTATCGCTGTCAATAGGGCTTTTCATAGATCTTAATGAATTGGAGTGCCCGATCATCCCTCTTTTGTTACCTTACATTGAATCATCATTCGAACTGTGTTATGCTGAATTCGGCTGTTGGGTCACGCTGGTTTCCCGGGATGGAGGGACCGAATTGAAACGCAAGAAAGCGTCCATGCAGACGATCGCCGATCGACTCGGCATCTCGAAGGTGTCGGTCTCGAAGGCCCTGGGCAACCAGCCGGGGATTGGCGACGAACTGCGACGGAAGGTGTTCGAAGTCGCCCAGGAAGTCGGGTATGTCGCCGACAAGCGGGCCGGGACAAAATCCACCGGCCGGTTTTCCTTCCTGGTTCCAAAGCGCTTCTTCCTGGAGAACGAGAACTTTTATACGACTATCTACTATTATCTCAACCGGATGTGCATGGAGCAGTCCCTGTCCCTCTCGCTCCACGTGGTCAACGCCGGCGAGGAGAAATCGCTCAAAATTCCTTCCCTTGTCTCCAAGGACGCCACCGACGGCATTTTCCTGGCCGGGGAAATCGACGAGCCATACCTGTACTCCCTCGCCAACCTCCAGATTCCCATGGTCTCCGTGGACTTCTACAAGCCCCATCTGGTGACGGACTGCATCCTGACCGACAACTTTTTTATCGGCTACTCCGCGACCATGTACCTGATCGAGCGGGGACACCGACACATCGGGTTCGTCGGCAATCCCCGCTTCCAGGTCGGAATTACAGACCGCTTCTTTGGGTACCGAAAGGCCCTGGCGACCAATGGCCTCGACTTCGTTCCGGAGTGGAACATCGTCAACAACGATCCGGCGACAGGCCAATACTCCCTGGAAAACCCGCTGCCGTCGAACCTGCCCGGCGCATTCGTCTGCCACTGCGACATGGCCGCGTATTTCCTGATCAAGCAGCTGCAGCTTGTCGGCAAAAACGTACCCCGGGATGTCTCCCTTGTCAGTTTCGACAACACGGAAATCAGCCGCATCAGCATCCCGCCGCTGACGACCTACGACATCGACAAGCGCCAGTTCGCCGAGAAGGCGTTGAAGCGCATGCAGGAACGGATCGCCCGTCCCGACGACCCGCCCCATCGTATCTACATCGAAACCCGATTGCTGGAACGGGACAGCGTCGCCCAGTCCCTGTCCTAGCGCCCTGCCCCGAGTTCTTCCCCGAGCCCTGACCCAAGGCCCAGCCCGGCCAGGTGCCGTTCCAGGTGCCGGCCGAGGCCTGCGGCGTATTCCCCTTCCAGCCGATCCAGGGCTGTATGGATCCGGTCGCCCAGGGTTCCGCCTTCGCCCTCCGGCCGGGTCAGGATGTGTCCGTAGGTAATGTGGAGCACCTGGCGGGCATCGTCCTGGTCCAGGTAGCCCGGCAGGTCCCCGTCCGGGCAGGCGTCGGGATCGGCGATCCGGGCGGCATCCCCGTCGATGTGGTAGAACCGTCGGGCGTCGGGCAAGGCCTCGAAGGCCACCCGGACACTCTCCCGGAAGAGCGTCGGTTCATGGGCCGCCAGCACCCGCAGGGCCTCCAGCCAGTGGGTGCCGGCGGTCTTCAGGTGGAAGCCGTCCCGGGCCTCCTCCCCGACCAGGGGGAAGATCCGGAACTTGTCGCTGCCGGAGTGGACGCTGACGCGATGGCCCAGTCGGCGGGCGATCCGGACATGGGCCGACAGCTCGCTGCGGAACCGGTCCGGGTCTCCCCGGTAGTCGATCCCCTTCTGGAACTCGCCGCAGAACCGGGGCGCCAGGGTCGAAACCCTTACACCGGCCCGGCGCAGCTCCAGGGCGACATAGGCGTGGTCGGCGGGGGTGGTCACGGTGGCCGTCTCGTCGATGGAGATCTCGTAGTCGATGGTCCGGGCCGCCCGGGCGATCCGGGTCCGGTACATGTCGGCGGCATGGGCCAGGGCGCCGCGGTAGGTCAGCACGGTCCGCTCGAAGGATGCCCGGGAGAAACCGGCTTCCAGGACCGCCGCCTCCGGGTCGCCCCCCTCGAGATAGCGGGCCTCCAGGTCCGCCCGTTCCGCCTCCGGCAACAGGCCGTACCGGGCATGGATCGCCGCGTCGTCCATCTCCGCCAGGGTCCGGTCGATGTGGTCCGAACCATCCAGGGTGATCATGGTGTATCCGGAGGCCAGGGCCAGGTCGATTTCGGGGCCGGTCTTGAGATGGTCGCCGTCGGCGCCGTACCCTCGGGTCCAGCCTGTTTCGAATACGGCCCATGTGGCCGCGTCCAACACCTCGGGATAGCTTCGGCCGGTCAGACGCAGCTCCCGCATGGACTGCTGGGCCAGGACCGGGAACACCGGTCGCTGGCCGAGGCACTGGAGATGGCCGGCCGACGCCCGTCCCAGCCGGTCACCCAGGCCCAGGGACACCGGGATCCCCGGGTTGGCGCAGGGCGCAAGGAAGGGGAAGCGGGACCGCATCCAGTCGGCTGCTTCGGGGGACAGGGGATGCAGGTGTCCCCGGGAGCCATCCGGCAGTGCGACGGGCGCGCCGTCCGGCCGGTCCGGCGGGAGAGGCCCCCCGGCCGGAACCAGGAGGAGACGCCGGACTCCCCCGGCCCGGACCAGTTCGAACCGGACGCCCTCCTGCTCGAAACGGGACCGGGGATAGCGGAATTCCAGGCGGGGGGCGGCGGGAATCGATGCGGCAGGCATGGCGGCAGGCATGGCGGCAGGCCTCCTCTCTCGTCTTCCGGGCTTCCGGCCGGCGGCTTCAGGGGTGGGGCGACGGTCCGCACAGGCGGTGGATGATCGCTTCCATCCGGGGCATCTGCGCTTCCATGTCGGCCACCAGCCGGAACTGGTTCCGGGCCCGGTCCAGGTTGTGGCCGGTCCGGTGGATGCGGAAATAGACGTCGCCTTCCAGGTGGTCGGCCAGGAACCGGACGCCGATCTCCAGGGTGATCAGCTTCGCGGAAAAGGCCAGCAGGTTCGTCTCCGCGTCCGTCAGGGCCGGGCCCGCCGTCTCGAGAAACCCCCGGGCGAATCCTTCAAAAAGGGCGGGATCCATGGCCACCTTCTCCAGGTCCCGCTCGTCTTCTTCCGCCGTGCTGGTGCCGGACCGGATGGCGTCGCCGAAGTCGTAGAGGGACAGGCCCGGCATGACGGTGTCCAGGTCGATGACGCAGACAGCCGCGCCGGTGGCATCGTCGATCATGACGTTGTTGAGCTTCGTATCATTGTGGGTCACCCGCAGGGGCAGCCGTCCTTCGGCCAGGCCCTCCTGCAGCCGCCCCGCCTCGGCCGCCCGCTCCCGGACGAAGGCGATCTCCGCCGCGACGCCGGCCGCCCGGCCGGCCGGGTCCCGCCGGACGGCGTCCTCCAGCGCCCGGATCCGGGCTGGTGTGTCATGAAAATGGGGAATCGTCTCGTGGAGCCGGCCTGCCGGGAAGTCCGCCAGCTGCCGCTGGAAGGTACCGAACGCCCGGCCGGCCTGGAGCATCTGGTCGGGGCTTCGGGCCAGCTGGTAGGTCCGGGCGCCCTCGATGAACACATACGCCCGCCAGACGCCGCCGTCCGGATCCCGATAATACGGCCGTCCGCCGCCGTCGGGGATCAGGGTCAGGGTTTCCCGCCGAGGATCGCCCCCGGCGGCCAGGATCCTCTGCCGAAGGAAGGTCGTCACGGCCTGGATGTTCTCCATCAGGCGTTCCGGCTCCCGGAACACCCGGGTGTTGATGCGCTGGACCAGGTAGCGCCGGATCCGGCCGTCGGGGAGACGGAACCGGGCGGCAAACGTATCGTTGATGTGGCCCTGGCCGTATCGGGCGGCCTCCAGGAAGTCCCCCTCGAAGGCAAAATGGGGCACGATGGAGAGGAAGTCGAACTCCGGGCCCTGTTTCATGTCAGGTCTCCCACAGCCGGGCAGGGTACAGGCCCTGCTCCACCATCCGGAGGAGGGCGTCCCGGACCACCGGCGCGTCCTCCCGGTAGGTCATGCCATACCAGCGCTCCCGGGAGGGCAGCACCCTGACCCGGACGGCCCCGTCCGCCACCATTCGGTCCACCACCGTGGGGAGGAAGAACTCCGACCGCTCCAGGTCCGTCCGGGGGTCCCGGAGGAAGGAGGCAAAGCCGCTTTCCAGGGCCGGGAAGAGGGCAGGCGTGAACCCCCAGGTGTTCAGGGACACGACCGTGTCCGGGGAGACCGGGACCCAGGCCGCCCCATCCTCGGAGTAGGCGACCCCGCCGTCTTCCGTTCGCCGGATACGGGTCCGCTCCACGACGCCGGACAGGACCCCGTCCGGATCCACGGAACAGACCCCCCGGGCGACGGTGCCATGATCCGTCAATGTATTGCCGATCCGGAATCCCACCATACAGAAGTCGTCGCCCCGGCCGGGCCGTGTCAGTTCTTCCCGGAGCAGCCGGTAGGTCGAGCGACCGTAGAAGTCGTCGGCGTTGATGACGGCAAAGGGCCGGTCCGCCTCGCGCCGGCAGGACAGGACCGCGTGGCCGGTCCCCCAGGGCTTGTTCCGGCCAGCGGGCCGGGATACGCCGACATCATCGGTTTCCAGGGACTGGTGGACATACGCGACATCGGTCCGGGTCTCCACTGTCCGCCCGACCCGGCCCCGGAAGGTGGCCTCGTTCTCCTGCCGAACGACGAAGACGACCTTCGAGAAGCCTTCCCGCAGGGCGTCGAAGATGGCGTACTCCAGGAGGATCTCCCCGCCCGGGCCCACGGGTTCGGCCTGCTTGAGGCCGCCGTAGCGGCTGCCGAGGCCGGCCGCCATGATCACGAGAATCGGTTGTGGTTCGGATCCCTTGCTCATGCTTGTCTCCCCCGGTTCCCGTTCGGGCCGGTTTTATCGCACTCACCCAATGCAACAGTATGCGGGAAGGATGCGGTGGGTTCAAGGGGAGTCGGGAGGACGAAAGAAAAGGGCGTGAAGCGAGAAATGAAAGATGAGGAACAGGGACTCCCTTACCCGTCCAGCCGGTCCGCGTGGTCCAGAAGCCAGCCCATCCGGACCCGGTAGTCTGGCAGTACGGCGCCCAGTCGGGTCCAGAATCGCCCGTTGCGGGGGGACTCGACCAGCTGGCAGAGGGCGTGGGCAACGATACAGTCGACGACATGGGAGGGTGCCGTGATCAGGCGCTCGTCGAAGGCAAGCTCTCCCTGGCCGGAACGGACGGCCCACCGGCCGACGCCGCCCCGGATTCGGACAGC
>JAKPNJ010000122.1 GCA_029548445.1 Bacillota bacterium | reverse complement strand
TCATCGACGGCCGGATCTACAGCGGCTTCAACCATGCCGGCGGCGAGCTGGGCCACATGGTCCTGGTCCAGGGCGGACACCCCTGCACCTGCGGCCGGCGGGGCTGCTTCGAAACCTACGGATCCGCCACGGCCCTGGTTCGGGATACGGTCGAGGCCGCCCGCCGGAATCCCCGATCCCGCATGGCCACCCTGGTGGATGGGGACCTGTCCCGGATCGACGCCCGCATCGCGTTCATCGCCATGCGGGAAGGGGACGCAGCGGCCGCCCGGGTGGTGGAGGACTACCTGGACCATCTCGGGGAAGGCCTGGCCAACATTGTCAACGCCTTCATGCCCGAGGTCCTGCTCCTGGGCGGCGGGGTGTGCCACGAGGGCGACTCCCTCCTGGTGCCGGTGCGGGAGCGGGTGGATCGCCTGGCCTATTACGGCCCTGGCGTCCGGAAGACCCGGATCGGCCTCGCGACTATGGGGAACCAGGCCGGCATCGTCGGCGCCGCCATGATGGCCCTGGCGTGCCTGGACGAGGGCATGGCGGGATGACGGACCCCGAGCGCCGGAGGATTGGCCGCCATGTGGCCCTGCTGCTGGAGTATGACGGGACCGATTTCCTGGGATACCAGCGGCAGCGGCGGGGGCGGACGGTCCAGGGCGTCCTGTCCCAGGCCCTGGAGACCCTGTGCGGCCATGCCGTCCGCCTGACGGGCTGCAGCCGCACCGACGCCGGCGTCCACGCCGAAGGCCATGTGACCGACTTCTGGCTCGACCTTCCGATTCCCATCGACCGGCTGCCCCTGGCCCTGAACCCGCTCCTCCCCCCGGACCTTTCCGTCCGGGAAGCCCGGGAAGTCCCTCCCGAATTCCATGCCCGCCACGATGCGACAGGCAAGACCTACCGGTACGCCGTCTGGAATGCGCCTGTCCGCAGCGCCCTTCTCCGGAACCGGACCGCCCATGTCCCGCTGCCCCTGTCCCTGGAACGGATGGAGCAGGCGGCCCGCCACCTGCTGGGCCCCCACGACTTCCGCTGTTTCCGCGCGTCCGGCGGCCCCGAGGGCCCGACGGTCCGGACCCTCCGGCGCATCGGGATCTCCCGGGAAGGCCCCCGGGTCGCCATCGAGGTGGAGGGAGACGGGTTTCTCTACAACATGGTCCGGATCCTGGCCGGCACCCTGGTCGAGGCCGGGACGGGCCGTCGGGACCCGGACGGAATACCGGGACTTCTCGCGTCCCTGGACCGGCGCCAGGCCGGGAAGACCATGCCCCCCCAGGGTCTGACCCTGGTGTCGGTTCGCTATCCGGATCCGGAACCCTTTCCCGCCGGCCGGACCGAAGGGGGTGGGCGGCCATGACCACAGTCGAGCGCTGGAACGACCGGACGAACCTGAGCCTCCTGACGGACTTCTACGAGCTCACCATGTCCAAGGGGTACCTGGACGGCGGTTTCGCGGACACTGGGGCGATCTTCGACATGTTCTTCCGCAGCGTGCCGGATGGCGGCGGTTTCGCCATCATGGCCGGCGTGGAACAGCTGTCGGACTACCTGGAATCCCTGTCCTTCTCGGACGATGACCTGGCCTACCTCCGGGACCGGGAGATCTTCGACGAGGGATTCCTGGCCTATCTCCGGGATTTCGACTTTTCCTGCGACGTCTGGGCCGTGCCCGAGGGAGCCCCCGTCTTTCCCGGGGAGCCCCTGGTCAAGGTACGGGGGCCCGTGATCCAGGCCCAGATGATCGAGACCATGCTGCTGCTGTCCATCAACCACCAAAGCCTCATCGCCACCAAGGCCAACCGCATCGTCCGGGCCGCCGAGGGCCGGCCGGTCATGGAGTTCGGTTCCCGCCGGGCCCAGGGGGCCGACGGCGCCGTCCTCGGGGCCCGGGCCGCCTATATCGGCGGTGTCGCGGGCACATCCTGCACCCTGGGCGGCCGTCAGTTCTCGATTCCCCTGTCCGGCACCATGGCCCACAGCTGGGTCCAGCTGTTCGACGACGAGTTCGAGGCC
>JAKPNJ010000116.1 GCA_029548445.1 Bacillota bacterium | reverse complement strand
CTCCTGGTACGGCGAAATCGATTCCTGGTACGACCGCTACCACTTCGAGCCGGAGGTCGTGTACGCCCTGTTCCAGGAATGCGCCCGCCGCAGCAAGCTGGACAGCCGGTTCTACATCGCCCGGGTGGCCGAGAACTGGTCGCAGCGGGGGATCCGGACCTTCGCCGACCTGAACGCCTACTTCGCGTCCCGGGAGAAGGTCGCATCCGTCTCCCGGAAGATCGGCCGGAAGCTCCGCCGGACCATGACCGAATACGACGACCAGGACGTGACCCGCTGGGTGGAGGGCCTGGGGTATGAGTTCGAAGTCATCGACCTGGCCCTGCGCCGGGCGTCCCGGAGCGCCCGGGGCAGCCTGCAGGTCGTGGGCCGGATACTGGAGGAATGGCACGCCGCCGGCCTGAAGACCCCCGACGAAGTGGAGGCCTACGAGGCCGCCCGGCCCGAGGCCAGGCGCCACCCGGGAAGCGGGCGGGTTGCCCAGAACGCCGGGAATTTCGACCAGCCCGCCCGGTCCGAGCAGGAGTGGCAGGACCTTTATGATGATCCCGCCCGGATGCAGGGGGCCGCCGGCGATTCCGACGGATCGGGGGGGATCCGGGCCGCCGAGGATGCCGACGACGCCGGGACATCGGACGAGGGACCCCGTCCTCGCCGCCAGGATCCCATGGACGGACAACTGGGGCTCTTCGACCTGGTCGGGGACCAGGAGGCGATCCCATGAACCCGACCGGGAGCCTGGCGAAGCGGGTGGCCCGGGAGTATGCCCGGAGGCGGAACGAAGCCGAACGGCTGGGGGAGATCCGGGTTCGGCAGGTCCATGGGGCCCATCCCCGTCTCCTCGAGTTGGAGCGCCGGATTGCCGAAGCCGGAGCCGAATCCCTGCCGGTGCCGGCTGCGGTCGGGGACGCCGGCATGGAAGCAGCCCGGCGCATGGCCGAATTGTTGCGGGAACGGGCCGACTACCTGCGGACCGCCGGCCTGGACCCCGAGTACGACCGCCCGGCGTATGCCTGCAGGACCTGCTCCGATACGGGATATCGAGTTGAGGCGAGCCGGGAGGGCGCCCGCCCCGTTCGCTGCCGATGCCAGGACGCGCTCCGGGCCGCCCTGCTGATGGAGGAAGCCAATCTACCGCTCCCCGGCGCCGGATGGACCGCCTTTGATGCCTCCCTCCTCTCCGGCCGGACGGATCCGGCCCGATTCGGATCGGACCGGTCGCCCCGCCACCAGGCCCAGGCGATCCTGGAGGCCTGCCGACAGTTCGTCGACCGATTCGATGAACCGGATACGCGGAATCTTCTCTTTACCGGGAATCCTGGAACAGGAAAGACTTTTATGGCATCTCTCGTCGGAAACGCGATGATTGCGAAAAACAAGTCCGTCCTGTACCTGACGGCGCCGGCCCTGATGGAAGCCCTCCGCCAGTACCAGATCCTGAGCACGGCCTACGACCCGGACCAGGAACGATATGAGCGGGCGACGGATCTCCGGTCCGCGATCCAGGACTGCGATTTCCTGATTCTCGACGATCTCGGAACCGAGCCGCCCAGCGACTTCCGGCTGCCCGCCCTGCTCCAGCTGCTGGACCAGCGGGCTGGCTTCGGGGAAGAGGGCGTCCGGCGGACCCTCCTGGCCACGAACCTGGAGCTGCCGGCCCTGCGGGACGCCTATGACGAGCGGCTGCTCTCCCGGATCCTGGGCGGGTTTTCCGTCTTCCGTTTCTTCGGCGAGGACCTGCGCAGCGCCCGGAAAAAGGCTGCCGTGCGGACCCGCTGACAGAACGACGGTGCCTTGCGCGGCACCCCGAAGTCATGCAAAATTATTTTGGATTGGCCGCGCCCACGCGGCCCGGATGACAAGGAGGATGGAACCATGAAACTTGGCGTATTTGCGGTCCTGCTGTCCGGAAAGAGCCTGGCCGAGGCCCTGGCCTACTTGAAGGAGGCCGGTGTCCGGGCCGTGGAAATCGGAACCGGTGCCTACCCTGGAAAGGCCCATGCGGATCCCGCGGCGCTCCTTGCGGATCCCGCGGCCCTGGCCGCCTTCCGGGAGACCGTCGCG
>JAKPNJ010000093.1 GCA_029548445.1 Bacillota bacterium | reverse complement strand
CGCCGGGCGTCCATCGAGAGGGACCGGGCCGAGCTGGCCGGCTCCTTTTGCCGTGGATGCGGCTACTGCCTCCCCTGCCCGGAAAACATCCCGATCCCCATGGCGGCCCGGATGTCCCTGCTGCTGTCCCGTGGGCCCACTGCAGGCCTCCTGTCCCCCGAATGGCAGGAACAGATGGATCGCATCGAGTCCTGCCGCCACTGCGGCCAGTGCAGCGCCCGCTGCCCCTACGGGCTGGATACGCCCGCCCTGCTGGAAGCGAACCTGGCCGACTACCGCCGTCGCCTCGGGACATCCTGATCGCCCACAACGCCGAACCTCCGATGTTGAGCCCCCGCCACCGGAACCTCGCAGTTCGCTCTCGGTTCCTGCGCGCCGCAATCCGCTCCCGGCTCCCGCGCGCCGCAGCCCGCTCCCCGAATCGCGTCAGGACGCGTCCTTCCCCAGGCCGGCCCGCAGGTCGGCGCCCGACGGCGCCTGGTACACCCGCAGCCCGAACCGCGGCGCCACCGCCAGGAGATGGTCGAAGAGGTCCGCCTGGATCCGCTCGTACTCGATCCAGTCGGTGGTCCGGGTAAACAGGTACAGCTCCAGGGGCAGGCCGTGCTCCCCCGGCGGCAGCTGGCGGACCATGCGGATCATGTCCGGATGGACATCCGGATGATGGCGCAGGTATTCCTCGATGTAGATCCGGAAGGTGCCGAGGTTCGTCATGCGCCGGCCGTTGACCGGCTCGGTCCCATCGACCCCGTGCTCCCGGTTGTAGACTTCGATCTCCGCCGAGCGGGCCTCCACATACCCCTGCAGCAGCTGGATCCGCCGGAACCGCTCCAGCAACTCGTCGCTGCAGAATCCGACGCTGGCCGTGTCGATCATGATCGCCCGCTTGATGCGCCGCCCCCCGGCCTCCACCATCCCCCGCCAGTTGCGGAACGAATCCGTGATCAGCGCATAGGGGGGGATCGTCGTGATGGTCCGGTCGAAATTCGCCACCTTGACCGTGGTCAGCGTGATGTCGACCACATCCCCGTCCGCGTTGTACTTCGGCATCTCGATCCAGTCGCCGATGCGGACCATGTCGTTGGCCGACAGCTGGATCCCCGCCACCAGGCCCAGGATCGAATCCTTGAAGATCAGCATGAGAATCGCGGTCATGGCCCCGATGCCCGACAGCAGGATCACGGGGCTCTCCCCCATGATCGTCGACAGGACCAGGACCCCCGCGATGATGTAGAAAAAAATCGCCAGGCCCTGCAGGTAGCCCTTGATGGGCCGGACCTTCGAGACGTCGTGGGTCCGGTAGATGTCGTCGATGGCGGACAGGAGGGCGGCAGCAGCCGAGACCCCGGCCAGGATCATGTATACGGACGCGACCCGCCGGATCGGTTCCTGCCAGTTCGGGAACATGGGCGCCGCGGCGTGCAGGAGGAGGGCAGGGATGAAATGGGCCAGCCGGTGGAAGACCTTCCGTTCCAGGAGGAAGTTGTCCCAGTGGAAGCGGTTGTGCCGGATGGCGTGGGCCAGCAGGCGCAGGATCCCGTACCGGACCAGCAGGTAGGCCAGGAGGCCGATGAGGAGGATCGCCAGCAGGGCCGTGATGTCGGCCAGGCGGGACGCGGTGGGCTCGTCGAGCCCGCGCAGGGTCCAAAACTCGGTCAGGGTTTCCAGCATCACAATTCCTTTCCGTCAGGCGAGGGTCATGCGGCAGGGCCGAACGCCCGCCAACCCGCCTCGCAGCTCGACGACCTGGCCGGCGCGGAAGGGGCCGTCGACACGAATCTCCGTCGTCTGCCCTGCGGCCGCAGCCGCCCGGAAGTCCCGGTCCGTCACGCCGGGGATCGCCTCGTCGGACAGAAGCCGGAAGGCGAACGCGACGTCCTCGACTCCCCGGTTGCGCAGGAAAACCCGGATCCCCTGCCCCTCCTGCCGCATGTGGGTCACGACCCGGGGCGTCGGCCGGCTTCGGGCCGACTCCACCAATCCCATGGCGGAGAGATCGGCAGGCACATGCCCGAGACTGGCCGGCAGCGAATCGGGTCGGAGGGTCCAGTCGCCGAAGTCGGGATCCAGGAACGCGTCCCGGCCGCAATGGCAGTTGTGGGCGAGGCGGATGTCGCCCTTCTCCGCGTCCTCCGTGAATTCGATCTTCCGGTCGGAACAGAACACGTTCCCCTGGAACCGGGCGGAGGGCGGAATGGGCCGGTTCGCCTGGTAGAGTCGATGGATCTCCGCCAGTTCCGGCCACCGGTCCACGTACGGCGATTCGGCGGCGGAGGCCTCCGCAGGGGGGCCGGACGGCCCATCGGGACGCGCGGACCCATCGGGCCTTTCGGGGCCGGGCTCGTCGGGCCTATCGGGGCCGGACACGTGATAGAAGCGCTCCCGCATGAACCCGTCCACCATCTTGCGCCAGTTGGGATGGACCGAGGCGCCCCGTCCGTCCATTTCGACCGCCGGCCGGCAGTCGACGAACACATTGTCCTCCACGATGAAGTCCCGGCCGCCCCCGAGAAAAATGGCCCGGCTGACCTCATGGAAGACATTGCCCCGCATCCGGGTTCCGCTGACGCAGTCGTCGTTGTAGATCCCCATGGTGCCCATCCCCACGCCGCCCAGGTGGTGGATATAGTTGCGGCTGACCTCGTTGCCCCGGAAGGTGTAGTCCCGGCCCGTATAAATCGCACCGGCGTCCCCGGTCTCCAGGACCACGCTGTAGATCTCGTTGGATTCGATGGCCATGTCGTTGCCCCAGAACAGGATGGCGGTATGGGGGCAATCGTGGATTAGGTTGTGCCGGGCGGACAGGCCCACGCCCCCCAGGAGGATGGCCGGCTGGTAGCAGCGGGTCCAGGTGGCGATGTGGTGGATGTGGTTGTTGTCGATGGCCCCGTCGGCCCGCTCCAGCGTCGCCCGGTTGCCGCCCAGGACGTGGATGCCGCCGTCGCCGCAGTCGTGGACCGTGTTGTCGCGGACCTGGACGCCCCGCCCGCCCAGGACCTGGATGCCGTGATTCCCGACATTCCGGACGGTGCAGTCGCGGACAAGGGCCCGGTCGGCGTCCGCCAGCAGGATGCCATGGCCCCGGGCAGCCTCGAAGACGAGCCCCTCCACCCGGATATCCGCAGCGCCCCGGACCGCCAGGATCGGCTCTTCCAGGAGCGACAGCAAAAGATCCCCGCCCTGGCCGGCGTCTTCCGGTTCAAGAAAATAAACCAGTCCCGCGTCGACATCCAGCGCGTAGTCGCCGCCCCGCCCCAGCTCCTCCAGGACATTCAGGAACTGGAACCGGTTGCCGATGCGGAAGCCGTAATTGCCGTAGGGCGGCCGGGTCTCGACGAACCCCCGGTCCGGATCGAGGGAAGCGACCTGCTCCACCGAATTGGCCCAGTCCCAGGCCCAGTACCCATGGACCCACAGGTGCGGATTGGGCGCCCAGGTCCGGGGCCGCTCGTCCTGGTAGAAGAACCCGTGCTGGAGATTTCCTATGGTTCCACGCCAGCCGTCCGGTTCCGCCTGGCCAACGCCGCTGATGGCCAGGTACCGGTTCTTCCCGGGGTACCCTGCCAGGTCCAGGGGCACCGAACGCCAAAACAACTCCGGATGGGAAGGATGGACGGGGCGCGCGAACCCCCTGGACTGCAGCCCGCCCCAGGATCGGATCCCCTCGTCGGCCAGGCGGCACACCCGGACGCGGCGGGCTACGGCCGGGTCCAGCCGGCCCAGGATGGCCGGGTTCCGAACCGGCTCGAACCGGGTCAGGCGTTTCCCTCCGACAAGGCGAGCCGGCCCGTCTCCCCGCAGGGTGACGCCCGGGAAACGGTGGTCCAGGGCAAGCCCCCGGGACAGGAAATGGTCCCCCGCCTCGAAGACGATCTCCCGGATGCCGGACCCCGTCGACCCTTCTGCCGCCAATTCGGCAAGAGGGTCCTGCAGCGATTCATCCGGAGATTCCCCGGACGCCCTGGATGCCCCGGATGCCCCGGATACCGAGCCGGACGCCGGTCCCGGAGCCACCACCAGCGACCGACCGATCCGTCGAATCGTCATGTCCATGCCTCCCATCGGTCGGGACAGAACCCGACCGTCGCCTGGCGCCCGTTGCGGACGATGGGCGTCTTCAGCAGGGCCGGGTGGGCGAGCAGCATCGCCTCGGCCTCCTGCGACAGCCCGTGCCAGGCCATGTTCAGGGTCCGGTACGCCGGCGCGTCCCGGTCGATCAGCGCCTCCAGCCCCACCGCCCGGACCAGGGCGTCGAGCTCGCCCCGGCTGAGGCCCTTCCGGGCGAGATCCACCCGCTGGAAGGGGATCCGTCGCTCTTTAAACCAGCGCTCGGTTTTCTGTGTATCGAAGTTCTTCTTCCCGACGAAAACCTGGATATTCATGGAACCCTCCATGGGTTCATTCTGCCATGATTCCAGGCCGGGAACAACCGAGCGCCACCCTGTCTGGTAGAATGACAATCGGCATGGGCCCGCCGTATCCGTCTGCCGAGGACTCGCCGCATCCGTCCGCCGAGGGTCCGCACCGGTTCGCCGTCGCACGTGTTGCATCCGCTTGTGCCGGGAGGTGGCCAGTGGTCCTGGTGGTAATGGAGGAATTCACAGCCGGCGAACAGCCTGTGGACGAAACGGGAGTCGAAGCCGACGTCGCCCGCCTGTTCCGGGGAAACACGCGCCGGATCCGCCTGTTCCGGGCGGTGGAAGCCAGGATTCGCGCCTTCGGGCCCGTCGGGATGCAGGTCACAAAGTCCCAGGTCTCCTTCGGGACCCTCCGCAAGTTCGCCTGGGTCTGGATGCCACTCCCGGGTTCCCGAAAACGGCCCGCCGACAGCCTGGTCCTGACCTTTGGCCTTGGCCGCAGGATCGGGGATCCCCGGGTCGTTGAGGCGGTGGAGCCGCGTCCCGGCCGGTGGACCCACCATGTGATACTGCAGGAGGAAACCGACCTGGACGGTTCGGTAACCGACTGGCTGCGGGAGGCCTTCGAGGCATCCGGGAAGCCGGCGGATCGCCGGGGCTCCTGAAGCCGGCGGATCGCCGGGGCCCCTGAAGCCGGCGGATCGCCGGGGCCCCGGATGCCCGGAGTGGTCCGACCCCTGAATACCGAAGAGGTCAGTTCCCCGTCCTTTCGATCAGCGAGACCAGGTAGCGGGACTTCATCTGGTCGCTGGCCAGGACCTGCTTCAGGGGCGGGAGCCGCAGGATGACTCCCAGGATGGCGGCCATGGCCCGGTGGCTCAGGTGGGCCTGGTTGTCGAAGATGAGGTTTTGCAGCTTCCCCCGCTCGATGGCCATCAGGACCACCCGGTGGGCGCTGTTCACGGGGGTCACCACCCGCTTCGCCCGGGGATCCAGCCGCAGGGCGCCCTTCGTGGGGCAGGCCCGGACGCAGACGCCGCACCCCAGGCAGATCCGCTCGTCCAGGCGGGCCACCTTCCGGTTGGGGCGGTTCGGATCGTTGGCGGAGACGATCCCCATGGCCTGGACCGGGCAGACCGCGGCGCATCGCCCGCAGCCGGTACAGGCGTCCGGTGCCACCACCGGCAGGTAATTGGTTGTTTCCACCGGGTTCATCAGGCCGAACTTCCGGGCCGCGATCATGGCCTCGCAGCAGCAGCCGCAGCAATTGCAGATAAAGCTGGGTTCCCGCTGCACATTCTCCCCGAACTGGACCAGGTTGTTCTCGTAGGCAGTCTCCAGCAGGGACAGGCACTCGGCGGCGTCGACCCGCCGGGCGTAGTCGTGGCGGATCAGGGCATCGGCGGTGCCGCCGAAGGTCATGCAGATATCCATGGGGGCGGAGCAGGCGCCCACCGTATGGGAGGCCTTGTGGCGGCAGTAGCACATCCCGACGGCGATGTGCTTCGCGTCCCGGATGATGGCGCTGGCCTTCTCGTACTCCAGGACATGGAGGGTCCTGTCGTCGGGGAGGGCCTGCTCGTTGACATAGGCCCGTCCCACCGGGGTGCCGTCCCGCCCCATGAGGTCCCGGATAAAATCCTCCTCCACCGTCACATAGTGGTAGAACATCTCGCTCAGGAGCTTCTGGTCCACGTCCCCCCGCAGTCGCATCAGGGAAAACTCGAAAAAACCGGCCATGGGCGGCGGCAGCATGTAGAGGGCGCCGTCGTCGGTTTCCATATCCAGCAGCAGGCATTTCCCGGCAAGATCGTCCAGGCGCTTCCGGGCTTCCGGCAGGGCCACCCCCCAGGCCGACGCGGCCTTCTCCGCCCGGAACGGCCGGATGGGTACCTTCGACAGCCAGCCGGCCTCCTCCTCGGATACGAAGGCCCGGAGGGTCCTGAAGAGGAGGTCGGTGGGCGGGGCGCCCTGGGGAAACAGGTTCAGCCGGTCGGCGAACTGCCGGTAGCCATCCTTCGCGGTGTGGTGCGCCATGGGAACCTCCTGGGGCCGCCGGCCTGGCCGGGCCCGGCCGTCCTGTCGCGTCGGGATATGGGTTGATTATAGACAAAGAACGGATCCCGCGGTAGCCGGAACGACTCGCATGGCGTGCAGAATGAATTTCGCCAGGATGTCCATTCATGTAGCACAGGCGACAGAACCCGCCCCCCTGGCCATGTTATTGTTAGCTCACGGAAACAATAGAACCCGACATGAACAAACAAGCCAATCAAGCCATTCAATCGCATGACACCTGGCCGATGATGAGCCAGGATCCCATAGGAGGAACGGACCATGAAGACGATGAAGAAAGCTCTCGGAACACTCCTTGCCGCGTTGCTGCTCCTGACGGCCTCCCCGGTGCTGGCCATGCCCACCATGGATATCGTTGACACCGCCATCGACAATGGCAGCTTTACAACCCTCGTGGCCGCCCTGCAGGCTGCAGGCCTGGACGATGACCTCAAGGGCGCCGGTCCCTTTACTGTCTTCGCGCCCACCGACGCCGCCTTCGCGGACCTCCTGTCCGGGCTGGGCATTACGGCTGATCAGCTCCTGGCCCACCCGCAGCTGGCGGACGTTCTTTTGTATCATGTGATCGGTGCCCAGGTCCTGAGCACCGACCTGTCGGACGGCATGACCGCCGCAACGCTCCAGGGTGAAGACATTACCGTCGACCTGGATGGCGGGGTCAAGATCAATGATGCGAATGTTGCCATTGCCGATGTCATGGCCACCAACGGCGTCATCCACGTCGTCGACAAGGTCCTGGTGCCCGCCGCCTTCGAGCTGGGCCCGACCCAGAACATCGTGGAAATCGCCGCCGGCAATCCCGACTTCAGCATCCTCGTGGCAGCCCTGCAGACCGTGGGACTGGACGACGACCTGGCCGCAGCCGGACCCTTCACGGTCTTCGCTCCCACCAACGCGGCCTTCGAGGCCCTGCTGGCCGAACTGGACATCTCAGCCGAAAACCTTCTCGCCCATCCGCGACTGGTCGATGTCCTGCTGTATCACGTCCTCGGCGCCAAGGTGCTGAGCACCGATCTCTCGGATGGCATGACAGCCTCGACACTCTTTGGCGAAACCATCCTCGTCGACCTGGATGACGGTGTCAAAATCAATGCGTCCAATGTGACGGCAGCCGATATCGAGGCGACCAATGGCGTCATCCATGTCATCGACAAGGTCCTGATGCCCGATTCCTTCGAGTTGATCACCATCACCGAGAATCCGTCCACGGCCGACAACAGCCTCTTCATCGCCTTCGCCCTCCTGGTTGCAGCGGCCCTGGTCCTATCCTTCCCGCTGATGCGGAAGGCGTTCCAGAAGAACTGACCCCCAGTGGTCCACATCCAAGCGAAAGGCGGTCTCCCTCGGGAGGCCGCCTTTTCCATGCCAGTCGTGCAAAACGGGTTCGATCGTATCGGGACGCCCTGACAGGACTTAGCCCGTGATCCACCGCAGGAGGTAGAGGGCCAGGACGATGAGGGCGGCCCCGGCCATGAACGCCGACACCAGCAGGACCAGGACCGGATTCTGCAGGACGGCGGACTGGAGGGATTCGGTCATGGCGGCTACCCCCTGGCGGACCGCGTCGGTCAGGGACCGGACTCCCTTGTTCCCGGAGAAAATGGATAGGCTGGCCAGGCCAGGGTCGGCGGAGTCCGGAACGGTTGGCCGGGAGGGATCGCCCGACTTCGTGGGCTCGCCGGCCTGCGCAGGATCCGGCGTCGGTTCCCCGGTCGTTCCGGTGGCAGGTGTTCCCGTCGGTTCCACAACCGGCTCCCCTGTTGGCTCCCCCGATGGCTCCCCTGTTGCGGCCCCTGTTGGCTCCCCCGTTGGTTCCCCTGTTGCGTCCCCTGTCGGTTCCCCTATTGGCTCACCTGTCGGCTCACCTGTTGGTACCCGGGTTGGATCCGTCGCAGGATCGGTCGGCTGGGCTGCGGTTGGGAACACGGTGGGGGTCGGGGTCGCCGTCGGTTTCGGCGCTGGGGTCGCTGTCGGCTTCGGCGTCGGGGTGGATGTGGGATTCGCTGTCGGCGCAGCCGTGGGCTTCGGCGTCGGGGTCGCCGTCGGCTTCGGTGTCGGGGTTGCCGTCGGAACCCCCCCGCCGGGATCCCAGGAGATCGGAGCGGCGGGATAGACA
>JAKPNJ010000081.1 GCA_029548445.1 Bacillota bacterium | reverse complement strand
TTCCGCCTCGGCGCCGGCCGCTCCCTCCGTTCCTGTCGCGTCATCGGCCGGATCCCACAAGGCTCCCGGACCGTCCATGCCCCCGCCGGCTTCCGCCGGGCACCCGGCCCCCGAAGCCGCTATCGGGCCTGCCCGTACCGGGAAACCCAGGACGGACGTGCCGGCGGACGTCGACGAAAGCGGACTGCCTTCCCAGGGGATGTACCTGGAGGACGAGCCCCGGTCCGGCACGGCCCGGATGATCGCGATCGTCGCCCTGGCGATCCTGGTGATCGCCGGGTGCCTGTATGCCTTGTACACGATGCTGTTCGTCCCCGGGGTCCTGCCGGGAACCCCCACACCCACCACGGCGCCCACGGCCACGGTGACGGAGGGGGAGGAACCCACGGCCATCGTGTCGGCCGAGCCGACCCAGGATCCCCTGCTGACCCCGACGGCCGCACCCACGGTGACGCCGGGCGGACTGCCGACGACCCACCGGGTCAAGTCCGGCGACACCCTCTCGGGCATTTGCCAAACCTATTACAAGTCCGAGGATTCCATGTACATCCAGATGATCATCGACGCCAACAAGGAGAAGTATCCGTCCATCGACACGGATTTCATCCAGCTCGACTGGGAACTGGTCATCCCCGCCAAGCCCTGATCCCGCCCGAACCGGCAGACGGGATCGAACGACGACCGGCCGCGGGGGTTCGCCGCAGGCTATGAGGAAAGGATTGCCATGCACAAGCGGCTTTATATTCCGGGACCGGTGGATGTCCGGCCGGACGTCCTCGGGAAATTCGCAACCCCCATGATCGGCCACCGGACCAAGGAAGCGTCCGCCCTCCAGCGGCGGATCTCCGACAAGCTCCGGATCCTCCTTGAGACGAAGAATGTGATCCTGCTGTCCACGTCCTCGGGCAGCGGCCTGATGGAAGGGGCCGTCCGGTCCTGTACCCGCCGGCGCGCCGCGGTCTTTTCCATCGGGGCCTTCGGGGATCGGTGGCACAAGATGGCGGTGTCCAACGGCGTTCCGGCCGACCGGTTCGATTCGCCTCCCGGACAGGCAACCCTGCCGGAGCAGGTGGAAGCGGCCCTGGCCACCGGCCTTTATGACGTGGTGTGCCTGACCCACAACGAAACCATGACCGGGGTGACGAACCCGGTGGAGGAGATCGCCCGGGTGCTTCGGCGGTATCCCGAGGTGGTGTGGTGCGTGGACGCGGTCAGTTCCCTGGGCGGCGTCCGGATCGAGGTGGACCGGCTGGGTATCGACGTCTGCATTACGTCGACCCAGAAATGCCTGGGCCTGCCCCCCGGGATGTCCCTGTGCTCCGTATCGGAAAAAGCCGTCCGGGCGGCGGAACAGGTGCCCTTCCGGGGCCTGTACTTCGATTTCGTGGAGTTGTACAAATTTGTCACGGAGAAGGACCACCAGTATCCCGCGACGCCGTCCCTGCCCCACATGTTTGCCCTGGATTACCAGTTGGACCGAATCCTGGCGGAAGGCCCGGAGGCCCGGTTCGACCGCCATGCCCGGATGGCCGGGATGGTCCGCGACTGGGCCCGGTCCCGGTTCGCGCTCTTCTCGGATCCCCGGTACCTGTCGAATACGGTGACCTGCATCGCGAACACCCGGAACCTGTCCTTCCCGGACCTGAACCGCCGGATGGGGGAGAAGGGGTACGCCCTGTCCAACGGATACGGGGTGCTGAAGGACAGGACCTTCCGGATCGCCCACATGGCGGATACCCTGCCGGATGAGGTGGCGGCCATGCTGGCCTGCCTCGATGGGACGCTCGACGAAATGGCAACAGAGGACAAGGAGGAAAGAGCATGAGGATCCTGGTGACGGAAAAAATCGCCGCGGAAGCCCTGGAGTACCTCAGGAACCAGGGGTTCGAGGTCGAGGAGTACCTGGGACATACCCAGGCGGAGATCGAGGGATACATCGCCCCCTTCGACGCCCTGATCGTCCGGAGCGTGACCCAGGTCAACCGCAGCCTCCTGTCGGCTGCCGTCAACCTCAAGGTGGTGGGCCGGGCCGG
>JAKPNJ010000076.1 GCA_029548445.1 Bacillota bacterium | reverse complement strand
GGCACCAATATGCTGCGTAATGCCGCCGGCTTCGCCTGCCGCGACAACCGGATCAGGAGGGATTCCTCGGAGGCGCTGTCCCCCTGGGTGTCGGCCGCCCGCCGGGCTTCCATGGCTTCGGACAGGGTGCGAACCGTGGGGTTCCGATACAGGTCGGCGAAAGTCGCCCGCCCATCCAGCATCGCCAGGATCGTGATGGCGTTCAGGGAATCGCCGCCCGACTGGAAGAAGTCGTCGTCGATCCCGATATGGGAATTCCCCAGGACATCCCGCCAGATCCGGAGCAGCGACGACTGGAGCTCCGTTTCGGGAGGCATCGGGTCGGCAGCAGACACCAGGATGCCATCGGGGTCCGGCAGGCGGGCCGCGTCAATCTTCCCGTTGCCGTTCAGGGGCATGGCCTCGATTGGCACATAACAGGCCGGGACCATGTAGTCCGGCAGGAATCCCGACAGGAAAGCCCGGAGTTCCCGGACATCGATGGGGATCCGGGGCACGAAATAGGCGCAGAGCCGGCTGCCCGCCGGGGACTCCAGGACCGTCACCTTCGCTTCCCCGATGCCGTCATGGCGCAGCAGCCCCGACTCGATCTCCCCCAGCTCGATGCGGTGGCCCCGGATCTTGACCTGGGTGTCGATGCGGCCCAGGTATTCGATATCCCCCTGGGGATAGAACCGGGCCAGGTCGCCGGACCGGTACAGGACACCGCCCGGATGGAAGGGATCGGGTACGAACTTCGCCGCGGTCAGGTCGTCCCGGTTCAGGTAACCCCGGCAAACGCCGTCGCCGCCGACGCAGAGCTCCCCCGGTATGCCGATGGGCAGCGGATTCAGGTTCCGGTCGAGGATATGGACCCGCAGGGTCGGGATGGGCTTGCCGATATTCCGGGAGTCCCTGGCGATGTCCTCGTCGTCGATGTCCCGGTAGGTCACGTGGACGGTGGTTTCCGTGATGCCGTACATATTGACGAGGCGGGTCAGGGGATAGAGGGTGTGGAAGGGCCGGAGCAGGACGGGCTTCAGGGTTTCGCCGCCGAAGATGACGTACCGGAGGGCCAGGTCCGGCCGCCCGGTCCGGCAGGCTGCGTCCGCCAGGTGGGCGAAGGCCCCGGGGGTCTGGTTCAGGACCGTGACGCGGTTCCGGACCAGGAGATCCAGGAAGCGTCCGGGGTCCCGGGCCACATCCTTCGGCACCACCACCAGCCGGCCGCCATACAGCAGGGCGCCGTACATCTCCCAGACCGAGAAGTCGAAGGCGTAGGAATGGAACAGGGTCCAGCAGTCCTCCGGCCCGAAGGAGAACGGGAACCGGTCATTGAACAGCAGCCGGACCACGTTCCGGTGCTCGATCATGGCGCCCTTGGGCAGGCCGGTGGACCCGGACGTGTAAATCACGTACAGCAGGTCCCCGGGTTCGTTGACCGGCACCGGGTTCTGGTCGGCTTCCGGCCCCTGGGCGGGCATATGGTACGGATCCACCACGGGTCCGTCGTACCGGAGCCGGCCGGTCCAGTCGCTCGGGGCCACCAGGGCCATGGCGCCGCTGTCCTCCAGCAGGTACCGGACCCGGTCCGGAGGCGTGTCCGGATCGATGGGCAGGTAGGCGCCGCCGGACTTGACCACGCCCAGGATGGCGACGACCATCTCGATGGAGCGGGGCATCAGCAGGGCCACGATGCACTCGGGTTCCACGCCCAGCTGCCGCAGCCGATGGGCCAGTCGGTTCGCCCGGCGATTCAGTTCCCGGTAGGTCAGGGACTCCCCGTCCATCGTGACCGCCACGGCCTCGGGACTGAGCGAGGCCTGGAGCTCGAACAGGGCGGACAGGGTCGCGTCCCGTGGGTACTCGGCCGCCGTCCGGTTGAACCGCTGGACGACCGTCTCCATCTCCTTCTCGGACAGCATGTGGAGGCGGGCGATCTTCCGGGTCGGGTTGTCCAGGGCGTGCCACAGGAGCCGGAGGAGGTGGTCGTGAACAAACTCGATCTCCCTGGGATGGAACAGGTCCACCAGGTAGTCGTAATTCAGGATGATGCGGCCGTCCCCTTCCCGGTCGTTGATATGGAGGTACAGGGACTCCACCTGCCGCTCGTTGAAATGCCAGCGGCCTTCCTGGGGGATGTCGCTGCCGTCCCGGGTCAGCTTGGCGTTCTGGTAGGAAAGGGCGATGTCGAACAGGTGCTCCACGTCCCGGTTCTGTTCCCGGACGTCCTTGAGCAGCAGGTCATAGGGGTACTTCTGGTGTTTCAGGACCGAGTACCATTCCTTGTCCACGGTCCGGGAGAAGGCCACGAAGTCCTGGTCGCCGTCGATTTGCACCCGCAGGGGCACGGTACTGATGAACATGCCCAGGGTCTTCTTCTCCCGGTGGTTCGTCCGATTGAGCACCGGGGTGCCCAGGGTGATGTCCTGGAGGTCCCGGACCCGGTTCAGGTAAATGCACAGGGCGGAGAAAAACAGGGCGAACATGGAGGTCCGGTTCTCGGTACAGTAGGTCCGGATCCGGGTCGCCAGGCGATCCGGAACCAGGAAGGTCTTCCGTTGGGCCTCCAGGCCGATACGGCCGCCGGTCCGGCTCTTCAGCGTCGCGACTTCCGGCGGGACCCGGAAAAGCTCCGTCCAATAGGCCCGGTCGGAGGCGAAGCGTTCCGACCGGAGGTACTCCTGTTCCGCCTCGATGAATTCCGAATAGGAGGGATTGGTCCCTTCCGGCAGGGGGCGTCCGGCCTTCAGCAGCCGATAATAGGACAGCACCTCGTTGCCGATCTGGATCAGGGACCAGGCGTCGGAGATCAGGTGGTGGATCCGGGCGAAAAAGCCGCTGGTGGTCTCGTCAATCCGCAGCAGGGCGAAATGGAAGAGGGGCTGGTCGACCAGCCGGAAGGGAGTTCGGGTCTGTTCCCGGTCCCAGGCGAACAGCGCGTCCTGGCCCATCTCGCGGAAATCGAGGAAGTCCAGCCGATAGGGCTCCAGCGGGGCGAGATACTGGACCGGTTCCCCGTCCAGTTCCCGGAACCGGAACCGCAGGACTTCGTTCCGTTCGATCAGCACCTGGACGGCCTTGGTCATAAGGGCAGGGTCGAGGACTTCCGCCACCCGGAGCGTCGCGGCAATGTTGCCGATTCCGGAACCCGGATTGAGCTTCTCCAGGTACCAGATGCTCTTTTGCGGATAGGTCAATGGCCGGCAGGCGACAGATTCCACCACGATACCACACCTCACGGGATATGATAACACGCGTGCAGAAGGCGGAGGTTACAGTCCCGTGACCCTTGTGTCAAGGCTTCGTGAAACCCGCCGGTCCGTAGGGCCGGACATGGGGGAAGCCGGAGGGGGTCTCCGGCTTCCCGAAAAAGTTGGCTTGCATTGGATGACGCGAATCGGGATGGAGGGGTTCCCCGGCCGGCCGTTACCAGAACAGCCACCAGTACCAGGACGGGGTGCCGGCCCGGACCTGGGTCAGCAGGCCGAACATGACCTGGTGCCCGACGAAGGTGGGGTGGGGATCCGCATACAGGATCGCTTCGGCTACCTGGCCCAGCCTCGCCGCCTGGATGGCCGACGGCACATGGAAGGTCAGGACCGGAACCGGTTCTGTCCAGTTCCGGAAGGCGGTGTAGACATCGACCACCCGATACCGGTACGCCAGGGCATAGCTCCGGATGGTGGCGTTGATGGTGCCGACCAGGGCCTCGAACTCGACATATACGGGATACAGGGGGTCGGTTTTCCCGCTGACCCGGATCGGGTTATAGAGCGTGTTCACGTAGAGTTCCCCGCGGCGGTTCAGGCTTCGGATCATGGCACAGGCCTTGGGCCACTGTTTCACGAAGTCGGCCGTGCCGGCCAGCAGGGCCTTGTGAAACGCCAGGGCATACGGATCGGTCAGGTCGGTCAGCCGCATAAAGGTGGCTTCCGGATCAGGGTCCAGGGCGATGGCGGCGGCCAGGTCGGCCAGCATCAGGCTGCCGTCCAGGTCGCCCTCATATTTCGGATCCTCGGGATCGATGCCCCACAGGCCAAAGATGGCCGCGATGGCGGGACCCAGCAGGTGGTTGCCCCCCATGTTGACCGTCAGGATGCGGGCCCCACGGACCTTGGCCTGAACCGTGGCGTCCGCGAGATCCGTGAGCAGGTCCCCGGTCTTGTCGCCCGGATAGGCGTAATTGAAGTAGGTTGTCCCGGCCACGAAGCCGTTGGCCAGGGCGAACTGGTCGTTGAATCCGAAGAGCGGCGGATTGAATCCGCTGGTGTAGAACTCCGGCGGACTGCCCGGCGGGGGGATGGCGCTGAGGCCATAGCCCGTGGAGTCGCCGAGGGCCACGAAGGTGGGGGGCGTTGCAGCGCCGACGGCGAGGGGGGTCAGCAGGAGGCCGAGAACGAGGCCCAGCAGGAGGACCCGCAGGGGCAGGCTTTTTTTTGACAACATGGGAAGCACCTCCTCATGGGGAGGGATTCCCGATCCCGCTGGCCCTCTTCCCCTCCTTTCCGCGGCGGGAACCCCGGATTGGAACGGTGTCTCTCATGTCGCCGGTGCGGGACCGGCGACGGGCTGGACGGGGGACGCCTCAGGGCTTGGTGTAGGCGTTGGGAGGCGTCGTCCCGTCCCAGGACAGGCCCGAGACGATGGCCGTCACCGCCGTCACATAGGTGCCGGCGGCGGCATTGGGGTACTTGAACAGGACACGCCCGTCGGCACCGGTGGAGGCAGTGGACTGGAGGACCGTCGTCCCGTTTCGGGCCAGGCGGATCGAGACAGCGGCGCCGGCCACCGGGCCGC
>JAKPNJ010000072.1 GCA_029548445.1 Bacillota bacterium | reverse complement strand
GCTGTCGGGCAGGGCCAGCTGGCGGGTCATCCGGAGGGTCCCGATGTAGTCCATTTTCCAGTTGACTGCAATGCCCAGCTCATAGCTCGGGAACATGTTCCACAGCTTCACGTTGTCGGCAAGCCATCCGGCTTCCCGCTGGTCGTCGGCAATCACGACATAGCGGAGGGGGTTCTTCTCGTTGCCGGCGCCCATGTCCAGCTTGTTGTAGGTCTTGCCCTTGACGCCGTAGTTCATCATCTCGTAGCCTTCATCGGTGGTCTGCCAATTGAAATACGCAAAGATGTCGTTGGCCTTCTCGGCGGCGTTGGCGGACAGGCTGACCACCTTGAGGACGTTGCTCAGGACGGTGCAGCTGGTCTTCTGGGCCGGGCCCGTGATGGGCGGGATCAGCAGGGCGTCCCAGGTGGGATCGATGTTCTTGAGGCTGCGGATGATGCCGGCGGTGTCGAAGTTGGTGGCGCCGCCGATTTCCGCCACGCACTTGCCCGTGATGAACTTGTCATGGCCGCCGGCGTTCTTGACGATGCCCATGTCGGGATCGAGGACGCCGTCGTTCCGGAGACCGTTCATGAACTGGAAGAAGTCGACGAAGCCCTTGCCCATGAAAGGCGGCACGATCTTCGCCGGGTTGTCGGGATTCGGGTCGTCGGGATCCGCGACCCAGTTGTTGAAGCCGTATCCGAAGGCGACGCCCAGGTTCTGGAAGGCCCAGGGGTCATAGTAGTCGGTGGTGAGTCCGAACATGCCGGGCTCGTTCTGCTGGATGACCTTGATGGAGGCGACCAGCTGGTCCACCGTCGTGGGGATGTCCTGGTCATACTTCTCGAAGAGGTCGTTCCGGATGATGATCGGGAAGGGGACGAAGACCGGGATGATCTGGGTGGGCAGCGCGTAGATCTTCCCGTCCGCGAACCGGCAGTTCTCCAGGATGAAGTCCGGGAAATACCCCTTGAAGTCGGCGAACTTGTCCAGCAGCCCGTCCAGTTCGAGGAGGGCGCCCTGGGTCTTGAGGTCGTTCACGAGGGAGTTTTCCCGGCCGTTGTTCCAGAACACATCCGGGATGTTGCCGGCCATGACCCGGGTCGGGAAGACCGTGTCATACTCGGTAAAGGGAACGAAGACGGCGTCGATGTCCACGTTGGCGGTCTCGAAGAGGGCCGCCGCGAAGGGCGAATCGGCTTCCGTGGTGGCCGGGCCCCAGATGGGCGCGAGATAGCTGAACTCCACCACGTGGTCGAGGTCGGGCGACAGCATGGGCTCCTCGCCTTGCGTCGGCGCCACGGTGGGAGTGGTCTCGCCTCCCTGGGTCGGGGTCGCGGTCGGCGCCGGCGTGCAGGCGGTAACGAGCATCGCGGCGGCGGCGACGAGGGCCAGCAGCATGATCACGATTCGATTCCTGTACATGTCCTGCCTCCTTTTTCGTTCTTCGTTTGGATCGGAATCCATGGGCTCGGCATCGACCTCCTCATCTCATGATCGTTCCGTACCTCCTTGCGGTGTGCACGCGGTGGCGCGCGGCGGATTCCGCCGGGATCTCCCGGCGGACCTGCGGTTATCCCTTGACGGCTCCCATCATGATGCCCTTCGTGAAGTACTTCTGCAGGAGCGGATAGACCAGGAGGACCGGCAGGGTGGCGAACACGATGCAGGCCGCCTGGATGTTCTCGGGGCTCATGTAGCGTCTCCGGAAGAGCATCTGCTCGATGTCGGTCATGCCGGAGAGGTTGGTGTCGAAGATGATGGAGCGGAGGACCAGCTGGAGGGGCCACTTGTTGGGATTGAAGACGAAGAAGAGGGCGAAGTAGAACTGGTTCCAGTGGCCCAGGGCGCAGAAGAGGCCGATGGTGACGATGATGGGCGTGGACAGGGGGAGAATGATCCGGGTCACGACCTGGGCTTCGCTGGCCCCGTCCAGCAGGGCGGATTCCTCCAGTTCCTTGGGCAGGTTCCAGATGAAGTTGCGGACCAGGATCAGGTTGAAGCCGCCGACCAGGGACGGCAGGATCATGGCCCAGATGGTGTCGATGAGGCCGAGGCCGTTCATGACCATGAACAGGGGGATGATGCCGGCGCCGAAGAGCATGGTGACGATGATGAACAGCATGGCGGCCCGGATGCCGGGCACCTTGTTCTTGGAGAGGGAGTAGGCGGCGGGGACAGTGAACAGCAGGTTGAGCAGGGTGCCCACCACCGTGATGAAGACCGTGACATTGAAGGAGTTGATGAGCTTGGGTGTCCTGGCGATGTACTTGAAGGCCTCGAAGGAAATCTCCTTCGGCCAGAGGAGCAGCGGATACGCCTCGACGACGTAGCGGGGGGAGATGGCCCGCAGGATCACCGACCACACCGGCAGGATCAGGATAAAGACGAAGACTGTCAGGACCAGGTAAATCAGGGCGTCGATGGGCAGGGGATTCCGCAGCAGGCGGCTGCTGTACCGTTCGCTGCCGACGATCTTCCGGATCCGGTCTGCGGGAACCGGGTCAAACACATCGGCCTGTGCCGGCCTGGTGCCGTTCCGGCGGCGGGATGGCTTCGTCATGTCGTTCCCCCTCCCTTCACCAAAGTGTGAACACGTTGGTCCGCATGCGCCGGATGATGGTATTCGACGCGTAGATCAGGAAAAAGCCCACGATGCCCCGGAACAGGCCGATGGCGGTGGTGACGCTGTACTGGGCCCCCTGGATGCCGATGCGGAAGATGTAGGTGTCGATGACATCGGCCACCTCGTAGACCGCAGGATTGTACAGGACATAAATCTGTTCGAAGTTCGCGTTCAGGATGCCGCTCAGGGCCATAATGAACATGGTCACAATGAGGGGCAGCAGCTCCGGCAAGGTAATATACAGGAGCTGCTTGGATTTTTTCGCCCCGTCCACGATGGCGGCCTCGTACAGCTGGGGATCGATGTTGGTCAGGGCCGCCAGGTAGATGATGGCGCCGAAGCCCGTATTCTTCATGACATTCGTGAAGACCAGCAGCATGCGGAAGGCCGCGGGGTTCGTGATGAGGTTCACTTTCTCCATCCCGACGGAGGCGAGGAAGGTGTTGACGACACCGGTGGGCCGGATGAACAGCATGATGATGCCGCCGTAGATGACCCAGGACATGAAGTTCGGGAAGAAGCTGACGGTCTGGATCACCCGCTTGAACAGCCGGATACGGACCTCGTTCAGCAGGAGGGCGAAGATGATGGGGGCCGGGAAGCCGAAGGCCAGGTTGAGGAGGCTGATGACGACGGTGTTGCGGACCAGCTTGAAGAATCCCGGCGAGGAGAAGATGGCCTCGAAATGCTTGAGGCCGACCCAGGGACTGGCCCACAGGCCGCTGTAAATCTTGTAGTCCTTGAAGGCCAGGGTCAGGCCGAAATACGGCAGGTAAGCGAAGATGAGGAAGAACACGATGGTCGGAAGCAACAGGAGGTAGATCGTGTGGTGCTTCCGGATCGCGCCGATGAATCCGAGGCGCTTCGCCATGGTCGACCTCCTTTCTCAGGTGGGGATGGGCCGGCGCCTTTCGAAATCCGGCAGGGTCCCGGGACGTCCCGCCGGGTCGGCACCGTACCAGAAGGCCACGGAGACATAGGTGTCGGCCAGGTCGTTGGCAT
>JAKPNJ010000029.1 GCA_029548445.1 Bacillota bacterium | reverse complement strand
TCGGCCGGACCGGCCGGGCCTCGATGTAGCCCCGATACCCCAGCGGTTCCAGCTGGATCCGGGGTCCGTCCTCGTCGGCCCACCGATACCCGTACTGCTCGGGCTTGTACCGCTCCATGACGTTCCAGAGGGCCCCGATGGCCTCCCCGAACTTCTCGTCCTCGAAGGGCGGCCCCTGGAAGACCAGCAGGGTGCAGGGCGGCAGGTCCATGAGCTCGAACCCCTCGGGGATCGGGCCGGCATACGCCATCGGCACCTCCACCCCCTGGACGTACTCGGATGTTCCCTCCGGCCGCAGGCCCGCCGGCAGCCAGGCCCCCACCGGCTCGTGGAGGGCGTCGGGGATGCCGGTCAGGACCTCCCACACATCACAGCCCACTTCCTCGCAATACTCGAAATACTCGGTGGCCGACCGGCCCCGCTTCAGCAGCATCTTCCGGGCGGGACGCTCCACCGCCTGGACAAATACGATGTCGGCGCCTTTTTCCTCGTTCATGGCTGGTTCTCCTTTCTGTTGCATCCGATAGGCGTTCCGGGCCTGGGGCGGCAGGAAGGGCCGCAGGGCCCGCCCTGTCCGGACGAATTCTCCCGGCGGCAGGCCGAACTGGCGGGCGAAGGCCCGGGTAAACCCCTCGTGGGAATCGAAGACGAAGTCGAAGGCCACGTCCGCGATCCGCTCCCCGCCGTTCCGGAGCCGTTCGGCCGCCAGGGACAGCCGGCGGGCCCGGATGTAGTCGAAGGGGGGTCGCCCGAGCAGGTCCCGGAACAGCCGGGCCGCATGCCAGGGAGAGTAGCCGGCCGCCCGGGCCAGCGACTGCAGGGTGATGGGTTCCGTCAGGTGGGCCTCGATATGCGCCTGCATCCGCTCCACGGCGGCCACCCGGTCCTCGGTTTCCGTGGGATCACCTCCCGCTGGAAGCATACCGCTGCGCGGGACGATTCGCTCGACTCTCCTTGCGGTTTTCATGTCCCCGGATGCCGGGGAACCGGAAGCCGGGATCCGGGGCGCAGGCCCTTCCCCTACTTCCGCGGCCCCTCGCTGGATTCGGCGCTTTCCCGGGCCGCATCCCCGGGCCGGGTCCCGAACTGGTAGCCGCGATCCAGCAGTTCTTTCGTGGCCGGATGGACGGTCCGGGCGGCCCGGACCGAGCGGATGCCCCGCAGGGAGTACATCCGCAGGAGCGCCATGGCCAGCAGGAAACCGAGGGAGAAGCCCAGCAGGATGCCCCAGACCCAGCCCGACGCAAGATGCCAGGCACCCAGGATCCCTGCGGTGGCGGCCCCCAGGATCGCCGGAACCGAGAGCATCGCCGCGATCCGGGCCCGGCGATGGCGATGCCGGCAGTCGCCGCACCGGGGGATCCGGACCTGCCGGGTCGTATAGGAGATCCGGGTGCCGCCGTCTTTCGCCTCGGACCGGACCTCGCCGTACAGGTCCAGGACCAGGGCTTTCGCTTCGTCTTCCTCCCGGATGGAACAGAACCAGCAGGTCATGGTGCACCCCTCCCTTGTACCGGATCCGGCCCGCGGATGGGCCGAACCCTACGTGAAGCTCTCCCGCAGCACGATCTCCGTCGGCAGCAGCAGCCGATGGCTTTTCCGGGCCTTCATCAGGCCGAACAGCAGGTCCACCGCGATGCCCCCTAGGGTCAGGCAGGGGCGCCGGACCGTGGACAGGCGGGGTGACACATAGGACGACACCAGGATGTCGTCAAACCCGACCACCGCCACATCGTCCGGTACCCGGAGCCCCTTCTCCTTCAGGGCCCGGAGGGCTCCCAGGGCCATCTCGTCGTTGGCGGCGAAGACCGCCCGGGGCCGGACGGGCAGGGCCAGCAGGTCGGACATGCACACATGGCCGGATTCCATGGTGAACCCCCCGAAGCGGTACCGCTCCTCCGGCAGGTCCAGGCCGAAATCCCGGACCCCGGCCAGGAATCCCCGGTTGCGGTCCTGGACATCGTGCATGAACCGATACTCGGGATTCGGCCCGATGTAGCCGATCCGGTCGTACCCCCGTTCCCGGAAGAGCCGGGCGATGCCGTAGGCGCTGCTGGCGTTGTCCATCAGGACGCAGCCCAGCCGCTCCCCGTCGATGTCCCGGTCCAGGGCCACCACGGGAAAGAGGGTCCGGGCCAGTTCCCGCAGGACGTCGTCCTCCAGTTCCGGCGACATGACGAGGCTGCCGTCCAGCATCTTGTACGACAGCAGGCTCGACAGGACCCGGTCCTCCCGGCTGTGGCTGTTGCAGATCACGATCTCGTAGCCGTTCTCCTCGGCCTTCCGGGCGGCGCCGGCGATGATCTCGGAATAGACGGGGCCGGACATGTCGGATACGAAGAACCCGAGGATGCGGCTCTGCTGGGCCTTCAGGCTCCGGGCCACGGCAGAGGGCCTGTAGGACAGCCGTTCGGCGGCATCCAGGATCGCCTTGCGGGTGGATTCGCGAATGTAGCCCTTCCCATTCAGGGCGTTGGATACCGTGGAAGCCGACACGCCCGCCAGCCGGGCCACGTCGTGGATGGTGGGCCGTTTCTGGAGTTCCCGCATGCGATCCTCCCTTCCGTCCGGCATGGACTTCCCCATTCTACTTCATGCGAGCCGGATCCGCACGATCCGGTCCCGGTCGGGGCGCCCCCGGGCGTGAACCGTGACCCGGTCCCCCTCCCGGCGGAGGGTTCCCGGACCCTGCAGTGAAACGCGGCACCGGGTGCGCAGCACGATCCGCTCGGTGTCCGCCCGGCATCGGAAAGCCAGGAGTCCGCCGGATCGGGCCGCGAACTCGGCAGTGGAAAAAACCAGCACGGCGTCGGGGGGTCCCTCCGGGATGTCGCCTCCGCTGTCGGCCCGGATCCGGACCGGCAGGTCCAGGGGCAGCAGGAGCCCGGCCCGGGCCGGCAGGATCAGGCGTCCGCCGCCAAATCGCCGGCGCCCGTCCAGGCGGACATGAAACGCCTTGTCGGAGTCGTCCAGGTTGAGGAGATGGAGGAGCCGCCCGCCCCCCGGCAGCCGGGTAGCGGTCATCCAGATGCCGTCGTCCGGATGGTCGTGGGCCAGCCCCGGCGCAATCCCCAGGCGGGCCGCGAGTTCCCGGTAGAGCGCCACCTGTCCGATGGCGTCCGTGGCCAGGACGACGGCGCGTCCCTGTCCCGCCCGGACATCGAATCCGCAGGGCGCCCCGTCCGGATACAACCGGAACAGGGCATCCGCCGTCGGCGGCAGTTGGTGGGTCCAGGCCCATCCGACCCGGAATTCGTCCCGGATCGACGCGAGTCCCTCCGGCTGGACGGAGGGGAAGAAATCCGGCCCTGCCGACCGGAAGTCCAGCGGCTGAACCGAAAGGGCGTCGGCCAGGATCCGGCAGGGCGCCCCGTCCCGGTCGAAGAGGGGCAGCTCGCCGAACAGGAGAGCCCGGCCCCCGCCCCGCAGGAACGCGGCCAGGTCTTCCTGGATCTCCGGGGCCATGAACCGGGCCGTCGGCATCAGCAGGACCCGGTCTTCGCCCAGCCGGAGGGGCTGCCGGCGGAGGTCCCGGGCCCGGAACCGGAACCCGGCCAGGAGCAGGGATCGCACCACGGTCTCCCACCCGTGGCCGGACCGGGTCCGCTCCAGGGCCCGGACGAAGTCCGCGGCGGCCAGGCTGCCGGGGTACCGGCATTCCGTTTCGAAATCGTCGGGCAGGAAGCCGTACACCAGGGGGTCCGCCTCCTCTTCCGCCTCCGCCAGGAGGTCTGCCACCGCCCCCAGGGCGGCCAGGGAACGGGCGGTCTTCGCGAAGGTCCGGTTCGGCCGGCCCTCGGGATCCACCGGGGCCGCGAACCCGTGGCGCCCGCCGGTGAAGGCGATCCGGTCGCTGCCGTCGCCGGTCCGCCGGTCCATGCGGCGATTGTACCCGCCGGCGAACAGATAGAGATTCAGGAATCGGTTGCCCTGGGCGGCGCACATCCGGAGCTTCCGGTCCGTGGCCCCGTCGTCGTATCCGCCCAGGGTCTGGCCGTAATCCCCGCTTCCGGCCTCGAACTCCACCGACCCGATGGGGGCGCCGTCCGGCACCGAGGCAAGCAACAGGGCGTTGGCCAGGTAGAGATCCTGGAAGGTGTTGCGGTCCAGGTTGCCCAGGTAGAGGTCGGAGCCGGCCATAAGGTCCGGGGACTGGGAGTACGCCGCCTGCAGCTGGCTGATGCCAATGGGAAACGAGGTGGCCCGGCCGCCGCCGGTTCCGTGGACATTGACGAGGAAGGGGACCCCCGCGAGGCCGTCCTCCAGGGCCCAGGACCGGAGGGTCGCCACATAGCGGGCGTAGCGCTCCCGGTGGAAAGCGGCCAGGTCGTGCCAGGACGGCACCGCCCGGGCGTCCTCCGGGGACAGGATCGAGCGCCGGAAGGCCGCCTCGCCGTCCGCCAGGGCCGGGTGGCGGCGGGCCAGCTCCGCCGGGCCGTACCGCGCCTGCAGGAAGCCGGCAAAATCCCGGAGCATTCCGTCGGTCAGGTCCGGGGAATTGGACACCCAGGACAGCATGCCGATTTCGTTGTCCAGCTGGATCCCGACCAGGTTGCCCCCGGCTGCCCGGGATCGGGGCGCCGCCCCCGCCATGACGGCGCGGTACCATGCCCTGGCTTCGGACAGGAACCCCGGGGCCAGCAGGTCGACGGTCCGGGTCGGGCAGGGCGTCCCGTCCCATCCCGAGGGGACGATCTCCGGATGGCGCTCGTAGACCCAGTAGGGAATGCCCTCATTCTTCATCTCCGCCATGATGAACGGGCCGGGTCGGAGGAAGAAATGCAGGCCATTGTCCCGGCACAGGTCCATGAACCCCCAGAGGTCCAGTTCCGGGCGGGTGTGGCCCGCCAGGTCGATGGGGCCCGGTTCGGGCTGGTGGCAGAGCCAGGGCACATAGCTGGCGACGCAATTCCCGCCCGCCTCCCGGAGCCGGTCGATCCGGTCCTGCCAGGTGTCCCGGGGCAGGCGGAAGTAGTGGATCTCCCCGCCCAGCAGCAGCGTGGGGGTCCCGTCGATCCGGATCGTGCCATTCCGAAGCTCCACCATGTCCCGTTACCTCCGGTCCTGGGACAGGACGAACTCCTTCTCCTGCAGGTGCAGGCTGTCGCTGCCCACCAGGGCCAGGAACCGCCCCGGCTCCGAGGCATAACGCAGGTCCGCGCCGTGGAAGCGGAGCATGGGTTCGGTGATCGCAAAGGTGACCTCCGTCGTCTCTCCGGGGGCCAGGTCCACCCACTGGAACCCCTTGAGTTCCCGGACGGGGCGGACGACGCTGCCGCAGAGGTCCCGGATATACAGCTGGACAAGTTCGCTGCCCGGCCGGCTGCCGATGTTGGTTACCGGGACCGAGACCGCAAGGCAACCCGCCGGATCCAGGACCGGCCGATCCAGTCGGAGGTCGCCGTAGGAGAATTGGGTGTAGGACAGCCCGAATCCGAAGGGGAAAAGCGGATCGGAAGGCAGGTCCTGATACCCCGAGCAGAAGTAATCGTCGGCCCCGCCGGTCCGGGGTCGTCCGGTATTGAAGTGGTTGTAGTGGATGGGGACCTGGCCCACGGAGCGGGGAAAGCCCATGGTCAGCCGGCCCCGGGGCGACGCATCGCCGACCAGCAGGTCCGCCGCCGCCCGGGCGCCTTCCGTCCCCGGGAACCAGGCCTCCAGGAGGGCAGCAGCGCCGTCGGCCACGGATCGCAGGTCCAGGGGCCGGCCGTTGAAGAGTACCACGGCGCAGGGCTTGCCCAGGGCGAACACCGCCCGGCACAGGGCCTCCTGGCGGCCCGGGAGCCCGATGGCGGCCCGGGAGCCCGCTTCGCCGCTCATGCCGGGATGCTCGCCCACGGCCAGGACCACCCGGTCGGCGGCGGACACGACCCGTTCCACGGCCGCCAGGTCCAGGTCGTCCCCCTCGATGCCGCAGCCGGCCGCCGCCAGGACCCGGTGGGCACCCAGCCGTTCCGCCAGGGCTTCCGGGAGGCTCGCTGCGTCCGCGTCTTCCCCCAGGCAGGACCAGCCGCCCAGGATGTGCCGCTCCACGGCGTAGGGGCCCACCACGGCCACGATGCCCCCATCGGGCGGAAAGGGCAGGAGGCCGTCGTTCTTCAGGAGCACCATGGACCGGGCGGCAGCCTTCCGGGCCAGGGCCCGGTGGCCGGGATGGAAGACGACCCGGGCTTCCCGTTCGGGATCCGCCTGCCGGAAGGGATCGTCGAACAGCCCCAGGGCGTTCTTGAGGCGCAGGATCCGGAGCACGGCCTCGTCCACCAGGCGTTCCGGAACCTCTCCCGCGATCACCAGCTCCGCCAGGTGGTTTGCATAGCAGGGTGACATCATGTCGATGTCCACGCCGGCCAGGACGGCCAGCCGGGCCGCCTCCCGGAAGGTTTCCGCCACCCCGTGGGGGACCAGTTCCCCGATCGCGTTCCAGTCGGAAATGACGACCCCGTCGAAACCCCACTCCTCCCGCAGGATCGTCCGCAGCAGCCGGGCGTTGCCGGTGGCGGGCAGGCCGTCCACGACGTTGAAGGAGGTCATGACCATGGCGCAGCCCGCATCCAGGGCCCGGCGATAGGCCGGCAGGTAGGACTCCCGCAGGGTGCGCTCCGACAGGTCCGTCGTGTTGTAGTCCCGTCCACCCTCGGCGGCCCCGTAGGCCGCGAAGTGCTTGACGCAGGCGGCCAGGGTCTCCGGATCCCGAAGCGATCCCCCCGGTCCGCCCTGGTACCCTTCGGTCATGGCGGCCGCGAACAGCCCGTTGAGCCACGGATCCTCCCCGGTCGTCTCCATGACCCGCCCCCACCGGGGATCCCGGACCAGGTCGCACATGGGGCTGAAGTTGACCTGGACCCCGCCGGCGGCCGCTTCCGCGGCGGCCATCCGGGCTCCCTCCCGGACCAGGTCCGGATCGAAGCTGCAGCCCTGGGCCAGGGGAACGGGCAGGATCGTCCGGTATCCGTGGATCACGTCGGCCATGAACAGCAGCGGGATGCCGTGCCGGCTCCGGTCCAGGTGCCGCGCCTGGAGCTCCCGGATATGGGCGGCGCCGGTGGATCCCAATACGGACCCGATCTCCAGGGTCGTGCCGGGCTCCAGGCGAAGATGGCGCAGGGGTCCCGTGATCTCCCCGCCTGTCCCGCCCAGGTGCTCCTCGCCTTGCTGCACCATCTGGCCCGCTTTTTCCGACAGGGTCAGGGAGGCCAGCAGGGCGTGGAGTTCCCGTTCCGTCTTCATGGCGTGTCCGTCGCTCCTCTCCTCATGTCCTCACTCGCGGGTATGGGCCGCGATGGTCTCCAGGATCGCGTCGGCTTCCTCCGGGGTCTCGGTGCCCACCGACAGGAACAGGCCCCGGGACGACAGGGCATCCAGGATGTCCGGCACGTCCCCGGGCTGGACCTGGAGCCAGAGCCCCTTCCCGGCGGCCTGGATCCG
>JAKPNJ010000027.1 GCA_029548445.1 Bacillota bacterium | reverse complement strand
GCCATGGTCCGGGAGGACCCGGCCGAAAACCGGCTCCTGTCTCCGGTGAGCCTGTCCATGGCCTTCACCATGGTATGGATGGGCGCCCGGGGAGAGACGGCCGCGGAAATGGCCGCCGCCCTCCGGTACGGATCCCTGTCGGACGAAGCCATCGTGGCCCAGAACCGCCTGGCCTTCGAAACCCTGTACCGAAGCCAGCCCGACCTCCAGGTCCTCCTGGCCAACTCGGTCTGGTGCCTGGACGACTATCCTTTCGAGGACGCGTTCCTGGATCGGGCGGCCAACGATTTTTACGCATCGGTCCGGGCGGTCCGCCGGGCGGAAGGAGCCGATCCCCTGGCCCTGATCAACCGCTGGGCATCGGACAACACCCTGGGGAAGATCCCCGAAATCCTGGAGGAAATCAAGCCGGACGTCGTCATGATCCTGCTGAACGCCCTGTACTTCAAGGGCGAGTGGGAAAAGCCCTTCCCCAGCGACGATACGGCCCCGGCCCCCTTCACCCTGCGGGACGGATCCCAGGTCCAGGCCGCCACCATGAAGCTCCGGGAGACCTTCGCGTTCAGGGAAACGGCCGACACCCTGGCCGTCCGGCTGCCGTACAAGGGCGGGTTGTCCATGGTCCTGGCCCTGCCGGAAGACGGGTCTGCCGCGGACGGGCAGATGGTCGACCGGCTGCCCACGATCCTGGCCCCTGACGGTTGGGCGGACACGGATCTCCTGGTCCACCTGCCCAAATTCGATTTCGCCGCTGCCATGGAGCTGCCGGACCGGATGCAGGCCCTGGGCATGGAGAAGGCCTTCGTATCCGGCGGGGCCGACTTCTCCGGCATGAGTCCCCGGGCCATCGAGGATGGCATGTATATCGCCGACGCGATCCAAAAAACCGCCATCACGCTGACCGAGAAGGGGACCGAGGCTGCGGCCGTAACCGCCGTCAGCATGGGGATCGAGTCCATGCCCCGGGAGCTTCGCTTCGACCGTCCCTTCCTGTTTGCCATCGTGGACGGCCAGGGGGTCCCGCTGTTCATCGGCATTGTATCCGACCCGACGGCTTCATGACCTGCCTGCGCCTTCACTAACAGAGTGTAGATGCCAGCGGATTCGCATTGTGATACAATCAGGCCATGGACCGTCTCCCTCCAGTCCTGTTCGGACATGGACCGGTCCGGAGGCGCTCCATGCGACCCGGCGGCAATCCGGCCGCCGAGCAATCGAAAGGAGGCTTCCCATGTACCAGGAGATTCGCGACGCCCTCAACGGAAAAAGCAGGATGCGGGCCAGGCGGAATGTCGCCATCGGCGTGACGGTTGGCGCGCTGGCGGGCGCCATCGCCGGCTTGTTGCTGGCACCGAAGTCCGGCAAGGAAACCCGGGCCGCCATCAAGGAAGTGGCGAAGAAAGGGGTCGAAAAGACCGGCCAGGTCGTCCATAAGGTCGAGGAGGCTGTCAAGGAGAAAGTCGGCGAGATCCGCAGCCATCTCCAGAAGAAGGCAGAGAAGGCCGAAGAGGTCGTGGAAGCGCCGGAAGAGAAACAGGAATAATCGCATCGCGGGAAAAGAGGAAAGGACATGCCGATCACCATCGACCTCATGGACCTGCTCCTGGTTCTCCTGATGCTGGCCGGCCTGGTACTGGGCACCTGGTTTGTCGTGGTGCTCGTTCGGGCCTCGAAGGCGCTGAAACAGGTCTCCGGATTGCTGGATACCCTCCGGGAACCCCTGTCGGATGCTGCCGAGCGGCTGCCGACCCTGCTGGAGCGTGCGGACGCCATGACGAAGGATGCCGTCGCCCTGACGGCTTCCGCAAGGGAGACCGTCCCGGATATCCTGAAGGACGCCAAGGGCATTGCCGGCTCCGTCCGGAAGGGCGTGGACGCCGTGGGCTCTGCCGCAACGAACCTGAACGAGGGCGTTTCCTCCGTGTTCGGGACCGTCAGGGATACCGCGGATACCGTCGAGACCATCGTGACCGTGCTGGGCCATGTCTTCGACGCCCTGGGATTCCTGACCGGAAGCGGCAAGAAAAAGGGAAGGAAGCGGCGCCGGTAACCCCATGACGTGGCTGGCCATCGACTCCTGGAACGACCTGCTGGACATCGCCGTCCGGATCCTGCTTGCCGTGGTGCTGGGAGGCCTGGTCGGGTGGGAGCGGGAGTACCGCCACCGCCCCGCGGGCCTCCGGACCCATATCCTGGTCTGCGTCGGGGCCGCCCTGGTGATGCTCATTTCCCAGTCCATGGTCCGACGGCTGGGAGGCGAGACCATCGACCCGACCCGCCTGGGCGCCCAGGTCATCAGCGGCATCGGGTTCCTGGGAGCCGGCACCATCATCCGAACCGGTGTCTCGTCCGTCAAGGGCCTGACCACCGCCGCCACCCTCTGGTCCACCTCGTGCATCGGCTTGGCTGTGGGATCCGGCGCCTACGGGATCGCCATCCTGGCGACCCTGGCCATCCTGTTTGCCCTGGTGGGCATCCGGGGACTGGACGCCCGGCTGCGGCGACAGCGGCCCATGCGGCAGCTGTGGATCGAGATCGACGGCTCCCCGGCGATCCTGGGGCAGGTGACCGGCATCCTGGAGCAGGTCCGCCTGCCGGTGGAATCCATCGAGGAAGGACCCGCCGAGGATCGGATCTCCGAATCCGCCTACCTGTTCCGGGTCCGGGTCCGAAATCCGGAGAAGATCCGGTTCGAAACCGTGTTCCAGGCCCTGGCCGGCATCGACGGCCTGCGGATCGTCTACCACGACTGAAGGGACCGTCTCGCCGCCAGGCGCATCCGGTCCGCCCCATGATACCGGTCTGCCCCATGATTCCGGTCCACGGCCGGGATGGAGCGGGACCGGTCAGGCCAGGTTGCGGGCCAGGTTCACCACGAAATCCTGGATGTTGGTGACAATGGAGGTCACTTCCAGGGTACCCCGGTCCCGCAGCTTGTTGACGGCAAATTCCGACACATCCACGCTGTAGAGATAGACCGGCCGGACCTGTCCCGCCACAACCCGGTAGGAGGGGGTCATGTTGCCGGCCGCGATCGTGTGCAGCTGCGTGGCCAGGCCCAGGACAACCGTGGCCTGCCGGATCTCCCGGCGCATGGCATCCTGGGCCGCCGTCGTGTCGGTCAGCACATCGGGGAGGGGACCGTCGTCCCGGATGGACCCGGCCAGGACCACGGGAATGCCGCGTTCGTGACAGGCCTGCAGGATACCGTCCCGGATTCCCTTCTCCTCTATGAACCGGGCGATGGAGCCGCACCCCCGGACCGCATTGATCACGTCCAGGTGGTGGTAATGCCCGTCGGGCACCGATTGTTGGGTATAGATGTCCTGCCCCAGGGCCGTTCGCAGCCAGGCGGCTTCCAGGTCATGGGTCGCCAGGGCATTGCCGCCCAGGACCGCATGGACAAACCCCTTCCGCACCAGGTGCGCCAGCGCCTGCCGGGAGTCGTGGTCGAAGGTGGCGGCGGGACCCAGGACCCAGGCGATCCGGCCGTGGTCCCGGTCGTGGCGGAGGAGATCATAGAGCCGGTCATAGTCCAGGGAATAGGAGGTTTCCCGGGACCGGCCGGTCCGGAACGCGAACTTGTCCGAAGAACCCGACCGTTCCGGAAATCCGTCGGCATGGACGAGAATGCCGTCTTCCCCAGTCTCGGTCCGGCCCACCACGACCCGGTCCCCGGCCTGGAGACGGCGGAACTCACGGACATCGACGGTGCCGTCGTCCCGGACCACGGCGACACAATCCATGCGGCTTTCCTCCGCCAGGACCCATCGCCCCCGGATCCGGAAGTACTCGGGAAAGATGGTCATGGCATGGAACCCGTCCGGCGCGACTCCTGGCCGGAGAACCGGTTCCAGGCGCGCGTCCGGCGCCCCGGAGAGACGGGGATCCAGGAAGTCCGGCGGCTGGTAGGTCGGCAGTTCGAAGCCCATGGATCACGCCTCTCCCGGTTCCCGGACGATGCCCAGGATCCGTTTGCCCAGAGCGGAGCAGATCAGGGAGACTGCCAGCCCCGCCGTATCGTTCTTCCGGTCCAGGACCGGGTTGACCTCGACGAATTCCATGGACCGGAGCCCCGGGGTGGCGGCCACCATCTCCACTGCCAGGTGGGCCTCCCGGAAAGTCAGCCCGCCGGCCACCGGGGTGCCGACCCCCGGTGCCTCCGACGGGGCCAGGACGTCCATGTCGAAACTCAGGTGGTAGCCTCCCGGTGCCCGGCCCACGATGTCCAGGGCCTTGCGCATGGCTTCCCGCATACCCAGGAGGTCGATGTCCTCCATGGTCAGGACCGTCACGCCCGACTTCAGCAGGCGGCGGGCCTCCCCCGGGTCCAGGTCCCGGACACCCACCAGAACGGTCCGCTCCGGGGACACGAAAACCGCGTCCGGACCCAGCAGGGAGGCGAGCCCGTCGTCCGCGGCGCCCAGGACCGCGGACAGGGCCATGCCATGGTAATTGCCGGTGGGGGAGGTTTTCAGGGTATTGAAGTCGCCGTGGGCGTCGATCCAGAGGAGGCCCATGTCCCCCAGGACCTTTCGGGCCCCCAGGACCGACCCCATGGCCAGGCTGTGGTCCCCGCCCAGCACCACCGGGAACCGGCCCTGGGCCAGGCTGTCCGACATGGCCCGGAAGAGGTCCCGGGTCACCTGCCCCAGGACGGCGCGGTTGCGCTCCCGGTCCACGACGCGGTTGTCGGAAAACTCCGGTACCGGCACCGGGATATCTCCCAGGTCACGGCAGGAGAGCCCCATGGACCGGAGGGCATGGAACAGCCCGGCATATCGAATGGCGCTGGGGCCCATGTCCACGCCCCGCCGGTTGGCCCCGTGGTCCACCGGGACCCCGAGGATGTCGATGTCCCTCACGCGTCGGCCGGCTTCGACGTGGCCCGCCCCGGCTTCCTCCCCGGCGTCCTTTTCGGCTTGGCTTCTTTCGTGGCCGCTTGTGCCACCACCGCGGGACGTTCGCGGCGGACACAGGGGAGAACCAGGCGGTCCGCATCGTCTTCCGACAGGGGCTTCGGCACGTCCTGGAAGAGCTCCCACGCCTCGACATGCTCGATGGCCTCGCCGGGCTCGATCAGCCAGAGCGGGGAGAGGGACTCCAGCTCGATGAAATCCGGATTCGTATACGTCTCATAGGAACACAGCCCGAAATCCGGGTACTCGGCCTCCGGGTCGAAATCGAAGTGCTTCACGAACAGCTGGCCATGGTTCGCATAGGCCGCCCACCCATCGGGAACCGGAAGCCCGATCTTGAAGGGGGTCGCGGCGCCGGGGTCCTGGTCCAGGAAAATATAGCGCTCGCCCCAGGTCACCCGGGGATCGTTCATCCGGGTGTAGGTCCAGAGGGCCACGGACCGGTTGGGCAGCAGCTCGGGCCCGTCCTGGACCTGGGGGATGATCTCGCGGCCGCCCTGGGCCATGACGGTCAGGGCCCAGACCGACAGCTCGATGTCCCAGGCGTTGCGGTTGGTCAGGCGATGGATCACCTGCACCCGGCTGGAATCCGGATCCAGGGTCACTTCCAATTCCTTTTCCACCTGGACCCATTCATCCAGGCGGGAGACCAGGGTCACCCCATTGGGGATCTTCTGCCAGGCCACGGGAAAATTGTCCTCGTCATAGGTCCTCGGCCGCTCCTCCGGGCTGTGCCAGAGCCGATGCCCGCCGTACATGACCCAGTCCTCGTCCCCGGTGCGCCCCGCGTGCTCCGGAACCAGGTGCATGTGATTGGCCCCGTTCCGGAACCCGTAGAACAGGATCCGCGGACCGACATCCGTCGACAGGATGACCTCCACCAGGCCGTTGTCGAGACTGATGCAGTTGGGCCATCCTCCATACGCCTTCTTCGTGATCCTCGTCGCCATGGCGATTCCTCCCCCGCATCCCTTTGCCGTTGCCTCCCGAATCGGGGCCCCGGCCGGATGCCATATCCATTATACCATTCATGCCCGGTCGGTTCCCGGACACCGCCCCATGCGCCTGTCCGCAGGGATTCCGTGTGGTATAATTTCTTACACGCGTGCATTCGCCCGAGATCCGGACACTGGAGGGATTTCCCATGATCGACTTCTCCGTCGCGGCCGATCGCGACCGGTTCCGCCACACCGCCTCCCATATCATGGCCCATGCCGTCAAGCGGCTGTGGCCTGATACGAAACTCGGCATCGGCCCGGCCATCGAGACCGGATTCTACTATGATTTCGACCACGGCGGCACCTTCTCGCCCGAGGACTTCCAGCGGATCGAGGCGGAAATGAAGGCCATTGTGGACGCGGACCTCCCTGTCGAGCGGTTCGAGCTGCCCCGGGATGAGGCGATCCGGTACATGGAGGAGCGGGGAGAGACCTACAAGGTCGAACTGGTCCGCGACCTGCCGGACGGTGTGGCGATTTCCTTTTACCGGCAGGGGGATTTCGCGGATCTTTGCGCGGGCCCCCACCTGGACTCGACGGGGCCTGTCCGGGCCTTCCGCCTGCTCCAGTCGGCCGGGGCCTACTGGCGCGGCAGCGAGAAGAACCCGATGCTGCAGCGGATCTATGGCACCGCCTATCCCGACGCCGCCGGCCTCGCGACCCACCTGGAGGCCCTGGAGGAAGCCCGTCGCCGGGACCACAACAAGCTGGGGCGCGAACTGGGCTTTTTTACCACTTCGGACATGATCGGCCAGGGGCTGCCCATCCTCATGCCCAAGGGAGCCCGGGTCGTCAAGACCCTGCAGCGGTTCGTCGAGGACGAGGAAGAGCGCCGCGGCTACCGCCAGACCATGACCCCCTACCTGGCCAAGAGCGACCTCTACAAGGTCTCCGGCCATTGGGACCATTACCGGGACGGGATGTTTGTCATCGGGGACGAGGAGAAGGACGACGAGGTGTTCGCCCTGCGGCCCATGACCTGTCCCTTCCAGTTCCAGTACTACCTGTCCCGGTCCCGGAGCTACCGGGACCTGCCCATGCGGCTGTCCGAGACCTCGACCCTCTTCCGCAACGAGTCCTCCGGCGAAATGCATGGCCTGATCCGGGTCCGGCAGTTTACCATTTCGGAGGGTCATATCGCCTGTACCCCCGACCAGGTGGAAGCCGAGTTCCGGGACTGCCTGGACCTGGCCGCCTATATGCTCGAGACCCTGGGCCTCCGGGAGGATGTCCGGTACCAGTTCTCCAAGTGGGATCCGGCCAACCGGGCCAAGTACATCGGCGAGCCGGAACAGTGGGAGCAGGTCCAGGCCCAGATGAAGACCATCCTGGACCGCCTGGGGCTCGAGTACGAGGAGGCGGACGGCGAGGCGGCCTTCTACGGCCCCAAGCTGGACATCCAGATCCGCAACGTGTTCGGCAAGGAGGACACGCTGATCACAGTCCAGATCGACTTCCAGCTGGCGACCCGGTTCGGGATGGAATATACCGACAAGGACGGGCAGAAGAAACATCCCATTATCCTCCACCGGACCTCCATCGGCTGCTACGAGCGGACCCTGGCCCTGCTGATCGAGAAATACGCCGGCGCCTTCCCCGCTTGGCTCGCGCCGGAACAGGCCCGGCTGCTGCCCATTTCCGAGCGGCACCTGGAAGCCGTCGGCGCCATGGCCGCAACGCTCCGGGCCGCCGGATTCCTGGTGGAAGTGGACGACCGGGACGAGAAGATCGGGAAGAAGATCCGGGAGGCCCAGCTGGAGAAGGTGCCCTACATGCTGGTGGTGGGCGACCGGGAGGCCCAGTCCGGCCAGGTATCCGTCCGGTCCCGCTCGGCGGGCGACCTGGGCGCCATGGCCCTGGCGGATTTCATGGAGAAGCTCG
>JAKPNJ010000016.1 GCA_029548445.1 Bacillota bacterium | reverse complement strand
CCTCCCCGTGGCGCTGGCCCTGGCCCGCCGGTTCCGCTGGGATCCCGTCACCGGGATCGCCATCAGTTTCATGGCCACAGGATTCGGGTTCTCCGCTGCCATCACGAACCCCTGGTCCATCGGCGTGGCCCAGCGGGTGGTGGGCTTGCCCGCCTATTCCGGTTCATGGCTTCGGATCCTGTTCTTCCTGGCCGTGTACGCCGTCACCGTCACCTACCTCCTCCTGGCCATCCGCCGGAAGGAACGGCGTACGCCCCATCCCACCCCATACATGGAAGGGGAGGAGTATGACTGGAGCACGAGGATGTCCTCGGATCCCCGGATGACCAGGGCCGTCCGGTGGTTTGCCGCCAGCATGCTCATCATGGTCGCCATCCCGCTGGCGCTGACCTTCATCCCGCCCGTCGCCGGCCTCTCCCTGCCCATCATGACCCTCCTGTACGTCGTGGCCGGCTTCGGAACGGCCCTGCGCAGCGGCCTGGCCGGAGGCCGCTCGGTCCGGCTGTTCCTCCGCGGGGGAGCGGAAGCCCTCCCCGGCGTAGTGCTCGTCCTGATCGCCGTGGGCGTGAAGACGGTCATGATGAACAGCGAAGTCCTGGACACAATCCTCTATCGTGCGGCGGAAGCGATGGAGGGCCGCAGCGGCGTCGCCTCCCTATACCTGGCCTTCGGCCTGATCGTCCTGCTGGAGTTTTTCATGTCCTCCGCGTCCGGAAAGGCGGTCCTGGTCATGCCCCTGACCGTCCCGCTGGTCCAGCTGGTCGGCGGCGGCCTGACGCTTCAGTCCCTGGTGCTGGCCTTCCAGATCGGGGACGGATTCACCAACGTCCTCTTTCCCACAAGCCCCGTCCTGCTGATCGCCCTGGGCATGGCCTCGGTCGGCTATCCCCGCTGGCTTCGATTCATCCTGCCGCTCCAGGGCCTCATCCTGCTGCTCTCCTTCGGATTCATGGCCCTGGCCGTCCTGGTAGGGTACGGGCCATGAAAAACATGAGTCGCGGCCCGGTCTTCCGTACGCTGCTCTCGTTCGCGCTGCCCCTCTTCCTGGGGAACGTCTTCCAGCAGCTCTACAGCCTGGTGGATGCCTGGGCGGTGGGCAACTTCTCGGACTCGCCCCAGACCGCCCTGGCGGCGGTGGGGGCGTCCTTTCCGATCCTCTTCCTGATCATCGCCGTGATCATGGGACTGACCCAGGGCGCCGCCATCATGATCTCCCAGTATTTCGGCGCCGAGGACCGGGAACGGCTCCGCCGGGGCGTCTCCACGCTCCTCATTTTCCTTTCGGCGGCATCCGTTGTCATGACCCTCTTCGGGCTCATGGCCGCAGAGCCCATCCTGCGGCTCCTCCGGACCCCGGACGAGGTCCTGGGCCCTGCGACGGCCTATCTTCGGATCCTGTCCGCCGGCATGGTCTTCATGGTGGCCTACAACGGATTCGCCGCCATCCTGAGAGGAGTCGGGGATTCGAAAACGCCGCTCTACTTCCTGATCCTGGCCTCCCTGCTGAATGTCGCCCTGGACCTGGTTTTCGTCATGGCGCTCCGGATGGGGACGGAAGGGGTCGCCTGGGCTACCGTCATATCCCAGGGCATCTCGGCGGTTCTCTGTCTCGTCTATATGCGGAGACGGATCCCGCTGCTTCGTTTTTCCCTGGCCGAGATGATCTTCGACCGGAAGCTGTTCGCCACATCCATCCGCCTGGGACTTCCCATGGCGTTCCAGCAGACCCTGGTTTCCCTGGGGAACATTGCCATCCAGGGGTTGATCAACCCCTTTGGCACCGTAACCATCGCCGCGTTCACCGCGGCAACCCGGCTGGACGCCATTGCCACCACCTTCATCATGAGCGTGGGGCTGTCGGTTACGACCTTTACCGGCCAGAACGTGGGGGCCCGGAAACTGGACCGGGTCCGACAGGGGTACCTGGCATCCCTGGCCCTGGTCACGGCCATCTGCCTCCTGATCTCAACCCTGGTCCTCAGCCTGGGATCCCGCCTCATCGGACTGTTCATCGACGGGGCCGCCAGCGAGGCCATCATCGCCCAGGGAACCGAGTACATCGAAGTGGTCAGTTATTTCTATCTTGTGTTCGGCATCATGTTCTGTACGAACGGCGTCCTGCGGGGGGCCGGGGATGTGCTCTTTCCCCTGGCCAATACGCTGGTGGCCCTTTCCGTCCGGGTCATCGCCGCCTATGTCCTCTCCGCGATACCGGGGATCGGCTACATGGGGCTTGTCTGGGCGATTCCCATCGGCTGGGTCCTGTCGACCCTGGCGGCGTTCCTCCGGCTGGCCTCCGGCCGATGGAAAACCAAGTCCGTGGTGGAGACAGCCCTGCCTTCCGCGGACGAGGCACCGGCCCCCGGGTGAGTGTGGCGATGCCGGCCTGTGATATCATGAAATCGGAGAGGGGAGGAATTCGCCATGATCCAGGCTGAGAAGCCGCTCCTGATGTCGGATGGGAAATCCGTTGTCCTGACGATTGTCTCGCCTTCCGTTCCCCCGGTTGGCGTCGTCCAGTTGGTCCATGGCTTCGGCGACCATGCCGGGCGGTATGTCCATCTTGATGACGTCCTGGCGGCCGAGGGATATGCGGTCGTGGCCGCCGACCTTCGGGGCCACGGCAAAACGCCGGGTCCCCGGGGCATCGCCGACTACAATCGCCTGCTGGATGACATCCGCGAGGTGGGCCGCTGGATCCAGGGCCAGTTCCAGGGCCTGCCCATCTTCCTGTATGGCCACAGCCTTGGCGGCAACCTGGTACTGAACCGCCTGCTGCGCCATGATCCCGCTCCCTATCGCGCCGCCGTCGCCAGCAGTCCGTGGCTTCGCCTCCACAAGCCTCCCGGGGTGCTGAAGCGTACCCTGGCCCGGATCCTGGCCGGCCTGCCCGGGTCCTTCTCCATGGAATCGAACCTGCATCTTCCGGACCTGACCCATGACGCTGCCATTGTCGGGGAGACATCCCGGGACCCCCTGTTCCATGGACGCATGGGGGTCCGCCTGTTCCATCAGATCGAGGCTGCGGGCGAATATGCGCTGGAGCATGCCGCCTCGCTCCCCCTGCCCGTCCTGCTGATGGCCGGGGAAGACGACCGGATCGTCTCCGGGGCGGCCATCGCCGAATTCGCCGTGAAAGCCCGGAACCGGGTCCAGTTCATGGATTTTCACGGCATGGCCCATGAGCTGCACAACGAAATCGAGCGAATCCAGGTGTTTTCCCGGGTCCTTTCGTTCCTTGACCGGAACCTGCCCGAAACCCGGCGTGGGGAGGAGTGACCGCTCCATGGAGCGGAACCGAGAGTCGGCAGGGGTGCCGGTGACCGCCATTGGCCAGGACAGCCATCGTTTTGCGGCGGGGAACCCGTCGACCGAAACCCGCATCCTGAAGCTGGGCGGCGTCGAGGTGCCCGGACACCGGCCACTCGAGGGCAACAGCGATGCGGACGTGGTGCTCCACGCCCTGACCAACGCCGTTTCCGGCCTGACCGGCGTCAACATCCTCGGCCCGACGGCCGACCGGATGTGCGCCGACGGCATCGTCGACAGCGCAGCCTACCTGGCGGAGGCGCTCCGTTTTCTGGAGGGCCGCCTGCTCCATGTCTCCATCAGCATCGAAGCAGCCGTGCCACGCATGATGCCGCTCTTTCCGGCCATGCGGGACCGGATTGCCGGGCTCTGCGGGATCGATCCCGGCTGCGTTGGGCTGACGGCGACCAGCGGCGAAGGGCTTACGGCCTGCGGAAGGGGAGAGGGGATCTCGGTTCTCTGCGTGGCGACGGCGCTTCTTCGGCCAGGACTTCCGCCGCCAGGGCTTCCGCCATCCGCAGATCCTCCGGTGTCGTAATTTTCAGGTTCCGATAGTCGCCGGCCACCAGCCGGACGGAACCGCCCGCCCGCTCCAGCAGCGCAAGATCGTCCGTCGCGTCGATGCCGCCGGCGGCGGCGGACTCGTGGGCCGACAGCAGCAGCTGGAAGCGAAAGGCCTGGGGGGTCTGGATCGCAAACAACCGGGACCGGTCCGGTGTTTCCCGTACCAATCCGTCGGGATCGGCGCGCTTGATCGTGTCCTTGACCGGGACCGCTGCCCCGCAGGCCCCGAATCGTCGGGCCCCGTCGATACAGGCGTCGATGACGCCCCTCGTCACCAGGGGCCGGGCTCCGTCATGGACCAGGACCAGTCCATCCGGCGGGAATCCCTGCCCGGCCAGGTACCGAAGGCCGAACAGGACGGTGGCCTGTCGCGTGGCGCCGCCCGTCCGAACGGCCCTGACCTTGGCCAGTCCCGCCCCGGCAATCAGCGCTTCCACGCGGGATTCCTCCCCGGGCGCCGCCATGACCGTCATCGCCGCGACCCCTTCATGCGCTTCGAAGGCTTGCAGGGTCCGGACCAGGATCGGAACTCCCAGGATCTCCAGGAAGGGCTTGCTGACGCCGCCCCCCATCCGGGAACCGGCGCCGGCGGCCGGGATCAGGGCTTCCACAAGTTCCACGGGACTCCCTCCCTCACGCTTCCTTTCTCTAGAACGCCATATCCAGGGCGTCCCCGATCCGGTCGGCATACAACAGCTCGACAGCCGGGTCCAGCCGCATCCGGGACAGGACACGCCGGTCCGCAGAGGGAAGCACCAGGCGGGCAAATCCGAGGCGGACCCCCTCCTGGACCCGCCGCTCCACCGAAGACACCGGCCGGATCTCGCCGGTCAGGCCCACTTCGCCGATCAGCAGGGTAGAAGCCCGGACCGGCCGGTTCCGGAAGCTTCCCGCTATGGCGGCCACCACCGCCAGGTCGGCCGCCGGCTCGTCGACCCGGATGCCTCCGACCACGTTCACGTAGGCGTCCATATTGTACAACCCCAGGGAGGCGCGCTTCTCCAGGACCGCCATCAGGAGGGTCACCCGCTGGGGATCGATCCCCTGGGCCATCCGCCGGGCCGTGCCGTAGGCCGCCTCGGCCAGCAGCGCCTGGATTTCCACCAGCAGCGGGCGGGTTCCCTCCATGCAGGCGGTCACCACAGACCCGGGGACATCCAGGGGACGGCCCGACAGCAGGGCATGGGAGGGATTGTCGATGCCGTGGAGCCCATCCTCCCGCATCTCGAAGATCCCGAGTTCGTCCGTGGCACCGAAGCGGTTCTTGACGGCCCGGAGGATGCGAAACATCTGGTGGCGTTCGCCCTCGAAGTACAGGACCGTGTCCACCATGTGTTCCAGGACCCGGGGACCGGCGATGGCACCGTCCTTGGTCACATGTCCCACGAGGACGATGGTGGTGTCGAGTTTTTTCGCCAGCCGCAGCAGGCCGGCGGTCACGTCGCGGACCTGGCTCACGCTGCCCGGCGCCGATGCGATGTCGTCGGAATAGAGGGTCTGGATGGAATCCACCACCGCCAGGGCCGGCCGGTCGCGAACCAGGGCCTGGGCCACGGCTTCGAAGTCGGTGGCGGGCAGAAGCCGGACCCGCCCGTCCGGAACCTTCAGACGATCGGCCCGCAGCCGGACCTGCCGGGGCGATTCCTCGCCCGAAATATACAACACCGGCGAGCCATACCGTCCGGTTCCGCAGGCCTGGAGCAGCAGGGTCGATTTCCCGATGCCCGGGTCGCCGCCCACCAGCACCAGGGACCCCCGAACGAAGCCGCCGCCCAGGACCCGGTCGAACTCGGGCAGGCCGGTGGCCATCCGGGGCACCGGCGCCGCTTCCACCGATTCCAGCGCCAGCGGCTCGACTGTCGGGCCGGATACGGGCCGCTCGTCGCCCTCGAGCCACCCCCGGCCGGCAATCCGGGCTTTCGCCGCCGTCGGCCGCGGGTCGACCCGCTCCTCCTGCAGGGAGTTCCATTCGCCGCATCCCGGACATCGCCCCAGCCAACCGCTGGACTCGTATCCACAGGCCGTACAGCGGAAAAGACTCGATTTTCTCGCCATGCCGCCCTCCTTTCGACCAGTATACCATGCCCGGGTTCGGGCATCGGGCCGCCAGGGCGTCAAATCCCGTGGTTCCGATTGACAAAGGGAAGCCGTCCCTCCTATAGTGATTGGGTATGTGAAGGAGGATCTCCCATGCGCGTGTCCAGACTGTTTCTGCCGACCCAGCGGGAAGTACCCGCCGAAGCCGAGATCCCGAGCCACCAGCTGATGCTGCGGGCGGGCCTGATGCGCAAGATCGCATCGGGCATTTACTCCTTCCTGCCGATGGGGTATCGGACGTTCCGGCGCATCGAGCAGATCGTCCGGGAGGAGATGGACCGAGCCGGTGCCCAGGAACTGATCATGCCGGCCCTCCTGCCGGCCGAGACCTACATGGAGTCCGGCCGCTGGCAGGTCTTCGGGCCCGAGATGTTCCGTCTCCGGGATCGGGGGGGACGGGAATTCTGTCTCGGCCCCACCCATGAGGAGCCATTTACCGAGACGGTCCGGAATGAAGTGCGGACATACAGGGCCCTGCCCATGACCCTCTACCAGATCCAGCACAAGTACCGGGACGAGAAGCGACCCCGGTTCGGGGTCATGCGCTGTCGGGAATTCGTGATGAAGGACGCCTACAGCTTCGACCGGGACGCGGCCGGCCTGGACGTGTCCTACCGCGCCATGGAAAAAGCCTATCGGCGGATCTTCGACCGCTGCGGCCTGGATTACATCGTGGTCGACGCCGACTCGGGGGCCATGGGAGGATCCGGTTCCCAGGAGTTCATGGTGAAGTCCGACGTGGGGGAGGCCGTGATCGCCTACTGCGACGCCTGCGGGTATGCCGCCAACGACGAGAAGGCCGAGGCCGTCCCCGCGCCGAAGCCCGGGACGGCGGGTCAGCCTGTCGGCAAGGTCCATACCCCCTCGGTCCGGACCATCGAGGAACTGATGGCCTTCTTCGGTTCCTCCCCGGCCCGGTTTGCCAAGACGCTCCTGTACCTGGCGGACGGGGTGCCCGTGGCCGCCATGGTCCGGGGGGACCGGGAACTCAACGAGACCAAGCTCGCGAATCTCCTGCGCTGCAGCGAACTCGAGATGGCAGGGCCGGACGAGGTCCTGCGGGTCACCGGCGCTCCCGTGGGCTTTGCGGGCCCGATCCGGCTGGCCGTACCGGTCCGGCTGGTGGCGGACCGGGAAGTGGCGGCCTCCGTCGACCTGGTGGTGGGAGCCAACGAGGCCGATTTCCACCTGGAACATGTCGATCCCCGACGGGACTTCCCGCCTTTTGAAGAAGCGGACCTCCGGACCGTGGCCGACGGCGACGCCTGTCCTTCCTGCGGCGGACCCCTGTCTCTCTGCCGGGGCATCGAGGTGGGCCATATTTTCAAGCTGGGGACGAAATACAGCGATGCCCTTTCCTGTGTCTTCCTGGACGAGGAAGGGAAGGAGAACCCCATGGTCATGGGATGCTACGGCATCGGCATCAACAGGACCATGGCCGCGGTCATCGAGCAGCACCACGACGACCATGGCATCCGGTGGCCCGCGGCGGTGGCGCCCTATGCCGCCCTGGTGGTGCCGGTCATGGTCACCGACCCGGTCCAGCGGCAGGTGGCCGAGGCCCTGTACGAGCGCCTCCGGGACGCCGGCCTCGATGTCCTGCTGGACGACCGGGACGAGCGTCCCGGCGTCAAGTTCAAGGACGCGGACCTGGTCGGCATTCCCCTGCGCCTGACCGTGGGCCGCAAGGCTGCGGACGGCCTGGTTGAATACAAGGAACGGACCTGGGACAAGCCGGTCGAGATGTCGGTGGACGAAGCGGCGGCCAAGACCCTGGAACGGATGGGTCCCTACCGCTGATCCTTCCGGCGTTGGCCCCGGCGGGATGACGGGCTTCCCTCCCGGCTCCGTCCGCCGGGGGAGGGGGACCGGCCGCCGGCCTTTCCGGACCGGAAGCGGGGATCATCGTACTCCGGCTCGATCCGAAAGAGTCGCCCCGCCACGTTGGACAGGGGATGCCCGGATTCCTTCGGGATTTTCCGGAAATCCAGCGAGACCGACCAGAGCTGCTGGCGGCGGAGCCGGTAATGCCGGTTGATGGTGTTTTTCCCGTACCGACCGTCCCCCAGGACCGGGTGACCGTGGAACGCGAAATGGGCCCGGATCTGGTGGGTTTTGCCCGTTACCAGTTCGACTTCCAGTTCACTGGCGTCGCTGCCCTCGGGACCGACCCCGCGATGGACGGCCAGGACCCGGTAGCGGGTGGCCACCGGGCGATCTCCCGCCTCTTCCCCGGCATGGATGTGCACCTGCCGGATGCGCCCTCCCGCCGGCTTCTCCCAGGAATCCCGGATTTCCTTCATGGCCGTGCCGTCGGCGCACCGCACGGGGACGCCCATGTCCGGCACGCCGGATACGAGGCACCGGTACCGCTTGAGAATGGCGCCGTCGCGCATGGCCTGGGCCACGGTCCTCAGGGTCCGGTCGTCCCGGCCCAGCATGACCAGCCCGCCGGTGTTCCGATCCAGACGATGGCAGAGGCGGATATCCCGATCCCCGAAATCCTCCCGGATCCGGTCCACCAGGTTCGACCCCTCCTCGTCCTCGCCGGAATGGATGGAGAGTCCCTGGGCCTTCGACACGACCAGCAGGTGTCCGTCGGCATGGACAACCAGGTAGTCCGGCCTGTCGTCGTCCGGAAGGCCGGATCCGTCGGCGCCCTCCTGGGCCAGAAAATCGGAATCGGGGAGATACACCTCGATCCGGTCGCCGGGCTGGACCGGTCCATCGTCGCGGACCCGTCGGCCGTTGACCCGGATATCCCGGTTTCGCAGGGCCCTGAAGAACCGGGCGGCCGGAACCCGGGGCCAGGCCTCCTGGAGGACACGCATCAGCTTCCTGGATTCGCCGCCTGGGGGGACGTTCATCGATTTCATGACGTCATGATATAATGCTGGAATGACAAAGTCCAGCCAATGGGGAGGACATCCGATGGGCCGCCTGGTCGCCGTCAGCCTGAGTCCCGCCGTCGACCGGACCTACCAGGTGCCGGGTCTTCGTACGGGCGCGCTGCACCGGGTCGATCCGCCTGTCGTCAGTGCCGGCGGCAAGGGCGTCAACGTCGCCCGGGTCCTGTCCTGCCTGGGAGAATCGCCGCTGCTGGCCGGTTTTTTCGCCGGCGGGACCGGCGCCTTCGTGCGCCGGGCCCTGGAGCAATGCGGCGTCGAGGTGTTGGCGGAGGAGGTCGAAGGGGAGACCCGGACCAACCTGAACCTGATCGACCCGGATGCCGGGCAGGAAACCGAAATCCTGGAGCCGGGACCCGTGGTGGACCGGGAGGCCCTGCAGCGGCTGTCCAAGGCCCTGGTGGACCGGGTCGGCCCAGGGGATACCGTGATCCTGTCCGGCAGCATGCCCGCCGGGGTGCCCCCTGAATTCTATTCATCATGGGTACCGGGATTCCTGGCCCGGGGCGCCCGGGTCGTTCTCGACACCAGCGGCGCCGCCCTCCGGAAAACCCTCCCCATGCGCCCCACGGCCTGCAAGCCCAATCGCCGGGAGTTGGCGTCCCTGCCCGGGCTGGACCTCCCGGACGGCGTCGACGGTCTTTCGGCCGCCGAGTTCTGTCGGGTCGTGGCCGGCCCGGTGCGCCGGCTGCAGATTCCCTGGCTGCTGTTGTCCATGGGGGCTGACGGTGCCTGCCTGTATACGGACGACAGTTGTGTCCGGGCCCTGCCGATGCCGGTCCAGGCCGTGAATCCCATCGGGTCTGGCGACGCGATGACAGCGGGCCTGGCCCTGGCCATCCACCGGAACCTGGACCCGGCATCGGGCCTGCGATTGGCCACGGCCTGCGCCGTGTCCAATGCCCTGCAGCCTTCGGTGGGCCTTGTGGACCCCGCCCAGGTCGCCTGGCTCCGGACCCTCTGTGCACTCGAGACCATTCCCTGCGAGACCTGACGGGAACCGGTCCATCGGATTCCCGGAACACCTCCGAAAGGCAGGACAGAAGAACATGACCCCCTCGACCTCCCCCGCGCCAAGGCCTGCAAAACCCCTCGTCTGTGTCCTTTTTGGCGGCGTGTCCACCGAGCACCTGGTTTCCTGCCGATCGGCGGCCAACCTCCTGTCCGGTCTCAGAGCCGCCGGATTTCCCGTGGTTCCGGTGGCCATTACCCGTGACGGTCGCTTTGTTCGGTATGACGGACCGGACGATGCCATCCTGTCGGGCGCCTGGGAAACCGATCCCGACCGCTGGTTCCGGGCGGAATTCCCGGCCGGCGGCATCGCCGGCCTCTCTCCCGGGGACTTCCTTGCGGCCGTTTGCGGCCGGATGCCGGATGTCGTGTTCCCGGCTGTCCACGGGATCAATTGCGAGGACGGCGCCCTCCAGGGGTTCCTGGAGCTGACGGGACTCCCCTATGTGGGAAGCGGGGTCCTGGCGTCGGCGGCGGGGATGGACAAGCTGTGCACGAGAAAGCTGCTGCGGACGGCCCGGATTCCCCAATGCCGTCATCTTGCCGTCCGACGGGATGCCGTCCGGACCGATCCGGAGGGCGAATCCGACCGGATTGCGGCCCGGCTTGGATTTCCGTGCTTTCTCAAGCCGTCCAACGGCGGATCGTCGGTGGGGACCCGCAAAGTGGACGATCGGGCCTCCCTGCCGGACGCGTTGCGGGATGTGGCCGAGTACGACCGGGAGATCGTGGCCGAGGAGTACGTCAACGGGCGCGAAATCGAGGTGGCGGTGCTGGGCAATGACCGCCCGAAGGCGGCTCCCCCCGGTGAAATCGTGCCATCGGCATCGGTGGCGTTCTACGACTACCAGGCCAAGTACTTCCTTGCCGACGGCGCGGCCGTCGAGGTGCCGGCCTCCCTGCCGCCTGCCCTGGCCGCCCGGGTGCGTCGCATGGCCGTCCGGGCCTACCGGGCCCTGGGGTGCGCCGGCCTGGCCCGGGTTGACTTCTTTCTCGAGCGGGGAACCGACCGGCTCCTGGTCAACGAAATCAACACCTTGCCGGGATTCACGGCCATCAGCGTCTATCCCAAGGCCTTCGAGGCGGCCGGTGTGCCCTTGCCGAAGCTGGCTGCGCGCCTGGTCCGGCTGGCATGCGAAGACAAGGCGGCCCGGCAGCGGAGGATGGCGCCATGACAGGCGCGCCCATTGGGATTTTCGACTCCGGGCTGGGAGGACTGACGGTGCTCAAATCCCTGGTACGCCGATTTCCCTGGGAGGGGACCGTCTATTTCGGCGACAGCGGCCGGGCGCCCTACGGGACGAAATCCCATGACACCATCGTGCGGTTTGCGGTCCAGGACCTGCGATTTCTGTTGTCCCAAGGGGTCAAGGTCTGCGTGATCGCCTGCAACACCGCCAGCGCCCATGCCTTCGAGGACATCCGGAACCGGACGGACATCCCGGTCGTCGAGGTGATCGGTCCCGGCGCCCGGGCTGCCGTGGCGGCCACCCGCAACGGGCGGATCGGGGTCATCGGCACCCCGGCTACCATCGGCAGCGGGGTCTACCGCTCGGCCATCGAAGCCGCCGGCGGTTCCTCCGTCCGGGTTTTTTCCCAGGCGTGTCCGCTCTTCGTGGGCCTGGCCGAGGAAGGCTGGTGGGACACCGACGTGACCCGGCGCGTGGCCGAGATCTATCTCGAACCATTGGCTGCGGCCGGCGTCGATACCCTTGTCCTGGGCTGCACCCACTATCCTCTCCTGGCGTCCGCCATTTCCCGGGTCATGGGACCGTCGGTCCGGCTCATCGATTCCGCCGACGAGGTGACGGCCGAGGTGGCCCGGCTCCTGTCGTTGACCGGTCTCGCAGCCGACGAGTCAGGCCGGCCAGGCCTCCGGCGGTTTTATACCAGCGACAGCCCGGACCGCTTTCGGGAACTGGGACAGGGATTCCTTGAAACCCCCATCGACCATGCCGGGAAAGTCGAGATCGAGGCCTACTGATGGCGATGGGAGAGGATGCCGTGGAAGGGAAACCGGACGTGCCGGTCCTGGTGTCGATCCGGGGCAGCACCCGGCAGGGCGACGGAGAGGAACAAAAGGTCCACCTCACCACCGAGGGCCGCCTGTTTCGGGCCCCGGACGAATGGCGCGTGGAATACCGGGAGAGCCCCGTGACCGGCATGGACGGAACCCTGACCACCCTGCGGATCGGCGACGACGGGTCGGTCCGGATCGACCGGACCGGAACCCATGTCATGCGGATGGACCTGCGAAAGGGGTACCGGCATGTGACCCACATGACCACCCCCTTCGGCTCCATGGATCTCGGCGTATGCACGACGCTGCTGGAACCCGGCATGGGCCCGGAGGGGGGCCACCTGCAGCTGGGCTATACGGTCGAGTTCCACAACCTGCCCCCGCTGCACACCCGGCTGTCGATCAGCGTCCGGAGGACGGCCAATCCTCTTTCCGGCGATGGGCCTGCAGGATCTCCACGTAGCGACGACCGATTCGCGTGACCTCGGCATAATCCCCCATCCGGGCGGGTGCGGTCAGCTGGCTCCCGACCCCCACGGCCACCGCACCGGCATCCAGCCAGGCCGCCAGGTTGTCCAGGGAGACGCCCCCCGTCGGCATCAGGCGGGCCTGCGGCAGGGGCCCGCGAATGGCCCTGAGGATGGCCGGACCGAACAGCTCCCCCGGGAAGATCTTGACGATGTCCGCCCCGGCCTCGAGACACGCCAGGGTTTCGGTGACGGTCATGGCGCCGGGAATCGCCGCGATGCCGTACCGGTTCCCCATGCGCAGGGTTTCCGGGTTCAGGCTGGGGGAGACCAGGAAGGACGCCCCGGACAGGATGGCGATCCGGGCGGTTTCCGGGTCCAGCACCGTGCCGGCTCCCACGAGCAGCCCCATCCCGTCGGCCCGGGCCGCCAGCGATTCGATGGCCCGACTGGCACCCGGCACCGTGAACGTGATCTCCAGGGCGTGGATGCCGGCCTCCGCGCAAGCCTCCGCGATCCGAAGGGCCGAGTCCGGCGATTCCGCACGGATCACGGCCACGAGACCCTCCCCCTCGATTTTCTGCAGGACCTGGTTTCGATTCATGGGATGTCTCCTTCCGATGGGCCGGCCGCTTCCTCCGGCCTGGCACCCATTCGCTCCGATATGGTACGGGAAGCTGACAGGACCGCCTTCACGGGCCATTGGTCAGGGGACAGGGACAGGTCGACAGCCGGTCCGGACAGGCTGACCGCCGCGACGACCCTGTTCCGGTAATCGCGGACCGGAGCCGCAACGCAGCGGACGGCCTGCTCGTGCTCCTCGTCATCCGTGGCCCACCCCAGGCGCCTCACCTGGTCCAATTCCGCCCGGAGGTCCTCCGCCGTCGTCCGGCTCCTGTGGGTGCAGGCGGACAGGACCAGGCGGGAGAGAAGGGGTTCGAGCACACGGTCCGGCAGCCCTGCCAGCAGGACCTTTCCGAGGGCCGTACAATGCAGCGGGATCCGGCGGCCGATCTGGGAATAGAGGCGAAGGCGGGAAGGGGAGTCGATCTTCTCGATATACACTGCCTGGTTACCGTCGAGGATGGCCATATGGGCGGAAAACCCCGTGCGCCGGTTCAGGTCCGACAGGACGGGATAGGCCTCGGCCTTCAGTTCCAGTTCATGGAGCCGAACGCTGGCCAGGTCGACCATGCGCAGGCCGGCCCGATACCGGGCATCCCGGCCCGACCGGTCCACGTACCCGCGTTCGAGCAGGATTCCCAGGATGCGATGGGTTGTACTTTTATTAAGGCCCAGTTGCCGGGCGATCTCGGATACACCCAGGCTTTCCCCGGACATCGAGAGAAGCTCGAGGATGTCGAGTGCGCGGACGATGGATTGGACGCCCGGTTCCGGCATGCCGTCTCCATTCCCCCTGCCTCGCAGGGAACAAGCGTTCCATAATATGAAATAGTATTTCATAAATAGGGTAGAACAATCTGTCTCCAGTGTCAAGAAGGCTGCTTCGGAAACCGATTGGAACGGGAGGGAAGGTTTGTCGTACAATAATCCAGGAAACTCGTTCCGGATTCGTCCCCTCTCCCCCCTGCGGACCGGTCACGGCGGACGAAAGCACGAAAGGAGCCATGCATGCACGATCTCACCGGGGAAGTGGCATTTATAACCGGCGGAGCCGGCGTCCTCTGTTCGCGGTTTTCCCGCGTCCTGTCCGCGGCGGGTGCCCGGGTGGTCCTGATGGACCGGGACCTGGCCAGGGCGGAATCGGTGGCGGCCTCCATCCGGGAGGAGGGCGGGGAGGCCTGGGCCGTCCGGACGGATGTCCTGGACCGTCATGCCCTGGAAGAAGCCTGCCGGGAAGCGGAGCGCCTGGCAGGACCCTGTACGGTCCTGGTCAACGGAGCCGGCGGCAACCATCCGGGCGGCACCACGACGGGGGAGACCTGCCGGGCAGAACCGGACGGCCAGTCCGTGGACCGTCCCGGGTCCTTTTTCCGGCTGGCGCCGGAGGGGGTCCGGTTCGTCCTGGACCTGAACTTTACCGGCACCTTCCTTGCCACCCAGGTGGTGGCAGCCGGCATGGCCGACCGGGGGAAGGGCGTGATCCTGAACATCTCCTCCATGAACGCCTTCCGGCCCCTGACGCGGATCCCGGCCTACAGTGCCGCCAAGGCCGCCGTATCCAACCTGACCCAGTGGATGGCAGTCCACCTGGCACCCTGCGGCATCCGGGTGAATGCCATGGCGCCCGGATTCTTCATCGGGGACCAGAACCGGGGTCTCCTGTATGACGAGGCGGGGAACCCGACCCCCCGGGCCGAAAAGATCCTGGCCCATACGCCCATGGGCCGCTTCGGCGTTCCGGAGGACCTGGACGGGACACTCCTTTGGCTTTGCGATTCAAGGGCTTCCGGATTCGTTACCGGGGTGGTGGTGCCCATTGACGGCGGATTCTCCTCCTACAGCGGGGTATGACCGGCCGGAAACCGACGAAGACGGCGGTTTCGGTTGACATCCGGGAAGGCCTATACTTACAATATCTTAGAATCTCGAGGTGGAGGGCGACAGGATGGCGACGAAGTTCATCTTCGTGACCGGGGGCGTTGTGTCGGGGCTGGGGAAGGGCATCACGGCAGCGACCATCGGGCGGTTGCTGAAGGCCAGGGGCCTCAAGGTCCGAAACCAGAAGTTCGATCCGTATATCAATGTCGATCCCGGCATGATGAGCCCGACCCAGCACGGCGAGGTCTTCGTGACCGACGACGGCGCGGAGACCGACCTCGACATCGGCCATTACGAGCGCTTTACGGACGAGAACCTGAGCCGGGAGAGCAACATCACCTCCGGCTCCATTTATCTGTCGGTCATCACAAGGGAACGCCGCGGTGAGTATATGGGGTCCACCGTCCAGGTGGTGCCCCACATCATCAACGAAATCAAGGAGAACCTTTTCAAGATCTCCCGCAAGGAAAATCCCGACATCGTCATTACGGAAATTGGCGGCACTGTCGGCGACATGGAGAGCCAGCCCTACCTGGAGGCCATCCGCCAGGCCAGCCTGCAGGTTGGCCGGGAGAACATCCTCTTCGTCCATGTGACGCTGATCCCCTACCTTTCCAGGGCCGGCGAGATCAAGACCAAGCCCACCCAGCACAGCGTCCAGCGGCTCCTGTCCCTGGGCATCCAGCCGGACATCCTGGTCTGCCGGACCGAAGTGCCCATCGACCGGCCGGTGAAGGCCAAGATCGCCATGTACTGCAACGTGGAGAGCGACTGCGTCATCCAGAACCTCGACGTGGATTCCGTCTACGAGCTTCCCCTGATGCTGGAGGAGGAGGGCCTGGCCCGGGTGATCTGCCGCAAGCTCG
>JAKPNJ010000341.1 GCA_029548445.1 Bacillota bacterium | reverse complement strand
TGCGAGGAAGCCATGCCCGAGGTTCCCCAGGTGGCGGTCTTCGATACGGCCTTCCACCAGACCATGCCCGGCCGGGCCTTCATGTACGCCCTGCCTTACGAGCTGTATGAGAAACACGGCATCCGCCGCTACGGATTCCATGGCACATCCCACAAGTACGTGGCCCAGCGGGCGGCGGTCCTGCTGGGACGTCCCCTGGAGACCCTGAAAATCGTGACCTGCCACCTGGGCAACGGATCCTCCATCGCAGCCGTGGACCAGGGACGCTCCATCGACACCTCCATGGGCATGACCCCCCTGGCCGGCATCTGCATGGGCACCCGGTGCGGGGACATCGATCCCGCCCTGGTGACCTTCATCATGGAACGGGAAGACCTGGACATGCGGGGTGTGGAATCCCTGATGAACAAATTCAGCGGCGTCATCGGCGTCTCGGGGGTCAGCAGCGATTTCCGGGATCTCCATGTGGCCGCCGACGCCGGCAACGTCCGGGCCGCCCTGGCCCTGGAGATGTTCACCTACCAGTGCCGCAAGTTCATCGGCGCCTATGCGGCCGCCATGGGAGGCCTGGACGCCATCATCTTTACCGCCGGCATCGGCGAGAACACGGCCTCCATCCGGGCCCGGGCCTGCGAAGGCCTGGAATTCCTGGGTGTCGGCATCGACCCCGTCCGGAACGCCTGCCGCGGCATCGAGCGCGACGTCTCCACGGACGAAGCCCGGGTCCGGGTCCTGTCCATCCCCACCAACGAGGAACTGGCCATCGCGGAAGAGACCGATAAAATAATCAACGGAAAAACGGCATAAACAGCCTTGTTTCAAGAGGCTTTGCGGCCCGACAGGAGGACTGACAAAGCAACGCCTGAACAGCCCATCGGTTGTTGCTTCCTGAGGCGCAGGGCTCCGACAGGAGGACTGACTTCAGGCAGTCCGTGGTCGGGGTCCTGTGCCCAGAAAGCGAAGTTCAGGCGTTGCATCCACGGTATGACCCGTTTCGCAATGATCAGGCGTTGCGGATACAGCCTCAAATCATGAGGCGCATTTGAATTGCGAATCGCAAAGCCCTTGACACGCCGATTTTCCGTTGACAATCCGGGGGTTTCGGCATAAACAGCCTTGTTTCAAGAGGCTTTGCGGCCCGACAGGAGGACTGTTTTCACTCCGCCGGAATACGCGGTTGCCTGCCGATGATCTTCAGGTACTGGACATAATCGGCGTTGAGGATTTCGGTTCCGCGGGCGGTCTCCACCTCGATCCAGTTGTCCACGACCGATACGATGCGACCCCGGACCGTGCGGCCGTAGGATCCGCTGGACAGGACGCATTCCTTGCCGACTTGCCTCTGGATAAGTTCCTGGTTCATGGGGCGGGACTCCTTTCGCCTGTTTCTCCTGATTCGGATCAGCATTCGCTCCATCCGGGGCCGAACCACCAGAAGAGGCAGGATAACGGCTATATAAATCGCGATCCAGGTGCCGGGTTCCATGCGGCCGAATCCTCAGGCCGGCTCCCGGCGGACCAGGAACGCCATGCCCATGCCCCAGGTCCCCAGGGTCGGAAAGGCCAGCATGACCAGGGCCGCCAGCCATCCGACAAAGTTCGGGACTCCCTCCGGGAACAGCCTGGCCAGCAGGCCCAGCGACAGGGGAACCAGCCAGAAGAAGGGAAGGCAGTACCCCAGGCGGGCCCATCGGATGGCCCGGACCGGTGCGCCGGTTGCCTTGAGGATCCGGATGGTCCTGAAGGCCAGGAAGAATGCCGTCGCCACCACGAGGGCCACGGCAACCAGGAGCGCTCCATACAGGAGGATGGCCGGTAGGGATTCCGAATCGATCCCGAGGGCCGGCAGGGACACGACGGCAAGGAATAGGGCCATCCAGGCCGGGGAGAGGGCCGCCATCCGGTTCCATGGCAGGGCCGGGTTCAACCTCGATGCCATCCGGCCGGCGAACAGGAGCAGCGCCGTCGCGTACAGGACCCGCAGCATGACGACCATGGCGGCGAATCCCAGGAAGGACAACCCGAAACCAAGTCCGGATGTCAGTGCGAAGGCGGCAAGGGAGAGCAGGCAGACCGCGAGTTCGGTCCCGAGGATGACCTTGATCCAGGTGGCTGCATGCCGGGCCATCCAGCGGGACAGCAGGACGCCGAACAGCGTGTCGGCCAGCATCACGGCCGCCACGACGGGGAGAAGCGTCTCGATCACGAAAAGAGCCTCGGGAGAGGGTCCGAAATCCCAGTTCATGTCCACCCCTCCAGTTTGCCGGATCGGCGCAGGGTCCGATCATCGGGCAATTCCATTATACGCCCGGAATCGGTTGCCGGTTCGCGGGAAGGAGAGGTCGCATCAGGAAATGGACGGGGCGGCCGGAACCACCCGGTTCCGACCCTCGGCCTTGGCCTTGTAGAGGGCTTCGTCGACCTGGTGGAGAAGCTGCAGGGCATCGGCGGAGTGTTCTTCCGGCCGCAGGCTGCAGACGCCGAAGCTCGCGGTCGTGACGACCCCCGCTTCCTGTCCGTTCTCCAGGTCGAGGGGGGTTTCGGCCAGGCGGCCCCGGATTCGCTCGGCCACCAGCCTGGCCCCCGACGGGTCGGTCTGGGGCAGCAGGATGATGAACTCCTCGCCGCCGAAGCGGGCCAGGATGTCATGGTCCCGCAGGCAGGACCGGGTTGTCCGGGCCACATGCTGGAGCATCCGGTCCCCGACCAGGTGCCCGTACCGGTCGTTGACATCCTTGAAATGATCCAGGTCGAACAGGATGATCGAGAGAAACATCCGGTGGCGGCGACTCCTTGAGATTTCCTGGTCCAGCCGTTCCATGAAATGCCGCCGGTTGAACAGGCGGGTCAGTTCGTCCCGGTTGGCCAGTTCATTGAGGGTAGCCAGGAATTCCTGCCGTTCGGTTGTGTCCGTCAGCATCAGCAGCCGACCCAGCAGCAGGCCCCGATGCCCGATGGGCTTCAGGGACGCCTCGAAATGTCGCAGCCGGGTCTCCTGCCGGAGCGTCAGGCTGGATCGGGGCACTTCAGCCGCCACCGACTCGTCGCCCGTTCCGGCAATCGCGCGTCCCCGGGGATCGTCCAGCAACGCCAGAAGCTCGGGATGGGCCGCGACGAGGGGCCGGATACTGGTATTGGCGGTTTCCTTCGCCAGGCCGGACAGACCGGGCAGGATCCGCTCCGCAGCCCGGTTGTGCAGCAGCAGCCGGTCCCGGTCGTCCAGGATCACCACCGCTTCCTGCATGGCCCCGACCACTTTTTCCAGGACCAGGGGGTTCACCTGGAACAGCCGGTCCCGCAGGATGCCCAGGACGAAGAGGGCGCCCGTCACCAGGATGCTGAAGGGAATGGGATCATAGGGCCTTACGACGCGGAACAGGTAGAGGAGGATGGCGGCCCAGGGGACCAGGGAGCCGACCAGGACATACAGCACCTGCTGCCGCTGTCGGCGGACCGAACGCCGGAACTGGAAAATGAAAAGGAGGGTCGCCACGACGATGACCCCGTTGGTATACGCCATGTGAACCCAATACAGGGGACCCTGCTCGATGGACAGGAAGAAATGGCCGTCGCGTTCCAGCAGGGACAGGTTCCGGTAAAACAGGTGGTGGGAGCCGTTGGTCAGGTTCGAGACCAGTGTCAGGCCCGACAGGGCGAACAGAAGGCCTCTCAGGACGGGATGCACCCGGTTGTCGTCTCGGGAGTACTGGATCGCCACGAGAATCCAAAGCGCCGGAATGAAGGCTATTCCCAGGTACTCGACACTGAGCCAGAATCGGACGGACGCCAGGGTCCGGGACTGGAGCTCGAAGGCGTATCCGAAGGAGTAGAAGGCCGAGGCGACCATCAGGAGGGAGCAGGACGCGGCGCCCGGGACGGACCTCCGCCGCCAGAGATGGGCGGCCAGCGCCAGGGCCAGGGCGGATGCGATGTACAGGAGGACGATCCAGGCGGTTGCACTCGTCATGGCGATGCTCCAATCGGGCCCGGGATTCGTTCCAGGAACAGGATGCTTCCCTGAATCTAGCACAACTGCCCGCCCGCCGCAATCGAAGGGATGCAGCGAAATCGGGCGAAACCTGGCGCGGCACGGCACGGGATGACTTGACAGGTTCGAATTGAAAAAATACAATGACGACAGATCAAAGCGAAACGTTTCGCTCTCCCGGATGGAACGGGCGGCCCCGGTGCCGCGAATCATTCGGGCGAACGCAAGCGGAAAGGAGGCGCCATGGCGGCGACCATCAAGGATGTGGCCCGGGAGACCGGCCTGTCCCTCGCCACCATCTCGAAATACCTGAACGGCGGGCATGTGCTGGAGCCCAACCGCGCCGCCATCGAAGCCGCCGTCCGGCGCCTCGGGTATTCGGTCAACCGCGTCGCCAGGGGGCTGAAAACCCGCCGGAGCATGACGGTCGGCGTCCTGATCCCCGACCTGGAGAACGTGTTCGCCACATCCATCGTCTCCAGCCTGGAAGACCGCCTCCAGCGCTCCGGATACAGCACGCTGGTCTGCGACTACCGGCAGGACCCCGTTCGCGAAAGGGAAAAACTCGAGTTCCTGGCCGAACGGCAGGTCGACGGGCTGGTGATCATGCCCCTGGCGGGATGTGCGGACGGCATCCGGCGCCTGCAGGAGCGCGGGGTGCCGGTGGTGCTGCTGGACCGGACGGTCGCCGGGTGTGCCTGCGACACGGTCCTGACCGACAACCGCAAGGCCGCACGGGAGGCGGTGGATCATCTCCTTCGCCTGGGCCACCGGCGCATCGGCCTGATTGGGGGACCGGCCGGCATCCAGACCGCCGACGAACGGCTGGCCGGATACCTGGATGCCCATGCGGCCCGGGGGATCGACGCGGATCCCGCCTTGCGGATGGCCGGCGCATATGACGTGGAGAGCGGACACCGGCACGCGTCGGCCCTGCTGGCCATGGAACCGCCTCCCACCGCCCTGTTCGTCGTCAATCACGAGATGACCCTCGGCGCCGCCATGGCCCTGGTGGAACGGCAGGTCCGGATCCCGGGCGACATGTCGGTCGTCGGATTCGACCACCGGGACCTGGCCCGGGTCATGACGCCGCCGATGTCCATCGTGCTCCAGCCCCTCCAGGAAATTGGCGAGGCCGCCTCGGAGCTGCTGCTGGACCGGATGGCGGGGAGAAGGACCGGTGCGCCCGTCCTGCTGCGCCTGCCGGCCCGCCGGATCCCCGGCGGATCCACGGGACCGCCGCAGCGGCAATCCTGACCCTGCGACGAAGGCCAATCCCTGGCGAACAAGGAAAGGAGAGCCCCATGCATCCCACATTCCCCCTGAGGGGAGGCGATTCCATCCCCGCCATCGGCCTCGGCACCTTCGGATCCGACCGGTACGGCCCCGAGACCGTGGCGCGGGCCGTCGAGACCGCCATCGGCCTCGGGTACCGGCTGGTCGACTGTGCCGCCGTCTACCGGAACGAAGCCCAGGTCGGCGCGGCCCTGGCCCGGGTCCTGGGCGACGGCCTCGTCCGACGGGACGAGCTGTTCGTCGTGTCGAAGGTCTGGAACGACCATCATGGAAAAGGGGATGTCCTCCTGTCCTGCGCCCGTTCCCTGCGGGACCTGGGCCTCGATCACCTCGACCTGTTCCTGGTCCACTGGCCTTTCCGAAACCACCATCCGGAGGGAGCGCCGCCCGACTACCACGACCCGTCGGCCTCCCCCTACCGGCATGAGCAGTACATGGAGACCTGGAGCCAGGTGGAACGACTCCAGGCGGCCGGCCTCGTCCGCCACATCGGCACGTCCAACATGACGATCCCGAAATTGCGCCTGCTGCTGCGGGACTGCCGCATGATGCCCGCCGTCAACGAGATGGAGCTGCACCCGACTTTCCAGCAGCCGGAACTATTCCGCTTTTGCCTCGACCACGGCATCCGGCCGGTCGGTTACAGCCCCATGGGCTCCCCGTCCCGGCCCCAGCGGGACAGGAGCCCGGAGGATGCGGTCGACCTGGAAGACCCGACGGTGCTCCGGATCGCGGCGGCCCACGGGATCTCCCCGGCCCAGGCCTGCCTCAAGTGGGCGGTCCGGCGGGGACAGGTCCCGATCCCGTTTTCCGTGAAGCCCGACCAGCTTGCGTCGAATCTCCGGGCGGTGTCCGGAGATCCGCTGTCGGAGCAGGACATGCGGGACATGGAAACGGTGGACAGGAACTGCCGGCTGATCAAGGGCCAGGTCTTCCTCTGGGATGGGGCCCGGGACTGGCAGGATTTGTGGGACCCGGACGGCCGCATCCCGACATGAACCCGCTTGCGAAACCGGATGGAACCGGAATTCGCCGATAAAGGAGAAGAAAGCCATGACACGGGACAGGAACCTGGAGACGATCGGGGGCAGGACCATGATGGCCGCCTACCTGCCCGGGAACAGCACGGTCGAGATGAAGGAAGTGGAGATCCCGGAGCCGGGCCATGGGCAGGTACTGATCCGGACCAAGTCCTCCACCATCTGTGGCAGCGACATCCGGGCGATTTACAGGGAACACCTGGGCAAGGGCCCGGAGGGGTACCAGGATCGGATCGCGGGCCACGAGCCAGCTGGCCGGATCGTCCGGTGCGGACCCGGGATGCGCCGGTTCCGGGAGGGCGACCGGGTGATCCTGTACCACATCTCCGGCTGCGGCCTCTGCGTCGATTGCCGGATGGGGTACATGATCAGCTGCACCAGCCCCCTGAGGGCCGCCTACGGATGGCAGCGGGACGGCGGGATGGCCCCGTACATCCTGGCAGACGAGAAGGACTGCGTTCCCCTGCCGGACGAGCTGTCCTACACGGACGGAGCCCAGGTTGCCTGCGGTTTCGGGACTGTCTATGAGGGACTCGAGAAAATCGGGGTATCGGGGAACGATGCCGTCCTGGTGACGGGTCTGGGGCCCGTGGGACTGGCGACCCTGATGCTGGCCCGGGCCATGGGCGCCCGGCGGCTCATCGGGATCGACGTCGTGGAGGAGCGCTGCCGGCTGGCCGTGGAGAAGGGCCTGGCGGATGCGGCGTTCGCGCCGGGGGAAGACGCCCTGGAGCGGATCCTGGCCATGACGGGGGGACATGGCGTCGAGCGGGCGGTGGATTGTTCGGGGAACGCCTCCGCCCGGCACCTGGCTATCCGGGCCACCCGCAAATGGGGACGGATCGCTCTCGTGGGCGAGGGCGGCACGGTGGAATTCCAGCCCAGCCCCGACATGATCCACGACCAGAAGACCCTGTACGGATCCTGGGTCACCAGCATCTGGCGCATGGAAGAACTGGTGGAGCGGCTGGTCCGGTGGGGCCTCCATCCGGAAGACCTGGTGACCCACCGCTTCCCCCTGGAACGGGCGGACGAGGCCTATCGGCTCATGGCCGAAGGGCGCTGCGGCAAGGTTGCGGTGGTTTTCGACGAGGAGCTGCGCTGACCGCCGGGTCGGCCGGAATCAGTCCTTCTTCTTCCTGCGGACCAGGGAGAGGCCGCCGAACCCGCCCAGGATGGCAAGGTAGAAGCCGAAATCGTACCACCAGCCTGTATTGTGGACTTCATACAGCCGGATGGACCCGTTGAAGATCCCGACGATCAGGGACACCGGGGCGACCCAGCCATGCCAGATGCCCCACAGAAAATTGGCGGGGCGATCGGCGGTGGCCCGGCCGTCGCCGGGGACGCAGCCTGCCAGCGCCAGGACGAGGCCGGCCAGCAGGAGCAGAAGCAGGGCGTTTCGAAGCAGCGTGCGGTTCATGGCGGGATCCTCCGTTCGGTATCCCGCGGCGGCGATCGGAGCCGGGCGGGATTCATTCCGGCAGCCAGCAGGAACGGCCGGACATGTCCATTATACGTTTTTTCCGGATGAACTGATTGTTGGCGGTGTGGCGGCCATGGTAGACTGGTCATGAATCGGCAGCCGTGCAGCCCCTGCGGCGTCTTCCCAACAAGGGAGAAAACGGACATGACCGTCACCCGGCGATCCTTCCTGGTTGCAGGCATCCTTTATTTCCTGCTCGTCCTGGTGCCGCTTCCCTTCCTGAAACAGGCCGTCAACCGGCCCATGCCGTCTTCCGACCCGCTCGACGGGTTTTCGGACCGGTCCATCGACCAGCGTCTTGACGGCTTTCTTGATCATGCCGGGGACGATTGGCGAAACCAGGACGATGTCGATCGCGTCACCCGGGATACCCTGGCCTTGCTGGACGAATTCCGGGATGCGCTGCAGGCGGGCGACATGGACCGAATTCTTTCCGCCGTCGAGCCCGACTCCCGGGACAGCCTCTCCGTCCTCTTCCGTGACAATCCCGCGATTCTGTCCCCCCTGGCCGACGCCCTGTCCGGCGCCGAACTGAGCTTTCTCGGCGACAGGGTCCAGACCGATGCCGATACCCGCTGCCGGATCGCGGAATACGCCGTCAAACTCGATGGGGCCGTGTTCCATGTCGTCCTGGTCCAGGTCGACGGGACCTGGTACATAATGACGATCTGACAGGTGGACGAAAGGCATCGCAGAGGCAGTACCTGAAAGGAGGACGACCATGGCCGGCATGCATCGGAACGGGACCGGACGGAATGTCCTTCTGCGGGTCCTGTGCGGGATGTTGGCCCTCCTTGTCCCATGGGTCCCGGTCGTGGCCGTCCGGGCCTGGAACCAGCCCACCCATCGCCAGATCAATGCCGAGGCCGCCCGCCTGTTCCTTGCACGGTACGGGACCTCTTCCTTTTCGGATCTCGGAACCATCCCCCTGCAGGTGTCGCGTCCCGTCCCCGGCATCGGCGTGGCGGGGTCCACCCTGACCGCGATGTACCACAAGCCGGAGGCCAGGACCCTGGATCCGCTGCAGTGGATCGTCCTGGGAGGCGATTGGGCGGACGAGCCCAATGCGTACTCGGCCGTCCGTCATTTCTACGATCCCCTCTCCCTGTCGGGCGTCCCCTGGCTGACGGACCAGTGGACCGTCCATGGAACGATCTACGAAAGCCCGAACACCGATGCGAAGACCTGGGGGCTGTCCCACGGAGAAAACCCCTTCTCCTTCGAAAAGGCCCTCGAATATTACGAGAAGGCGCTGGAGATTCCCGAGGCGGAGGTGCCCGGCCGCTTCCTGGCCGGCGGCCAGTTCAAGCTCCTGAATTTTTTCCCCGAGGACTGCGCGGAAGAACGCCGCTGGTACCTGGGGCTCGCGTTCCGGGCCCTGGGCGAATCCATGCACCTGCTGGCGGATATGGCCCAGCCCGCCCATGTGCGCAACGACTCCCATCCTCGTTCCGAACCCCTGGAAGACAATGTGTCTCCCGCCCTGGTGGCCGCCCTGGCTGCCGGCCCCGTCGACAGCCGGGTGGCCGCCGCTGTCGGATGGGGCACCTCCGACTCGGCGCTCCCTCCGGGGCAGTTGTTCGACGCCGTGGCGGCCTTCACCAACCGGCACTTCTATTCGAGCGACACGGTCTGCGATGCCCCGTCCGGCGTCCTGCCGTCCAATGGGGAGGCCATGATCCCCGCCCCGGCCTTCGCGGACCTGGAAGAGGAAACTTATACGGTCTTCGGGGTGACAGTCCGCCGTTACCTTGGCAGCTTTCTCGACGGGACGCGGAAGGTTCCCCTGGCGGAGGAAACCCTGACCTCCTGCCTGGTGCGGATCCAAAATCCATTCAATTCTCCTGTGTATCATGTCCCGCCCTCCTACGCGCCGGAACAGGCCGCGGTGCTGATGCCCGTGGCCGTGTCCGCCTGCGCCGAACTCCTGGACCGGTTCTATCCCACCCTGACCGTACAGGGGGCGGCCCGGATGGAGTCCACCGGATCCCGGACCGGCGTACAGGCCATCCGGATCGAGGCATCGGTCCGGCATGACCAGCGAATGGATCCGGCCTGGGCCGAGGCGGGGCGTATCATCGAGTATTCCGGTCCGGGGGCCCTGGTATTCCGCAAGGACGGGCGATTCCTCCGGTCGGTCCCCCTGCGCTTTGCCGCGGGGCACATGACAGGCGCCAGGGACAGGGATGGAAAGTGGCGGGACGGACCGGTCTTCGTCTATTTCAGGGAAACCGGCGGCGCCCGGCTCGACTACGACGAGGAATCATTCGAAATCCTGGAAGGGGAGACTGTCCGGGTCGAGGTCCCGGCCGGGGACCGGATCCTGTGGGGACCCGAATTTTCATCGGGATCCAGGGTTCCGGCGGTGCGGCTGACCAACGGGGCATACGAGGGGACGGTTGGGGAGGAGGTCGCGTTTTCAGCCCGGACGGACCGCGACGGGACATACC
>JAKPNJ010000308.1 GCA_029548445.1 Bacillota bacterium | reverse complement strand
CCATCTCATTGTTGGGGCCGGGTTTCATCCGTTCCCGGTAGTTCTGGCGCGGATAGGCATCCAGGAAGGCCACGATGCGGCGCATGGGCACGGAGATGCTCGACAGGAGAAGGGACCCGGCCAGGAGCAGGAGGAGGACCGAGAAGGCGGCCAGGATGGAGACGATGGTGAAGGCCGGCGTCATGCCGCGCAGGATGTCCCGGGTGTCCACGACGCTCAGGATGGTCCAGCCGAGGGATGCAACGGTTTCCTGGCTGACGATGTAGCGGGAGGAGCCGGAGAACCGGGCTGCCAGCGCCTCCCGGAGACCCGTCGGCGAGACCGCATCGCCGGACGGGAGAAACGGGTCCAGCACCTCGGGATTGTTGTAGCCGACGACATGATCCTCCGAATCGAGAATCAGGAAAAAGGACGCAGGGCCGGTCTCGATGCTTCGGATCGTTTTCTGGAACTGGGTTGTGGAGCAAAAGACCAGGATGGTACCCAGCCGGTCCAGGTAATCCGCCTGCTGGACCGTGGAGAAAATCGGCGCCAGGTAGGCGAAGTAGTCCTCCTGTCCGTCCGCATCCGTCAGGACCGATGAATACAGGGGAGTTCGGAACGCTTCTCCCTGGATATCATACCGGGCTTCCACACTGCGGACGAATCCGCCGAAGAGGGGCCCACTTCCGACCTGGGCGGTGTCCGTCAGGCGGCCCTGGTTGTCGAGCAGCAGGATGGCGTACACATCCCGTATTGAACTTTGGTAGCTCAGGAGGTTCGCCCGGACATTGCGGTAACTCTCGAACCGGGCCAGGGGGTCGGTGGCGGCCAGGTATTCCTGGACCTGGGGATGGTACCCGACGACCCGGGCCAGGTTCGACATGTCGGCCGCCGTCGTACGGACCCGGTCCCCGACCTGCCGCATCAGGTTCTCGACGGAGATGCGGGCCTGCTCGTTGGCGATCCGGGTCAGGCGGGAGACCAGGAGAGTTCCCAGCAGGAGGAAGGCGATTACGGAAAACCCGATCAGGATGGCGATCTGGGTCCGGATCTTGAGGTTGATCCATCGCCTCGCCACAGGGCTGGCATGGAGCTCCCGCCCCGGCTTCCCGCGTGTTCGCCCGCCCATGGATCAGGCCGATTCCTTTCGGTACCGGCAGGGGGTTATGCCGTAGTACTTGCGGAAGGCGCGGATAAAGTAGTAGTAGTCATTGTAGCCGGCCCGCTCGCTGATCTCGGCCAGGGTCATCCGGGTGGTCCGCAGCAGCGAGGCGGCGCAGGCCATGCGAAGGTCCGTCAGGTGCTCCCCGAAGGTCTTCGACAGGGTACGCCGGAACAGGCTGCAGCAGTAGGATACGCTGAGATGGTGGCGGGCGGCCAGGTCCCGGAGCTGCAGCGGTTCGGGGAATCGGTCGGCCATATCGGCCAGCAGGTTTCGGAACGATTGGTTGTCGATGCCGGGCTCGTCCGGCGTCCCCGCCGAATCCGGCGCTTCCGGGTACGGGGCGGGGGAAGGAGCGCCAGGCCCATTTCTCGCGGACAGGATCCCGAGCAGGGTTTCCAGCAGGTCCTCGAAATTCCGGAATCGCTGGGGCAGGAGTTCGGGGGCCATCCGCTCCGTGTGCCGGCCATACGCGAGGGCACTGCCGTTTCCATCTTCCCGGCATGCCTCGCCCGGCGCCAGCCGGCTCCAGAGGACCGCCGCCTCCTCGACCCCCAGGCCATGGGTGCGGAATAGGTCGCAGACCTGCCGGAGAGCGTCGCGGGCGGACTCGTTGTCCCCGCCGGAGGCAGCACCGGCCAGGATCGCCAGGGCCTGCTCCAACTCGGCCGAATGGTAGGCATGGATGGTCCAGCGCCTCTCCGGGTCCACGAATCGGCCTTCCAGCGCCAGGTGGGCCTGTCGCAAGGCCTCGGGCAGCCGCTCGGCACGGAAGGGGCCGTGGGACAGTCCTCCCCGCACAATGCCCTGGGTCGCCGCAAGGGACTCGAGGAAATCGGCTTTCGGCAGAAAATCCAGTGGCACATTGGCCAGGAACCAGGAACGATGGGACCCGTTGCGGATGCGGATCATGGGAAGGTCCCCGTGGTGGAATGCAGGCAGGGCCCCCTCCGACGGACCGGTCTCGGCCAGCAGGCAGAGGAACCCCTCCGCAGGTGCCGGCAATCCCCGGTCCCCGAACAGCCGGCGGATGTCTCCGGGAGTGTCGGCCAGCAACTCCAGGGCTTCCAGGTCCGATCGCCGGGCCTTGTCCTCCAGGCGGTCCCGCAGGCGGTCCAGCAGGTGGTCCGCCTCTTCCCGGGAAACCGGCTTGGTCAGGTAGTCGAAGGCGCCCCAACGGATCCCTTGGCGGGCATGGTGGAAATCGGAGAAACCGCTGACGAGCACGACTTCGGTGTCGGAACCCGCATCCCGCAACCGTTGCAGGATGTCGATGCCGGACAGCCCGGGCATGCGGATGTCCGTCAGGACAGCGTCGACCGGATCCCGCATCAGGGCGGACAAGGCTTCCCGGGCGCTCTGGAATTCACCGGCCAGGAGAAAACCCTTCTCCTGCCACCGGAAGGTCTCCCGAAGGCCTGCCAGGGTCCAGGCTTCGTCATCGACCAGGATGACCCGGTACAGCGATATCCCTCCATTTCCGTCTCCTTCCGCCTCGGCCGGATCGGCCGGAACGGAAATGAGCACATGGTGCCATCCGGATTGTACTGAAACGGGACCATCCGGGCAATGCACCCGTTTCGCCGGTTCCGGGGATGCGAGGCCATGGGGAATGGACTGGATTCCAGTTTTTTGCCGATCCGGCGGAACGACCTGTCCGGGCGGCCTACCCGGGCGGCCTACCCGTCCAGCCGATCCGCGTGATCCAGGAGCCAGGCCATCCGGACCCGGTAGTCCGGCAGGACGGCGCCCAGTCGGGCCCAGAATCGCCCGTTGCGGGGGGACTCCACCAGCTGGCAGAGGGCGTGGGCGACGATACAGTCGACGACGTGGGAGGGCGCCGTGATCAGGCGCTCGTCGAAGGCGAGCTCTCCCTGGCCGGAACGGACGGCCCACCGGCCGACGCCGCCCCGGATTCGGACAGCGGCGGGCTGGGCCCCCACCCGGGGAGCGAAATACTCGATCCGGTCCAGGACGACCAGCCGGGTCTGGCGTCGATACCAGTGGTCCAGGGCTTCCCGGACGGCCTCGGGATCGGGTTTCGGCGTCACGACCATCAGGTCGAACCCGGAAAGGCGGACCTTGGGCATCCGGCGGCCGGGGTCCTCCCGGATGTCCAGTCGGAACGAGCGGCCCAGGTGGAGGTAGGTTTCGCCATTCACGTACTTGCGGGAGGCAGCCGGACGGGGGGCGCGCTTCGCGGCCAGCTGCTCCGCGATCCAGTCGGCCCGGTCCTCCGCAGCCTTTTGGATTGCATCGCCCGGACTCCCGGCGGGCGCATGCACCAGGACATGGTCCGGGGCGGGCACGTCGACCCGGAAGGTCTTCCGGTCCTCGAATCGGATCTCCATTGGGATCGTCCGTTTTCCGTACAAAAAGTCCATGCTGCACCTCGACGGATGGGGGGCGGCCGGGGAAAGGCTCGCGGGGGCAAGTTCGGGGGAAAAACCAGCGCCAGCGGCTTCGTTTGGATCATTATACCCCATGGGTTCGGGCCCGTGGCGAAACACCGAAAGATTGCGACAGGATTCGAAAGGATCTTTTCTACCTCGCTCAAGACCGCTTTCCTATACTGAAATTGTCATAGGCCTTCATTTGAAAGCAAGGAGGTTTGTCAATGAAGAGGACTGCTGTATTCCTGCTCGTCGTGTTGGTGATGGTGCTGTCGATCTGCGCCTCGTCGATGGCGGCGACCCTGGGGGCCATCGCGCCCGGGGAGATTCCGGCCTGGGCCGTCGGGCAAGAGACGGAGATCACGAACAAGATCGTGGCGGAGTTCAATGCCCAGGCGTCCGCCGGGTTTGATTTCGGGACGCCGTGGCAGGATGTCAAGGGATGGGAGAATGTCATCGTCTTCCAGCCCTTCAATGGTGGAGACAACCAGGGCAACCTCTGGGGCTGGGGAACCGTCGATTCCGTCGTCGTGGGAGCCGGCTTCATCATGCTCTCCGAAGGTGCCGACCGCGCGTATTCCCTGATCAACGAGATGTCGGAAGCCTGGGGCAACCTGGGACATTTCGGTGTGGTCGGGTACCCGACCTCCAACCAGTTCGAGGTCGATGGCAAAATCTACCAGAATTTTTCTCTCTGCTACCTGGAGTGTGATCCCGGCAACAGCGCCAGCGCCGTCGTCCATGCAGGCGAGGTCAAGGTCAATCCCGCCGATGAGACCCCGACGGAAGCGCCTACATCCGAGCCCACCGCCGAACCCACCTCTGGCGAGAACCCTTCCACTGCTGATCCCGCCTCCGCCGTCCTGGTCCTGGCTGCCCTTTCCGGACTGGTCGGAATGGTCGCCGTCCGGTCCCGCAAGCGCTGATCGTCCATCTCTTCCCTTCCTCCTTCGAAGGAGGCCGGTCGTTTCCGACCGGCCTCTTTCGCGTCCTGATCCCCGGATAGTCGGGTTACGAACCAAGCAGGATGGAAAAGGACAACCGGTACGCACCCGCCGGGACCCGGTCCCGGGTATCCAGGAAGGTGCTCCATCCCATGTCTCCGCCAATCCCGGCATGGGCCGCGTCGATATGGACGAAGGTTTCCTCGCGACGGATGAGCGTGCGGTCATGGGTCGCGTTCCGGTAGTCCCCGATGGAGCTGTGGCGTGCGTCAAAATGAAAGGGAATCGCCGAGGAAAAGAGGACCTGGCGACCGGTCTCGTCCCCAAGACGGAACCACCGCGTCTCCTCGCGGCCCCCGCACTCCGATGGTGGCTCGAAAGGAAAGTGCGAATCCGTCACGCGGGTTTGGAACACGGCCAGGCGGGCACCGATTTTCCGGTCCGGATAGGTTTCCCGGGGACCCAGTCCCCAGTATAAAAGCGTCTCGAACCCGGCCTCGACGACCATCGCCGCGCCGACCCGGGGCAAGTCGCCCAGGACCGGGTCGACAACAAAGATCATGTCCACCTCGACGCGGCGATCCGGACCCAAGCACATCCGCGTTTCCACCACGGCCCCATTTTCATGGTCGTCGAACGCGAAAGCGGCGACGCTTCGGACCCGGATCCGGCCGGCTTCGGCGGGCTCCACCTGCAGCGATCGCAGGGATCGGACGGTCGCATCCGGCGCGAACCGCCGCCAGGCCCTGTTTCTCGCCCATCCTTCCTGTCCGTCCACGCCGGAATGGGGCCGTGTGAAGCAGGGGATCGCGACATCCCGGACCCACTCCGCACCGTCGACCCGAATGCAGGAGAAGACCCCCAGGGCTCGGTCCAACTCGGCTTCGAAGCCACTGCCGGCGATGCGCCATCCGGACGGAGTCTCCTCAAGTCGGAGGGTCTCCTCGGACGAAGGCGAATCTCCAGAGCGGAGATCGCCGCAGGGCGGGACCGGGTCATCGGGGAACGTGACGCCCTGCCCCGCCAGGGGGAACTGGTACCAGGCGATTGCCTCGCCCGCGTCGGCAAAATCGCTTCCCGCCGCATGCCGAACCGAGAACTCCACTCGGAAGTCGGCCGTCTTGTGTCTATCATATGGCACATCGAACGACACGAGCCGGCTCCCCCCGGCCTCGATGACCGGGATCGGGAATGCGCCGTCCGCGACGGCGACGCCGTTTTCGCGAATCACGTACGATACAACGAAGCGGGAGGAATCCAGGACCAGGCTGCGGTTCGTCACCCGATACCGGCCGGGAGGTCCGTCCAGGTCCCACGGGTTGTCGGACACGAGCGCCTGGAAACGGAGGGGGCAATACACATGCTGCACTTCGTATGCCACGGGCTTCCATTCCAGGTTGTACCGGACCAGGCCATTGTGGGTCATGAAGGGCGGATCCCGGGGATCCCGGATCGCCTCGCCGAAATCGCCGCCGTAGGCCTGGCACGAGGTGCCGTCCGGCAGGACCCGCTCCAGAGACTTGTCCTTGAAATCCCAGATATAGCCCCCCCTGGAAACGCGGGAAGCGGTCCGCCAGGTCCAGGAACCGGTGCAGGCCGCCGCCGGAGTTCCGGATCTGGTAGAGATATTCCACCAGGATAATGGGCCGGTCGTCCGACGCATCCGCAAGCATCCTGAGGATATGGTCCTGGGTTGCATACATGCAGCCGCGGATGTCCGAGACGGACCGTCCCGGGTCTCCAGCCTCATACTGGCAGATCCGGGACGGATCATATTCCCGGATCCAGCCGGCCATGGCGGCATGATTGGGCCCCACGCCGCTCTCGTTGCCCAGGGACCAGGCATAGATGCAGGGGTGGTTCTTGTACAGGACAGCCATCCGGACCAACCGGTCCAGGAAGGCGCCGCTCCAGGACGGATCGTGGGTCAGTTCGCCCAGGACACCATGGGTCTCCAGGTTGCATTCCGCAACCAGCAGCAGGCCGGCGGCGTCACACAGGTCGTACCAGGCCGGGTCGTCGGGGTAATGGCTCGTTCGGACCGAATTAATCCCCATCCGCTTCATGCAGCGGATCTCGGCCTCCATGTCCTCCCGGGACAGGGTCCGCCCCGTCCGGCTGTCATGCTCGTGGCGATTGACGCCCTGGACCAGCAGCCGCCGCTCGTTCAGCGTCAGGATCCCGGCCTCGATCCGGATCCGGTGGAATCCGGCCCTGCATCCCTCCCAGTCGATCCCGCTCCCGTCCGGTGACAGCAGGGTCAGAACGACCCGGTACAGCACCGGGGTCTCCGGCGTCCACAGGGTCACCTCTTCCAGCCGCAGCGCCAGCCGGGCGGTATTGGCCGTTGGGACCCGATCCTGCCGATACTGGGCGGAGGCGGCGATGTCCGCCTCGGCGCTGCAAAGCCACCGGTCGTCCGGGCCGTACACCTCCGCTCGGATCCGGTAGTCCGCATACCCCGGGAACCGGTTGACAGTCACGTCCATCCACAGCCGTCCCCCCGCGTGGAGGCCGTCGGCTTCGGACCGGATGAAGCCTTCCGGTTCCGCCAGGATCCGGTAGTCGACGATCCGCCGCTTCGGCCGGGCGAAGACCCGGACGGAGCGATGAATGCCGCACAGATGCCAGTAATCCTGGTCCTCCAGGTAGCTCGATGCGGCATACCGGAATACCTGGACCGCCAGCCGGTTGTCGCCGGCCCGGACCAGGCTCGTGATCTGGAACTCGCTTGGCAGCTTGCTGTCCTGGGCATAGCCCGCCGGTGTGCCATTGACCCAACAACGGAACGCGGTTTCGACGCCGTCGAAAGCCAGGAACACGTCCATGTCGCGCCATGCCTCGGGCATCCGGAAGGTCCGGCGGTAGCAGCCCGTCGGATTGTCCGAGGGGATCCGGGGCGGATCGGGCCGCACGTCCCGGTCGGGCTCCAGGATGTGGGGGCGGATCATGTGGTGTTCGTCCGCATCGTTTCGCCATGGATAGAAGGTGTTCGTATAGGCCGGTTCCCCGAATCCCTGCATTTCCCAGCTGCCGGGAACCCGGATCCCACTCCAGTCCCTGTCATTGAATTCCTCTTCCCAGAAGGGCTCCGCTACCGCCGGCGACGGAACCAGCCGGAAGGCCCAGGTTCCGTCCAGGTCCAGGGCGAGGGGCCCTGTCATCCGGCGGCTGGTCCGGGCGGCCTCAGCGTTGTGAAAAGCCCCCCACAGCACATGGGGAGCCTCCCGATTCACCTGCAGGACGGACGGGTCTTCCCAGTCGGGGCTTCTTCGAAATCCGAAATGCGTCTCCATGTCCGGGTTACCTCCCGTGATCCACCTGCATGGGCATGAAAGCCGACAGCAGGGCCAGGGTCCGCTGCCAGCCGGCCTCCGGGATGTCTTCGCTGACCTGGAGCATGAAGGGGCGGCCCGGCCGCGCTTCCGCCAGGAGGTCCCTGAGGAAGTCCCGGATTTCCGCCTCCGTCCCGTCGCTGAGGTTCGCCGGAAAATTCGGAACAATGACCTTGTCGGGGAAGGCGTCCATGGCCTCCGCGAGCCCGTAATCCCCGCTGATGCGGGGCAGGGACAAGGATTCCAGGACATCGAAGGGCGCCTCCCGGACCAGGGGCTCCAGCATCCGGAGCCGCCCGTCCATGTGGACGATGTAAGGCTTCCCGGCGGCCCGGACGGCCGGTCCGTGGCGCCGGTAGAACGGGATGCAAAAGCGCTCGAAGCTGTCAGGGGGCGTCAAGTCGAAAGTGATGTTATCCGGCTGCCAGATGGCCTCCACCGAGGAGTCGAGGGCTATCCGGAACATCTCGTCCATCCGGTGGTCCATGGTCTCCAGGAGCTCCGTCACCACGTCCGGGTACTCATGCAAGTCCGTCAGGAACCGCTCGGCGCCGGCCAGCTCGATCAGGAGTTTCTGGTAGGGGGAGCGATCCATCCGGCCCAGGAGGACACCGTCGCGGCCGAGATCCCGGATCCGCCGCCGGATCTCCTCTTCCTGGGAGCGAAACACCGTCCGCTCGACGACATACTGCAGGATCCGGTAGTCCTCGAGGGTGGCGACATAATATTTCGATATGTGCTCGCTGCCGGCGCCGATGGATTGGCTGGATTCCTGCCACAGGTCGCCGACAGGGGTATGGAAGGTCCGGCGCTCGGTCCGAACGCCGTCCTGCCACCGATGGCGGACCGAGAACTCCACGCCGCGGACTTCCGACAGAAACCCCGGCAGGATGTGCCAGGGAGGCGCCATCAGGGAGACCGGCGGATGGTAGTCGATGAGGCCGAACCCCCGTTCCCGGAGTTCCCGCTCCACCCCGCCCCGGGGCAGGTAGCGGATGTAGATCCCCAAGGGGATCCTGTCCACCGGCTTGTTCCGGTAGACATCCAGCATCAGGTCGTGGAGGTTGTGGGTCGTGGTGCGTGTCGGCATGGCGCAGCTCCTTGCGAGGGGCTATGGGCGGCGGGCGGCGGGTTCAGGACGTCTCCGGGAGGTCCGGAAGGTCCGC
>JAKPNJ010000294.1 GCA_029548445.1 Bacillota bacterium | reverse complement strand
CCCGACGCGGATTGTACCCTGACACCGCGGGATCCCTTCCAGCTGCTCGTTTCCGCCATTCTCGCCGCCCAATGCACCGACGCACGGGTCAACCTGGTGACGCCGGACCTGTTTCGCCGGTACCCCGATATTTCCGCTTTCGCCGAGGCCGACCGGACGGAACTGGAGGCCGCCATCCGGTCCTGCGGTTTTTTCCGGACCAAGGCCCGGGCCATCCAGGAGAGCGCCCGCAGGATCCTCCTGGCCCATGACGGCCAGGTCCCCGGCGACATGGCCGCCCTCCTGGCCCTGCCGGGGGTCGGGCGCAAAATCGCGAACCTGCTGCTCGGCGATGCCTTCGGGGTCCCGGGCGTGGTGGTGGACACCCACGCCGGCCGGATCTCCCGATTGATGGGCCTGACCGACCACACCGACCCGGCCCGAATCGAGCAGGACCTGCGGCGCCTGTTGCCCGAATCCGAATGGACGTCCTTCGGACACCGCCTGGTGGCCCACGGCCGGGCCCTGTGCATCGCCCGCAGGCCCCGGTGCGGGGTATGTCCGCTGCGCCCCCACTGCCGGACCGGCCGGAGCCCGGGGCCGGAGGTCCCGGCATGAAAGACGACGCCGGCCAGGGCACCCTCCTGGCGGGGCTCGACATCCTGGGAGAGCCGGTATCGGTCCTGCGGGGCGTTGCCGGCCGGCGGGCCGCGATCCTGGAACACCTCCAGATCCGGACGCTGTTCGACCTGGCTACCTATTACCCGAAGTCCTACGAGGACTGGAGCCCCATGGGTTCCATCTCCGAGCTGCCGGACGGTCAGGAGGCGGCCTTCGTGGCCACGGTGGCCCGGGCCCCCGCCACCCGCCGAAAAGGCCGGCTGAGCATGGTCCGGACCGTGCTCCGGGACGACACTGGCGCCGTGGCCGCCATCTGGTTCAACCAGCCCTGGATGGCCACCCGCCTGGTCAAGGGAACCGCCTACCTGTTCCGTGGCCGGGTCCGGCGCAGCGGGACCGCCTTCGACATGGCGAACCCGGCGGTGGAGGCGTGGGAATCCCCGGACGGGCTGGTAGCCAGGGTCCTGCGGCCGGTGTACAGGAGCGCCCCGGGACTGCCCCAGGCGACCCTCCGCACCCTGGTCGACGAGACCCTGGGCCGCATCGGGGGATCCATGCCGGATCCGCTGCCCGACCGGATCCGACGGGACCGTCAGTTGTGCGCCGTGGACTATGCTCTCCGGCACATCCATGCGCCGGAGTCTCCCGACACCCTGGCCATCGCCAGGAAACGGCTGGTCTTCGAGGAGTTCTTCCTGGTGCTGGCCGGCCTGGCCCTGGCCCGCCGGGAAGGACAGGACCGACGGACCAGCCCAGCCATTCCGACGGACCCGGAGGTCTGGAACCGGGCGGATTCCCTGCCGTACGTCCTGACGGATGCCCAGCGCAGGACCCTGTCGGAAGTGCTCGCCGACATGGCCCGTCCCGTCCCCATGCACCGCCTGGTCCAGGGAGACGTGGGCAGCGGCAAGACCGCCGTCGCGGCCATGGCCATGCTCGCCAGCCTCCTGGGCGGCCACCAGGCGGTCCTGATGGCGCCGACAGCCATCCTGGCCGAGCAGCACGCCCGGACCCTGGCCTCCCTGCTGCCGGAGGAGGCCCACCGGATCGGCCTCCTGACCGCCGGACTGCCCCTGGCCCGGAAGAACGCGGTCCGGATGGCGGTGGCGTCCGGGGAGATCCGGGTCATCGTCGGCACCCACGCCCTCCTGGAAGATTCCGTGCAGTTCCGGTCCCTCGGCCTGGCGGTCACCGACGAGCAGCACCGGTTCGGGGTCCGGCAGCGCCTGCGCCTCTCCACCGCCTCGGGACAGGACCCCCATGTCCTGGTCATGTCGGCCACCCCCATCCCCCGCACCCTGGGCCTGGTGCTGTACGGGGACCTGGACATCTCCCGGATCGACCAGATGCCGGGTGACCGGGTGCCGATCGAAACCTACACCTGCGGCCAGGCGGACGCGGACCGGGTGACGGCCCTGGTGCGCCGCGAGATCCGGGAGGGACGCCAGGCCTATGTCGTCTGTCCCCTGATCGAGACCGGGGAGGACGAAACCGCCGACTCCGCCGTGGAGACCCACCGGGACCTGTCCGAGCGCCTGTTTCCGGACCTGCGGGTCGGCCTGCTCCACGGCGGCCTCGCCGCCCGCCAGAAAACCGCCGTCATGGACGCCTTCCATCGGAAGGAGCTGGACCTGCTGGTGTCCACCACGGTCATCGAGGTCGGGGTGGACAACCCCAACGCCACGATCATGTGGATCCGGGACGCCGACCGGTTCGGCCTGGCCCAGCTCCACCAGCTCCGGGGACGGGTCGGGCGGGGCCCCCACCGGTCCTTCTGCCTCCTGCAGTCGGACACCGCGGACTCCCTGGCCCGGGAACGGCTTCGGGTCCTCTGCCGGACCCGGGACGGGTTCCAGGTCGCCGAGCGGGACCTGGAGCTCCGGGGGCCGGGAGATTTTTTCGGAACCCGGCAACACGGCATTCCCGATTTCCGGGTGGCCAACCTCTACCAGGATCTCCCGGTGCTCGAGGAGGTCCGCCGCAGCCTGGAGTCGCTCCTGGAAGCCGATCCCGACCTGTCGGATCCCGGCTTCCGGACCCTTCGGCAGGCGATCCGGCTTCGGTTCGGACCCCGGTTCGACCGAATCGGGATCTGAGGGGGAGGGCGCCATGCCGCGGGTCATCGCCGGCTCCGCCGGGGGCATCCGCCTCCTGGCTCCCGTCGGCCGCGGGACCCGCCCCACGCCGGACCGGGTCAAGGAGTCGCTGTTCAGCATCCTGGGCCCCCGGCTGCCCGGTGCCCGGGTCCTGGATCTCTTCGCCGGCACCGGCCAGCTGGCCATCGAGGCCCTGAGCCGCGGCGCCGCCTCGGCGGTCCTGGTGGAGTCGGGAAGGGAACCGGCCGAGGTCATCCGCCACAACCTGGACCGCACCGGCCTGTCCGGCAAGGCCCGCCTGGTGCGAACCGACTGCCGGAGCGCCCTCCGGGTCCTGGCGGCGGAAGGGTGCGCCTTCGATCTCGTGTTCCTGGACCCGCCCTATGCCGAGGCCCCCCGATGGTTCGGGCAGCTGGCTCCGGTTCTCCTCACGGGCGGCCTCCTGGCCCCCGGCGGCCTCCTTGTCCTGGAACAGGAGGCCCGAAATCCCGCAAGCGGTTCTGTAATGGGTTTGCAATCGTGTAGAACTTGTCGCTACGGGACCACGATGCTATCCTTTTACCAGGCGGCTTGCGCCATTTCGTCCGAGGAGAGATGAACCCTTGTTCGTGCTGCTGTACCCCGGATCCTTCGATCCGTTCACCCTGGGCCACCTGGATGTAGCCCAGCGGGCCGCTCGCCTGTGCGACCGGCTGGTGGTGGCCGTCCTCGACAACCGGGGCAAGAAGGCATCCTTTTCCCTGGGGGAGCGGGCCGGCATGGCGGCCGATTCCCTGGCGGACCTGCCCAATGTCGACGTGGTGGTCCATGACGGCCTCCTGGTCGACGTGTTCCGCCGCACCGGGGCCCGGGCGGTGGTCCGGGGCATCCGGAGCGAATCCGATTTCCGCCTGGAGGCCGAGCTGGCCGCGGCCAACCGGATCCTGGAACCCGCCTTCGAAACTCTCCTGCTGCCCTGCCGGATGGACCTGGCCTACATCAGTTCCACCATCGTGCGGGAGGTGGCCTCCCTGGGCGGCGACATTTCGGGCATGGTGCCGGCAGCCGTTCGGGAGCGGGTGGTCCGCCGGCTGGGCGGCACGACATGAAGGAGGCCACGGACATGCAGGATCGACAGAAGGAGATCCCGTATGATCAGGAAACCGATCTCTACGAGCTGCTGGACCGCCTCGAGGAAACGGTGGCCCAGGCCCGTTCCATTCCCCTGACCGGCGCCTGCCTGGTGGACCGGGAAGAGATGACGGTCCTGGTCAGCCTGATTCGTGAAAACCTGCCCCAGGAAATCAAGCAGGCCCGGTGGCTCATCGACTCGAACCGCCAGCTCATCGCCGAGGCCCGCAAGGAAGCCGAGCACATCATGCGGGAAGCCGAGTCCCGCATGACCCGGATGATCGACGAGCACGAGATCACGGAAAAGGCCGGCCGCATGGCAGCCGAGACCCTGGAGGCGGCGAACCTGTCGGCCCGGCAGATCCGGAACGGCGCCCTGGAGTACGCACGGAAAAAGCTGGCCGAGGTGGAGGAACAGCTGACCGAGATGCTGGTGACGATCCAGAAAAACAAGAAGGAGCTCCGGTAAGGGGCTCCTTCCTTTTCGTTCTCGCCACCCCCGCCCGGCGCGATTCGCGAACCGGTTCCGGCGGGCCGATTCCCGGCCCTGTTTCAAATGGGTTCCATCCAGCCCAGGGGATCGGGCAGCCGGCCATACTGGATGCCCGTCAGGGTGTCATAGACGCGCTGGCTCAGGGGCCCGATGGCGCCGTCGTGGAGGCGGATGCGCACGCCGTCATACTCCAGTTCCCCGATGGGGGAGATCACGGCGGCGGTGCCGCTGCCGAAGGCCTCGGACAGGCTGCCGGATTCGCCGGCTTCCAGGATCTCGTCCATGGACAGCCGGCGTTCCTCCGTCGGGATGCCCCAGTGGTCGGCCAGCTCCAGGACCGAGCGGCGGGTAATGCCCGGCAGGATGCTCCCGCAGAGGGACGGAGTCACCAGGGTTCCGCCGAGGACGAAGAAGACGTTCATGGAACCGACTTCCTCGATGTACTTTCGCTCGACGCCGTCGAGCCACAGGACCTGCACGAATCCCCGGGCATGGGCGTCGGCCTGGGATCGGAGGCTCGCGGCATAGTTGCCGCCGGTCTTGGCCTCGCCGGTACCGCCCCGGACGGCCCGCACATATTTCGTCTCCACATGGATGGGCACCGGGTTCAGCCCCTGGGGGTAATAGGCGCCGGATGGGGAGAGGATGATCATGAGCCGGTATGTCCGGGAGGGACGGACGCCGAGGAAGGGGTCGGTGGCGATAATGAACGGCCGAATATACAGGGAGGTTCCGGGAGCGGAGGGGACCCAGTCGCTTTCCAGCCGCAGCAGCTGCTTCAGGGCCCCGACCAGGAAATCCGGGTCGACGGGGGGGACCACCATCCGGTCGTTGGACCGGTTGATCCGCTCGAAGTTCAGTCGGGGCCGGAAAAGGCGGATGGAGCCGTCGGGGAAGCGATAGGCCTTCAGGCCCTCGAAAATGGTCTGCCCGTAGTGGAATGCCATGGTGGCGGGATCCAGGACCAGGGGGCCGTAGGGTTCGATCCGCGGGTCGACCCAGCCTTCGCCTTCCCGGTAGTCCATGTGGAAGACGTGGTCCGTAAAGATCTGTCCGAATCCAAGCTTGTTCGGATCCGCGGGTTTGTCCTTCGGGTGCCGGGTCCTGGTAACGGGCAGCGACTGGTCCATGGCGGTATCCCCCCATCATGTGATCGAAACCAAGATACACCATCCGGCCTCATGGGGGCAAGGGCCGCGGGACCCTGCGGACCGCCCCGTCGGCCGCGATACCCGGCGGTCGTCCGCCGCCGGCATGATATAATGGAAGCCTGGCGACAACCGGGCGAATGCCCGCCGCAACCTGAGGAGGCCTCCCATGCCCAACCCGGCGGATACCCGTTTTCGGATGAAGACGGACATGGTTCCCTGCGGCGACCAGCCTGCGGCCATTGACGCGCTGGTCCGGGGACTGGATGGCGGAGACGCGGCCCAGACCCTGCTGGGCGTGACCGGATCCGGCAAGACCTTTACCGTGGCCAACGTGATCCAGCGGGTGGAGCGCCCGACCCTGGTCATCGCCCACAACAAAACCCTGGCTGCCCAGTTGTGCGCCGAATTCAAGGCCTTTTTCCCGGACAACGCGGTGGAGTACTTCGTCAGTTACTACGATTACTATCAGCCGGAGGCCTATATCCCCGCCACCGACACCTACATCGAGAAGGACTCGTCCATCAACGAGCAGATCGACAAGCTCCGTCATTCCGCGACGCGTTCCCTTCTGGAGCGCCGGGACGTCGTCATCGTGGCGAGCGTTTCCTGCATCTACGGCCTGGGTTCGCCGGAGGAATACGGCGGCATGCGGTTCCTCCTCGAAGAAGGAGCGGAGATCCAGCGCGACGAGATGCTGCGGCGCCTCGTCGAGATTCAGTACGAACGCAACGACGTCGACTTCCACCGCGGCACCTTCCGCGTCCGCGGGGACGTGGTCGAGATCTTTCCGGCCTACGAGGAAGAGCGGGCCCTGCGCGTCGAGTTCTTCGACGACACGGTCGAGGCGATCTCCGTCATCGATCCGCTCCGCGCGAGAAAACTGGAGCCGCTGCGGCGCATCGCGATCTATCCCGGAAGTCATTACGTGACGGAAAAGGAAAACATGCGGCGGGCGGTTCGGGCGATCCGTGAGGAGCTCGCCGCGCGCCTCCGGGAATTGCGGGGGGAAAACAAGCTCCTGGAGGCGCAGCGCCTGGAGCAGCGGACGAACTTCGACCTGGAGATGATGGAGGAGATGGGGTACTGCCAGGGGATCGAGAACTATTCCCGGCACATCACCGGACGGGCGCCCGGTCAGCCCCCTCCGACCCTGATCGAATACCTCCCCGCGGATGCGCTCGTCATCATCGATGAGAGCCACGCGACGGTTCCCCAGCTCGGCGCCATGTTCCGCGGCGACCGCTCCCGCAAGGAGACGCTCGTGAAGTACGGTTTCCGGCTTCCGTCCGCTCTCGACAACCGCCCGCTGACGTTCGAAGAGTTCGAGGCCTTCCACCGGCAGACCATCTACGTATCGGCGACTCCCGCCGCCTACGAAATGCAGAAGGCGAAGGGACGCGTCGTGGAGCAGATCATCCGGCCCACGGGCCTGACCGATCCGGAGATCCTGGTCCGACCGGTGAAGAACCAGGTGGACGATCTCCTGGCCGAGATCCGCCTCCGCGCCGGACGCGGCGAACGGGTGCTGGTGACGACGCTGACCAAGCGCATGGCCGAAAACCTCACCGGCTATTACGAGAGGCTGGGCGTGCGGGTCCGCTACCTTCATTCCGACATCCATACCCTCGAGCGTGTGCGCATCATCCGGGACCTCCGGCTCGGGGAATTCGACGTGCTGGTCGGCGTGAACCTGCTCCGGGAGGGGCTGGATCTGCCGGAGGTGTCGCTTGTCGCGATTCTCGATGCGGACAAGGAAGGATTCCTCCGCTCGGAGCGGTCGCTGATCCAGACCAGCGGCCGGGCCGCGCGCAACGTTTCCGGGCAGGTGATCCTGTATGCCGATGCCGTGACGGACTCCATGAAGGCCTGTCTGGACGAAACGAACCGGCGCAGGAGACTGCAGCGGCGCTACAACGAAGAGCACGGCATCACGCCCGAGAGCATCCGCAAGGCCGTCAGCGATGTCCTGGCCTCGATCTACGAAGCGGACTACGTGACCGTCCCGATCGACCAGGGGAAGACGGCGGGCCTTGCCGGCGGGGAAGACGCCGAGGCGGCGATCCGGCGCCTGCGCGGAGAGATGAAGGCCGCAGCGGAGCGGCTGGAATTCGAGAAGGCCGCGAAACTGCGGGACGAAATCCGCGAGCTGACGGCGTTCCTCATGGCGACGGGGGAAGGCCCGGCGGGCGACGGATCGGAGGAGCAGGGACCGGAACAGCCTTGATCGGTTCGGCTGAATTGGATACGATAAACACCCCCTGCGGCCGGGGATTGCCCTGAACGACGGGAAACCGGCCGGGCGGATTCCGGATGGAAATGGAGGATGAAGGAATGAAGAAGGTAGGAGTGGTTCTGTCAGGCTGCGGCGTCTACGACGGGTCGGAAATCCACGAGGCGACCCTCACGCTGTATTTTCTCGATCGACTCGGGGCGAAGATTCTCTGCATGGCGCCCGATGTCGCGCAGATGCACGTGATCGACCACGTGAAGGGAGAGCCGGTGGAAGAGCGGCGCAATGTCCTGGTCGAGGCGGCGAGGATTGCCCGCGGCGAGATCCGCGATCTCAAGGATGTGAAGGCGGCGGACCTGGACGCGCTCATCTTCCCCGGCGGATTCGGCGCCGCGAAGAATCTCAGCGACTTCGCCGTCAAAGGCGTCGGCTGCATGGTCCATCCCGACGTCGAACGCCTGATCCGGGCGATGCATGCGTCGAAGAAGCCGCTCGGCTTCATTTGCATCGCCCCGGTGCTGGCCGCGAAAGTCTTGGGATCGTTCTCCCCGCGTCTGACGGTCGGTTGCAACAAGGAAACCGCCGCCGCTCTGGAAAAGCTGGGAGCCAGGCACATCGTTTGCCGCGTGGACGAAGTGGAAGTGGATGCGGAGCAGAAGATCGTCACGACGCCGGCGTACATGCTCGGACCGTCGATCGCGCACGTTGCCCAGGGGATCGAAAAACTCGTGCATGCAGTGGTGAAGCTCGCGGGTTGAGGAGCCGGTGCGGAATGAAAAGAGGGCGTCCCGGACCGGGGCGCCCTCCGATACCGATACGGTTCTGCCGCCTGTGCCCTCAGAACTCCTTGAAGTTCTCATTCCCCATCGGGATCCCCTGATCCGGTTTCACTTCCCTTGCATGGGAAGCCGGTAACGGGGCCTTGCCGAGCCTCTCCCGTTTTGCGGGAAGGGGCGGAACGTTTCGCACCGCAGCCGCGGCGGTTCCCGGGGAAACGGAGAACACCCTCCGACCGCCTTCGACGACGCCGATCAGATCCGCCACGTACCCTTTCATCTGCATCGCCTGGGCGTTCAACTCCTCGGAGGCGGACGCAGATTCCTCCGAACTCTCAGCGGTCTGCTGCGTCACCTTATCCATTTCGGCGATGGCCGTGTTCAATTGGCCGATGCCCTGCGCCTGCTCCTCCGAGGCCACGGCGATTTCGTCGACCAACTGTCCGATCTTCGCTGCGATCTCCTTGTTTTCGCGAAAGGCCTCCTGCGTCAGCTTCGTCAATTCGTTTCCGTTGCGCACCGCCGCGATCGTACTCTCGATCAGGCTGCTCGTGTTCTTCGCCGCTTCCGCCGCGCGCATCGCCAGGTTCCGCACCTCGTCCGCAACCACCGCAAAGCCCGCGCCCGACTCCCCGGCCCTCGCAGCCTCCACCGCCGCGTTCAACGCCAACAGGTTGGTCTGAAACGCAATTTCGTCGATCGTCTTGATGATTTTCCCGGTCTCCTCGCTCGACTTGGTGACTTCCGCGATCGCCCCGGCCATGTTCTCCATGTGGCTGCCCACTTTCTCCACGATCCTTGCCGCGTCCGCCATCATCGCCTTGGCCTGGCCGGCGTTCTGCGCGTTCTTCTTCGTCATCGACGACATCTCTTCCAGCGAGGCGCTCGTTTCCTCCAATGAGGACGCCTGATGCGACGTGCCGTCGGCCAGATCCTGCGACGCCGAGGCCACCTGGGAGGCGGCGGCCGATACCTGTTCGGACCCGTCCGTCAGCCCCGAGACGACGCGGTTGATCGGCCCCGTAATGGAACGAACGACGTAGATTCCCGCAAGGACCATGACGATTCCCACGATCAGGACCGTGATGACGATGCCCCAGATCATCCCATTCGCGGAGGCATTGATGGCCGTCCGATCCTTGCCGATGAAGAACATGCCGCCGATCTTGCCGTCCGCGCAGACGATCGGCCAATAGACGGTCGTGTAGGGCTTTTCCAGAATGATGTTCTTTCCGTTGAAATTCTTGCCCTCATCGAGAACGGCACGGATGACGGCGGGATTGTCCATTTTTGTTCCGACGGCCCGTTTCCCGTCCTTCTCGATCGTCGTTGCGACGCGGGTGTCGCCGTGGAAGATCGTGCATTCCACGCCGATGAACTTCTTGATGTCGTCTACGAAGCGGTAGTCGGAAGACAGGTCGAATCCCGGCGTCACGGACCCGATGATCCGATCGTTGGTCCTTACGGGATAGCCCGCGCGTAGAGAGAATTTCACCACCGTGCCTTCCTCGATGCCGACGGACGCTTCCCCGGAGAGGGCCTTCCTCACGTTGACCTGGCCCAGGACGCTGTCACCGGCCTTGTCGGAATGGCCGCGCGCCAGGACATTGCCTTTCGTGTCCGCGAAGGTGATGAATCCGATCCCATTCCGGGACATGACCTCGCGGCCCAACTTCCTCAGGAGGTCGCCGTCCGCCTTTTCCATGGCGGCAACCACCTCGGAGTTCGATGCGACCAGCGATGCCACGTCCAGCGCCTTCGTTTTCATCTGATCGACCTGCTGCTTCACGGCCATGGAAAGGTTGTTGACTTCGTTCACCGCCTGTGCCGCGTACCCCCTGGTGACCTGATAATAAACGATTCCCGCCACGGTGACCCCGATGATCACGACCGTCGCGAGCGACAGGCCGATCATCCGTTTCGCCAAAGACAGCTTCATAGGTCGCGCTTCCTCCTTGACCGTTCATTCCGTTTGCAGCCCGGTTTCTATGCCGCCTTTGCCAGCACGGTAATCTCGTCGCTGCTGAGGACGCGGTTGATGTCGAGGAGGATCTTGATCCCGCTGCCCATCTTCGCCATCCCCAGAATGTAGTCGATCGACACCTGACCCCCGAAATTCGGCGTCTCCTCG
>JAKPNJ010000293.1 GCA_029548445.1 Bacillota bacterium | reverse complement strand
AAGGGAGGTTGGAGGACGTCGTCGGACACTTTCGTGCCATTGACCCGGAGTTCCCCGTAGCCCAGGCCGCAAAACCGGATTTCGGCCTTCACGGGAGGCGCGTCCAGATGGAAGGCCTTCCGGAAATAGGGCGCCGGGTCGCCGTCGGGCGGGGCGACCGGCTGCAGGTCGGGGAGCATGGCGATCCAGAGGCCGTCGAAGTCCGCGAAGGGGTCCGGGGCAGCGTGCTCGGTCATGGCGGTGCCTCGCTTTCGGTGGGCTCCGGGGGGAGCCCCGGGGGACTGGAGGAAGCCGAGGGCGACATTTGGCCGGTACGACCCGGCCTGTCGCTTTCGAGGATATCCCTCGGTCCGGAAGGGCACAAGGGGGATTCGAATCGTGGATCGACGCGATCCCGCTTTCCCTCCCGGTTCGGGCCCTTCCGCATTCCCGCAGTCCCCACTCGCATCCTCTCCTTGACACCCTGCGGCGGTTCATCATACAATTTCCCCATCAAGAGCGAAACGTTTCGCGAAAGGAGCCTCCCATGCTCAAGGGCATTCCCTCCCTCCTGTCCCCCGATCTGCTGAAAATCCTGATGGAAATGGGCCACGGCGACGAAATCGTCCTGGCCGACGCCAACTTCCCCGCCGCCGCCTGCGCCCGGCGCCTGGTCCGCCTGGACGGCCACCCCATGCCCGCCCTCCTGGATGCCATCCTGCGCTTCTTCCCCCTGGACACCTACGTCCCGGAGCCCGTGGCCCTGATGCAGGTGGTGCCCGGCGACCCGGAGTCGCCCCCCATCTGGGACCGGTACAAGGCCATCCTGGGGAGCCACGGCCTGGACGCTGCCCGGATCGGCCAGGTGGAACGCCACGAATTCTACGATCGCGCCCGGCAGGCCTACGCGGTGGTGGCCACCGGCGAGGGCGCCCTGTATGCGAACCTGATCCTGAAGAAGGGCGTTGTCGCCCCATGAACCAGGACCAGCGGCAAGCCCGCCTCCTGGAGATCCGCCGGGTCGCCGAATCCGGCCCCTTCCATCCGTCCTGGGACTCCCTGGAAACCAAGGGCGTGCCGGACTGGTACATCGACGGGAAGTTCGGCCTCTTTATCCACTGGGGCATTTACAGTGTGCCGGCCTTCGGCAGCGAGTGGTACCCCCGCCAGATGTACCTGCGGGGAACCCGGGAGTACGAGCACCACCGGGCGACCTACGGCCCCCAGGACGAATTCGGTTACAAGGACTTCATTCCCCATTTCCGGGCCGAGCGTTTCGACCCGGCCGACTGGGCGGAGCTGTTCCGGGACGCCGGCGCCCGTTTCGTCGTCCCCGTCGCCGAACACCACGACGGGTTCCAGCTCTACCGCAGCGCCCTGTCCCGCTGGAATGCCGCGGAGATGGGGCCCGGCCGGGATATCGTGGGCGAGCTGGGCCGGGAGGTCCGGCAGCGGGGGATGGTCCTGGGCGCGTCCAGCCACCGGGCCGAGCACTGGTGGTTCATGGGCGGCGGCCGGGAATTCGACTCCGATGTCCGGGATCCCCGCTTCGCCGACTTCTACGGTCCCGCCCGGGAAGCCCCCGGGGACACGGGGGGCTGGGACAACTACCTGGAAAGCCCGCCGGATACGGATTTCCTGGACGACTGGCTGCTGCGGACCTGCGAACTGGTGGACCTCCACCGTCCCGCCCTGCTGTGGTTCGACTGGTGGATCATGAACCTGGCCTTCAAGCCGTACCTGAAGCTCCTGGCCGCCTACTACTACAACCGGGCCGCCGAATGGGGCATCCAGGTGGCCATCAACTACAAGTACGACGCCTTTCCGACGGGCGCGGCGGTCTTCGACATCGAGCGGGGCCAGTCGGCGGGTCTCCGGGGTCTCTTCTGGCAGAATGACACGGCAGTCCAGAAGAACTCCTGGGGGTATACGGAGAACCAGGACTACAAGACGGCCAGCGACCTGCTGGGCGACCTGGCGGATATCGCCAGCAAGAACGGGGCCCTGCTGCTGAACATCGGCCCCCGGGCCGACGGGACCATCCCGGAACCCGAGCGGCGGATCCTGCTGGAAATCGGGGCCTGGCTCCGGGCCAACGGCGAGGCCATCTACGGCACCCGCCCCTGGCGGACCTTCGGCGAAGGCCCCACCCGGGTGGCGGAGGGCGCCTTCTCGGATACGAACCGGTCGCCCTTTACCCATGAGGACATCCGCTTCACGACCCGGGGCGATGTTCTGTATGCATTGGTCCTGGCCGAGCCGCCGGATGGCTCCGTGGCGATTCGCTCCCTGGGCCTGGGGGACCTGCCGCTGGCCTACGGCCGGCCGATTCCCCATCCCCGGGCGGCGTCCGTAACGCTGCTGGACGGGGAGCGGCCCCTGTCGTTCCGGCAGGATGACGCGGCGCTGCATATCCGGCTGCCGGACGGCGGCCCGTCGGCGGCCGGCCCCCGGGCGCTTCGGATTCAGTTCGCGAAATAGGCGCGGCCTAGGGTCTCCTGCGCCGCTTGTAAACGAATTCCCGCTGGACGAGGAAGCTGACGGTATACAGGAGCACGTCACTGATGAACTTCGCCAGGAAGACATTCAACCCCAGGCCCAGGTAGAGGAACCGGATCAGCAGGTAGCCCGCCAGGAGGATCGCCGCCACCAGCGCGTAATAGCGGACCATGGCCGCGGCGGGCTTTTCCGTCGAGCGGAACACGAGCCGGCGATTCAGCTGGAAGTTCACGGCGGAACTCGCCACCCGGGCCGCCACAACGTCGACCAGCAGCGTCGTCGGCAGGAGCAGGTGCATCAGGGCGAACACGGCGTAGTCGACGGCGGCCGACGCCAGGGACGACGCCGTAAACCGGAGGAGCAGCAGGAAGATCCGGAGGGAATCCTGCAGGGGCCGGTAGTGGGACCGGCGGTTTCCCTCGATGTAGATCGTGGCGATGGGGACCTGGACCAGGGGAATGCCCTGGGGCCGGGCCTCCAGCAGCATGTTCATCTCGTACTCGTACCGCTCGCCGGCCAGGGCCAGGAAGAGGGGCAGCCGCCGGGTCGGAAGCCCCCGGAGGCCCGTCTGGGTATCCCGGAGCCGTCCGCCGTGGATCAGGGAGAAGGCGGCCCGGGTCAGGCCGTTCCCGATGCGGCTCTTCAGGGGGACGTCGCCGGCGAAGGCCCGAACCCCCAGCACCAGGGCGCCGGGATGCTCGGCCATGGCCTCCCCGATGCGGGCAATATCCTCGACGGTATGCTGCCCGTCGGCGTCGGCGGTGATGATCCCGTTTTCCGCCAGGCCCCGGACCATGGCCTCGTTGAGGCCGGTCTTCAGGGCCCTCCCCTTGCCCAGGTTGGCCGCGTGGCGCAGGACCAGGGCCCCGGCCGCTTCCGTCGCCT
>JAKPNJ010000216.1 GCA_029548445.1 Bacillota bacterium | reverse complement strand
AAGTCAGGCCCCAGACCGAGTGCTCGAAGGGCAATCCGTTTTCGTCGATCCCGTTGATCCAGCAGCCTTCGTCGACATTGGTGACGGGCCGGCCGTTCTTCCCCAGGATCTTTCCTGCGACCAGCCGATCCGCCATGGCGGCTTCCAGCTCCGCAGCCAGGGTACGATATCGGGCTTCCAGGTCGCTTCTCCCATGGAATCCTGCCACCTCGGCCGTGGCGCCGATCGCCAGCCAGGCATGGAAGTTGGGATAGATGGCATACACCTTCCGTGCGTTGAATGTCGGGTTGCCGGACAGCTCCGAAATGGAGGGAACCAGGCGTCCGACGGGGCACTGCGCCATCTGGGCCTGCATCCAGGAGATCACGCTTTCTGCACTCTCCAGGATTTCCTCCGCCAATGCCCTGTCCCTGCCGCTGTACTTCCAGGTGTTGTAGAAGGCCAGCAGGACCAGGGCATCTCCATCGGTTTCAAACTCGCAGCTGTTCCCCGCGACATCCTGCTGCATCGATTTGCGCTGGGCCGCGAGTCGTCTCCAGTGGCTTCCGGCGTTCTTGTTCTTCATGAAGAACCGGATGGCGTCCCTGGCTTTCTCCGTGGAACCCATCCGGGCCGCCTCCATGATGCCCCGCCCCGCATCCCGCGTCCAGGCGTAGTCATGGTAGCAGGTTCCCTCATGGGGGATCACCGACGTGTGGACGAATCCCCTGTCGAACTCCGGGCTCCCCTTTTCGAATTTGTTCAGGAGGTCGACCACGTTTTCGGCAAAGACCCGATTCATCATTTTTGCTGTATCGCAGCCGTCAAACTCAAATACCGGCACTGTCACGGGGCACTCTCCTTGATGGGGGCATGGGCGATCGCGCCGGCCTGCCGGCTGCCGCCCTGCAAAACACTACAGCAGGACGTCCTTCTTCCGGTACAGCAGGAAGGTCCCTGCGACCAGCAGCAGGTTCGCGCCAACCAGGACCAGGAGGTCCCGGATCCGCATCAACCCGCTCGTCACGATGTCCACGGCGCCCGCATAGGAGAAGGGCGTCAGCCAACGGAGAAACGCCAGGCTGTCGCTCATCTCGGCCAGGAAGCCAACAGAGTACAGGACCAGGACGATCCCGATGCCGCTGGCGGCGGAGGCTTTCCTCCTGCCGGGCAACTGGGTCGCCAGCAGGCCCAGGTGGACGAACACGAGTTGGGCCGGAAACGGTGCGAAGGAGAGCCACAACAGGGTTCCCAAAGGATAGTCGGCCTGCCGGTACAGCTCGATCCCGATCCAGGACACGAGGCTGACCACCAGGTTGAGGGCCAGCAACAGGGTGGCCGAGGCCAGGAGCTTCTCGGCGACGATCCGGCAGCGGGACACCGGCCGGGCCAGCAGGAACTCGATGGTCCGGTCGCTCTCCTCCCGGGAGAGGAGGCTGGTGCCGATCAGGATGGCGTAGAGGCTCGAGGCGAGAATGAGGATGATGTAGGTTTCCGTCGCATGGTACCCGAGGATGTCCGACAAGCTCAGCCGATCGAGACCGAACGCCCGCAGGAACTCCTTCGGCAGCTTCGAGATGAACGCGTCCATCCCCGCCGCCTCGTCCGCAAAGGTCGGATAGAGCATCAGGATGGCGAAGCTATAGGCGGCCAGGGACAGGGTCCAGATCCACCAGGACCGGAATCGGGACCGGATTTCCCGTCGATAGACGATCATGCCGCTCCGCCTCCCCCCTCGTACGCGTGGAGGACGATCTCCTCGAGGCTCGGTTCTTCCACCCGGATGTCCTCGATGGGCTCCCCGGCCAGGGCCTGCATCAGCGGCCGGATGTCGCCGCGGTAGTGGAACCGGAGACCGTGGTTCTCCTGTGTCACGGCGTCGACGCCCGGGAGTCGGGGCAGGATGGACGCGGCGGCCTGCGCTTCTTCCGGGTAGCGGAGTTCGACCTTCCTGTAGGTTCGCTCCTTCAAACGCCCGATGGACTCCACGGTCAGGAGGCGCCCTTCCTTGACCAGGGCGACCCGGTCGCAGAGCCGCTCGACTTCGTCCAGGATATGGGACGAGAGGAAGACCGTAGTGCCGCGCCTGTTCTCTTCCCGCACCAGGTCGAAGAAGCGCTTCTGCATGAGGGGATCCAGGCCGCTGGTGGGTTCGTCCAGGATCAGCAGCGGCGGCTGGTGGAGAAAGGCCTGGACGAGGGCCGCCTTCTTCCGGTTGCCGAAGGACAGGTCGTCCAGCCGCCGGTCCAGGTCCAGCTCGAAGCGGGCAGACAGGTCGCCGATCCGCCGAACGGCTTCCCCGCTATGGAAGGAGGCCGCGTACACCAGGAACTCCCGGACCCGCATTCCCGGATAAAAACCGACTTCGCCGGGCACATACCCGACCCGCCGTCGGATGTCCAGGCTGTCCCGGACACAATCCAGGCCGAAAATCGAGGCCCGACCCCGGCTGGGAAAGAGGAAATTCAGCAGCGTCCGGATCGTCGTCGTCTTGCCGGCGCCGTTGGGTCCGATGAACCCGAAGACTTCGCCCGCCGCGACCTGCAGGTCGATGTCCAGGATCCCCCGGCTCCTGCCGTACAACTTGGTCAGCCCGGCCGTCTCGATGGCCTGCATCCGGCCCACCTCCCCTTCCCGCTGCAACAGGTTCCTTTCCTTCCCATTGTATCAGCGATCAGGGTGAAGATCGCCACGGGCACGGGAAATCACGCCACGAAGCCGCCCTAAAAACCTACTCCCGCAGGTCCCCCATGTATACCGGATTCTCCCTGCGGCTTTCGGCCTCGGAGGTGTACACCAGTCCGTACTCGGCCAGGATGCTGCGGGCGGCGTCATTCTTCTTCCAGTCTCCGGCCTCCATGGCCTCCAGGTAGCGCGTGACCAGGAGGGCTGTTTCCGTATCCGGCCAGTCCTCCGCGAAATCCCGATAGAGCCGGCGATGGGTCTCGGATAGCCGGTCGTCGGAGTTCCGGAACATGTAGGCCCCAGGCGTCGTGAAATCCTCGTCCGCCAGGAATTTCCTTCGAAGCATCCGCAGCATGCCTTCCGGCGTCCAGGGATCCGGAAGGTCCGAAACCGCTGGCCAACTCCAGGGGGTCCCGTCCTCCGCGAGAAGGCTTTGGATTCCCTGCTCCCAGTCGACCATGGCGGCGACAATCTCCTCCGCGTCGGGACCCGGTCCATCTCGGGTCCAGAGCAGGTGGGTCGGTGTTTCCACCTGGGCGAACAGCCCGAAGAACGATTGGGCCTGGGGGCTCATGGCCTCCGGCGCCGCCTCCGCTATCAGGGAAAGGAACGGCAGGGCATAGACATCCCCGGGATCGGCACCCTGGAAGGACTTCATCGCGCATGCCGAGAGAAGGTCGTCCAGCCCCTCCAGGTTCGATTCAAAGGAGGCAAAGGACTGGGCGCCCACCCGGGTCATGCTGCTTTCCTGACGCGGGAGGGCCGTCTTCCGGAACCAGGCCAGGAAATGGGCCGTGAGGCGATCCTTGACGGCGTCCGGCTGGCCAATCGCCGTCTCGTCGAGGTCCTCGAGGGCGATCCGGGCGCTGTCGGCATCTGTTGTGTCCAGCGCCTCGATCCGGGCACGATAGGCCTCCGCCAGGTCGGCGGGCGGCTCCGTGGGCGTTGCCGTGGGGATTGGTGTGGGTTGCGCTGTCGACTGGGGCGTGGGCTGGGGCGTGGGCTGCGCAGTGGGTTGGGACGTCGGGGAGAGGGTTGGGGAGGCGGGCACACAGGCGGCAAGGGTCAGGGCAACCAGAAGGAGGAGGACCAGGGCCAGGGCCAGGGCTGGGCCCAGGGTTGCGGCAGGGGTTGCGGTCGCCCGGACTCGCATGGTCGAGCGATGTGCAGGTTCTTTCATGTTGGCACCCCCCTGTGGTTGTCATAACGGCTCTGAATGGACGAAGCGGTCCCTTATCGTTCTACCACTCCCCCTCGTCGGGTACAACGGGACCCATCGGGGCCTATTCGGATTCCCTGTGGTTTTCGCGTCCACAACGTACGTTTTCAAGCCAAATGGACGCAACGTACGTTTTCAAGCCAAACGTACGTTGCGTACTGCAAAAGCACATGCGCAGCGAAAGGGGGTTGCGGTATGTGCGGGGCCGGATGCGGTCCCCTACACCTGTTCGTCCTCGATCATCTTCCGAATCTCCCGGACGGACGGCACGCGGCCCGCAACCTTGATCTTCC
>JAKPNJ010000189.1 GCA_029548445.1 Bacillota bacterium | reverse complement strand
GTTCAAGAAAAAGGAAGATATCCACAAGATGGCCGAGGCCAACCGAGCCTTCGCCCATTACCGCTGGTAATGTCCCCCATGAGGAGCTGACCCGATGCCCAGGGAGTTCTCGCTGGAGAAGACGCGCAACATCGGCATCATGGCCCACATCGATGCCGGCAAGACCACGACCACCGAGCGGATCCTGTACTATACAGGCAGGATCCACAAGGTGGGCGAGGTTCATGAAGGCGCCGCCACCATGGACTGGATGGAGCAGGAACAGGAGCGTGGCATCACGATCACCTCCGCCGCCACCACCGCCCAATGGAAGGGCAACCGGATCAACATCATCGACACGCCCGGGCACGTCGACTTTACTGTCGAGGTGGAGCGTTCCCTCCGGGTCCTTGACGGGGCCGTGACGCTGTTCTGCGCCAAGGGCGGCGTGGAGCCGCAGACCGAGACCGTGTGGCGCCAGGCGGACCATTACCGGGTTCCCCGTATTGCCTATGTCAACAAGATGGACATCACCGGCGCCGACTACTTCCGTGCGGTCCGGATGATGAAGGACCGGCTGCGCACCAACGCGGTCCCGATCCAGCTTCCCATCGGCAAGGAAGAAACTTTCCGCGGGATGGTGGACCTCATCGACATGAAGGCCATCCTCTATGAGGACGAGCAGGGCAACGTCATGGAGACGGCCGATGTGCCGACGGACATGGCCGACCTCTGCGCCGAGTGGCGCGAGACCCTCATCGAGGCCGTGGCCGAGTCGGATGAACACCTGACCAACAAGTACCTCGAAGGGGAGACGATCACGGCGGACGAGATCCGGGCCGCGGTCCGGAAGGCCACCATCGCCTGCCGGATGACTCCGGTCATGTGCGGCTCGTCCTACAAGAACAAGGGGGTCCAGCCGCTGCTGGACGCCGTGGTCGCCTACATGCCCTCACCCCTGGACGTCCCCGCCATCATGGGGGTCAACCCGGAGACCGATGAAGAAGAGGCCCGCCCGGCCGGGGACAACGAGCCCTTCGCCGCCCTGGCCTTCAAGATCATGACGGATCCCTTTGTCGGCAAGCTCTGCTTCTTCCGGGTCTACTCGGGAACCCTCGAGTCGGGATCGTACATTTACAACTCCACCAAGAGACGCCGGGAACGCATCGGCCGCGTCCTCCAGATGCACGCGAACCACCGGGAAGAAATCGAGCGGGTCTACTCCGGCGACATCGCCGCCGCCGTGGGCCTGAAGGAAACTTCCACCGGGGATACCCTGTGCCTCCAGGACCGGCCGATCATCCTCGAGTCCATGGAATTCCCGGAGCCGGTCATTTCGGTGGCCATCGAGCCCAAGTCCAAGGCCAGCCAGGACAAGATGATGACGGCCCTCCAGAAGCTGTCCGAGGAGGACCCGACCTTCAAGACCCATTCGAATCCCGAGACCGGCCAGACCCTCATTTCCGGCATGGGCGAACTCCACCTGGAGATCATCGTGGACCGCCTGTTCCGGGAGTTCAAGGTGGAAGCCAACGTGGGTACCCCCCAGGTGGCCTACAAGGAGACCATCCGGAAGGCCGTCCGGGCGGAGGGCCGGTTTATCCGGCAGTCCGGCGGACGTGGCCAGTACGGCCATTGCTGGCTCGAGATCGAGCCGGCCGAGCCGGGTGCGGGCTATGAGTTCGTGAACCGGATCATCGGCGGGGTCATCCCGAAGGAATACATCCCCGCCATCGACGCCGGCATCCAGGAGGCCATGAATAACGGCGTCCTGGGCGGCTACCCGGTGGTGGATATCCGCGTCCACCTCGTCGACGGAACCTACCACGAGGTGGACTCCTCCGAGATGGCCTTCAAGATCGCCG
>JAKPNJ010000183.1 GCA_029548445.1 Bacillota bacterium | reverse complement strand
CGAGGCCGGCAAGCGGCTGCTGTCCCTCCCCCGGCCCCCGACCGCCATCGTGGCGTCCAACGACCTGATGGCCGTCGGTATCCTGCAGGCCTGCGAGGACATGGGCCTGTCCGTGCCGGGACATGTCAGCCTGTCCGGCATGGACGACACGGACCTGGGCCAGGTCCTCCGGCCCCACCTGACCACGGTCCGGATGCAGGAGGAGGACATCGGGGCCAATGCCGCGAAGCTTCTCCTCGAGCGGATCCTGGAAGGACGGACCTACCAGAAGACCGTCCGGCTGGAGCCGGAGCTCGTGGTGCGGCAGTCCAGCGGGCCCTGCCGCCAGGCGCCATGACCCCCCGTCCACGAACCCTGCCGCGACCCCTCCTCCGCCCCGTGGACGCCACCTTGCGGGACGGGCGGTTCGCCGCCCACCAGCAGGCCATCCTGGAGTTGTACCTGTCCGTTCCCGATGACGACTACCTGCTGGGCTTCCGGCGCCGAAGGGGCCTGCCCGCCCCGGGAACCGAACTTGGCGGCTGGTACGGCGGCGGCGTGTACCATGTCTTTGGCCAGGTCCTGGGCGGCTTCGCCCGGCTGCACCGGGCCACGGGGGATCCCCGGCCCCGGGAGAAGGCCCTGGCACTGCTGCGGGGGTGGGACGCCTGCGTCGAGGAGGACGGGTACGCCCTGTACAATCCCCGCGGCCAGGTATTCGACCCCCATTACGAATACGAGAAGCTGCTGGGCGGCCTCCTGGACTGCCTGGAGATCCTGCAGGCCCCTTGCGAAGAGGGGATCCGCCGGATCAGCGGCTGGGCGGCCGGCGCCCTGGACCGGTCGGGTCCCGCCGACCCCGGCCGGAACGACGACCACCGGGAATGGCACACCCTCCCGGAGAACCTGTACCGGGCCTATGACCTCCTGGGGGACCCCCTGTTCCGGGAAATGGCCGAAGCCTTCGAGTATCCGTTCTACTGGAACCGGTTCCTGGATCCGGCGGGATTCGCCTTCGAGCCCCGCCATGCGTACAGCCATGTGAACAACCTGGGCGGCGCCGCCATGGCCTTCCGGGTCCGGGGCGACCCGCGATACCGGGATCTCTGCGTCCGGGCCTACGACGAGATCACGGCCCATCACCTGTACGCCACCGGCGGCTACGGCCCCGCCGAGCGGATGTTCGCCCCGGCCGGCTACCTGGGCGACGCCCTGCTGGCGCCCCTGGAGCGCGGGTTCGGCCATTGCGAGATCGCCTGCTGCTCCTTCGCGGTCTTCAAGCTGACGGGCCACCTCCTGGGGATCGCAGGCGAGGCCCGGTTCGCGGACTGGGCCGAACAAATGATGCACAACGTGCTGGCCGCCCAGCCCGTTCCCCATCCCCCCGGCTTTCTCCAGTACTACGCCGAGTATTATCGCAACGGCGGTTCCAAGCGCTCTTCGGACGGGCGGATCCACGAGGACGGCCTGACCTACGAATGGCCCTGCTGTTCCGGCACCCTGCCGGAGGCGGTGGCGGACTATTCCCGACTGGTCTTCGCCGAGTCGGATACGGCCCTCCATGTTTGCCAGTACGTGTCGGCGGACTGCGACACCCCGCTGGCGTCGGCGGCCATTCGGACCGGCTACCCGCTGGAGGACGACGTCCGGCTGGTCCTGTCCCGCCGCAGCGAGGCCCTGCGGGAGGTGGCGCTGCGCATCCCCGGCTGGTGCGACGGATTCGAGGTGCAGTTCGGCGACCGATGCGTCCGGGCCCGCAGCCCCCTAACCCGGGCTCCGGACACCGGCGTGCCGGATGCCGCCGGGCAGCCCGGGCCGGACGAACCATTCTCCGTTCCCCCGGACGGCTGGCTGCGCATCCCCGCCGACGCCATTCCGGAGGAGGGGATCACGATCCGGATCCGGCAGCCCGTGGTATTCCGGCCGGTGGACGAGGCCCATCCGGACCTGGCCGCCCTGGTGGTGGGCCCCCTGGCCTACGCCGCCGACCAGGCGGCGATCCTCGTACCTCCCGACGGCACCGACCCGCCCCTGGCGCCCGCCGCCCTGGCGGCCGCCCTGCTGGAACCCCGGGCTCCGGACGGGACCATTGATACAAAACCCGGCGCGGTGGTCCACTATCCCATGAAGCGCCTCCGGTTCCGGCCCCTGGCGGGGATCCCCGAAGGGGTACCGTACTACCTGTATCTCGGCGTCCGGAACAGCCGGACCCCGCCGGACCGGACGGACTGACCTCCGGGGGGGGGTGGCTCCCCCGCGGGAAATGTGCTAGCCTTGGAGGGCGGAGGTGGATGACGCCCCATGAAGATCCTTCTCGTGGCCGACAAGGAAGAGCCCTATATTTGGGATTACTTCGACCGGGACCGGTTTCGGGACATCGGGATGATCCTGTCCTGCGGCGACCTGAAGGCCGAATACCTGTCCTTCCTGGTGACCATGATCCACGCGCCGCTTTTCTATATCCACGGGAACCACAACGACAGCTACGGGCGGGAGCCCCCCGAGGGATGCGTCAGCATCGACGGCCGGCTGGAGACCTACAAGGGGATCCGGCTGCTGGGCCTGGGCGGCAGCCAGCGGTACTGCCCCGGCGAACACCAGTACACCGAGCGGCAGATGCAGCGGCGGGTCCGGAAGGTCGCCCCCCGCATCCGGCGGCAGAAGGGAATCGACATCCTCGTGACCCATGCGCCGGCCCTGGACCTGGGGGACGGGAAGGATATCTGCCATCGGGGCTTCGGGAGCTTCGTGGATCTCATGGACACCTACGAGCCCCGCTACCTGGTGCACGGGCACCAGCACCTCTGCTACAATCTCCAGCCCAGGATCATGACCTATAAAAGCACGACCATCGTCAACGCGTACGGGTATTACATCCTGGACTACGCCTGACCGGCCCCCGCAAGCCCGTCCGCTTCCACCAGGTCCACCAGCCAGTCCATGGCCAGGACCTGGTCGTGGCCGGCCACTTCCCCCTCGGCCAGGCGCAGCCGGCCGGACTGGTCCCGGATGGGACCCGTGAAGGGGTGGAAGGACTGGTTCCCGATGTCCCGCTTCAGGAGTTCCAGGAGCTTCTGGGTATGGAGCGGCACCAGGCGCCGGGAGTAGAAGAAATCCACAATGCCCGAGTCCAGCCCCCACCAGAAGTTGATGCGCCGCTGGCCCTCCCCGTAGAGCTCCGACAGGGCCCCGAAGGTGCCGTTCAGCAGGTTCCGGATGATTTTCTCGTAGAAGATGCCCCAGTTCCAGACCGGCGCGGCCAGGTACTCCCGGGGTACATAGCGCTCGGCGTCCACGTCGCAGACCATGGAGTAGACGCCGTATTCCGGGGCGATCTCCCGACTGGACAGGACGTTGTGGTGGGTGATGACATCCACGCCGCTTTCGATCAGGTCATGGCCGGCTTTCTGTGACTTTTCCCGGGAGTCCCACTGGTGGAGCCAGCGGACCGAGACCCGGACCCGGGGGTTGACCATGGCCGCGCCCAGGGCGTACGCGTTAATGCTGCACAGCACCTCCGGCGTCGGGAAGGTCCCGATGTACCCGATGCGGTCGGAAGCGGTCACGGACCCTGCCACGACCCCCGACAGGAAACGGGCCTCGTACATCCGGCCGAAATAGGTGGTCACATGGCGGTACGAGACGGTTTCGGCGCAGGCGAACACCGCCGTGTCGGGGTGTTCCATGGCGACCCGGAGGGCGGCGGTCAGGAAAGCGGGGCTGGTGGCGAAGAGCACGTCGTGCTTCTCTTCCGCCAGCCGCTTCAGGGCGCCGTAGGCCTGCCCGTCTTCGGGCACGCTTTCCAGGAAGGAGGTCTCGACCTGGTCGCCGAAGACATCCTCCACATGACGCCGCCCCAGGTCATGGGCGAAGGTCCAGGCCGAGCTCTGGAGGGAGCCGGGATAGGCGAAGGCGATCCGGAGTGTCTTCGCGGGCTTGACCAGGGCCACCAGGGAGGCCAGGCCGGAGGCGGGCCGCTCGGGGAGGGGCTCGGTGCGGATCTCCACCGCTTCCCGCCGGTCCTCGGCCGAAAGCTCCACCAGGAGCTCCCGGAGGCGCCGGCCCATGAGCTTCGGATCCACGTCCACGGGCATGCCGTACAGGTCCAGGTAGGCCAGGAAGGCATCGCCGGTGGTCAGGGACAGCCGGGCGCCCCCGGCCTTGTGGTACAGGCGCCGGAACCGGTAGTAGACCGAGTTGCCGATTTCCCGGTACCGGTCGGCGTCGTTCCCGCTGGACGGGCGATAGCGGTCCATATGCTCCAGGAGACGCCGGAAGCCGCCCTCCCGGGACATCCAGATGTTGTTGATCCCGGTCTTCTTGTGGAACTCCATGAACTCGTAGTACAGCCGGTTCTCGGGATCCTCGGGGTCCTTCCGGGGCACGAGCCGGGTCACGGCGGCGGTCACGGAGACGGCGTCGAAGTATTTGAGGACGCTGACCCGCTTGTTGCCCTCCAGGACGTAGAAGCGGTTCAGGTACTCGTACACCTTGATGGGATCCCGGATGCCCACCTTCAGGTGGGAGCCGCACAGGGCGATCCATTTGTGGGAGAACTCGCTGCCCCGGTCGAGCAGCGGCATGAAATCCGGGGCGAACGAGACGGCCCGCCCCTGTGTACTGGTTCCCACCACGTTCTTCAGGGGAATTTCGACCGTACCCAGGAACACCTCGGAGACGATCTCGACCTCCTGGAGCAGGCCGTCCAGGGACACCAGGGTCCCCGGCAGGCCCTTGGCCCGGTTTCGGGCCCGGGTTTTGAGCCCCCTGTTCCGCGCTTCCAGGAAATGGTCTTCGGGGGTCATCCGGTCCATGTTCACGCTGCACCCACCTCCCGGCCCCGCTGACGGATGGTTCTTGCGGGATGTCGAAAGCAGTATATCATGGAGAAGGAAAACCCGGCGGAACACCCGCCACGCAGGAGGCACCCCGCATGGACCGGACACGCATCCCGACTCCGCCCGAAGGCATTGGCGCCCTCATCGACCGGGGGCCGGACCACTGGCAGATTCTCCAGCGCCAGGCCGACGGAACCGCCGATGTCCGGCTGGCGGGACGCTGGCGGCAGGAGGGGTTGTCCGGGGCGCCGACCGTTCATGTCCGGGTCGTCCTGGAGGACTCCGGGGAGGCCGTGGTGTCCTGGCGGCCGGCGCAGATGGGGCCGGACCGGGGATGGAATGCCCGGCTGTCGCTGCCGGAGGGCGGCCCGTACCGAATCGAAACCTGTCTCCGGCCGACGGACCAGCCGGCGCTGGAATGGAGCCTTCGGGGCGACATGATCCGCCATGTGGGAGTCGGCGACGTGTTCGTCATCGCAGGGCAGAGCAATTCTGCAGGCTACGGCAAGGACCCGGCCCACGACCCGCCGGAGATCGGCATCCACCTCCTGGCCCACGACGGCCGGTGGCGGCTGGCCGTCCATCCCTTCAACGAGTCGACGGATACGATTCACCCGGCCAACCGGGAGATTGCGAACCCGGGGCATTCCCCCTGGCTCGCCTTCGCCCGTCGGCTGCGGCGCGGCATCCGGGTCCCCATCGGGCTGGTCCAGGCGGCCCTGGGCGGTTCGCCCCTGTCGGCCTGGAATCCCGACGAGGACGGGACCCTCTACCGGAACCTCCGGGACATCCTGGCCCCCCTGCGGCCGGACCCGGACGCGGCCTGGCCCCTTCGGCCCGATGAGCCGCGGCTCCTGGCGGGAGTCCTCTGGTACCAGGGAGAAAGCGATACGGGGGAGGGCGCCTGCGACACCTACCTGGACCGGTTCACAAACGTGGTTGCCCACCTGCGCCGGGACCTGGGCGATCCCGGCCTTCCCTGGATAACGGTCCAGCTGGGGCGGCTGACGACAGAGAGCGATGCGGCCGGGGACACCCGGTGGGGGAAGGTCCGGGAAGCCCAGCGCCAGGCCGCCCGGAGGATTCCACGCGTCGGGGTCGTGCCCGCTGTGGACCTGCCCCTCTGCGACCTGATCCACATCGCCTCGGCCGGGAACCTGGCCCTGGGAGAACGGGCCGCCCGGGTCGCCCTGGGCGCTTTCTACGGCCTTGGGGAGCCGGTCCGGTGCCCGGAACCCGAGTGGGCGGTCCGGCAGGGCCGTCGCCAGGTTCGGGTCCGGTTCGCCTGCGTACCGGAGCGGATGCTGGACCTGTCAGTCCCGCCCTCCCTGTCGCCCTATCGGCTCGAATGTCCGGACGGCCGGCTGCTGTCGCCTGTGGCCATCGCCTGGCCGGATCCCGACGAAGTCGTGCTGGACTTCGGCGAGGACCTGGCACCCGGCTGCCGGCTGCACGGGGCCCATGGGCAGAACCCCTATCCCGTGGTGCCGGTCGAGGTATCGACCCGGCTGCCCCAGCTCTGCTTCTACGGGGTGTCCGTGGGAGAAGAAACCGGGGACTGACCGGCGGGCTGGAGTTGGATCCGGAGGACGCCGGGTTCTTCCTGGACGATCGAGTGAAGTCGGCCGGATGTCCGGACAGGAACCGGGCCGGACGGGATCCATCGGTCCTTCCGGTACTCGCCGGACTCGGCGGACACATCGCCATCGGTTTCCAGGACGAGGGTGGCGCCGGCTGAAACCAGCACCAGGCAGGACGGACCGTCCGCCAGCAGGATGCCGGCATCGCCGCTTTCGATCCGGATGTCCAGGCCTGCAGGCCGGACGGAAAACGGACCGGACGGCAGGATGCGTTCCCGTGCACCCTCCCGGACATAGAGTTCCGGGGACCTCGCCGGAGCGGGGGATCCGGGGCCGGTGTCATGGCCGAAGACATCCTTCTCCCGGACCGGTTCCGCCATGTCGGTCCGGACATACCACCCGGCCAGCGCATCGGTTCCCCGGGTCGCGAGGATCGGCACCATGGCTTTTCGCAGGGGGATGAGGGCCTCCCGGAATCGCTGGCGGGCCGCCGGGTCATGGACGACGGTCTTCGGCTTCGGGGCTTCCCACAGGAGCAGGCCGATTCCTTGGCGCCGGAGCAGGACATAATACGGAAGAATGCCCAGGTTCATGCGGGTCCGGTCGTTCTCGGTGGGGCATTCGGCCGCGAACGCGATGTTCCGGTCCAGCTGGCACTTCGACAGCATGTTCGGTTCTTCCGGGGAGAACACGCCGTCGATGCCGACAAAATCGAGGCGGGGACAGTCCTGCAGGAAGAGCGGGATGATGTAGGGATCCCACCAGGGGCTGTTGAGATAGAGCGGCAGGTCATACATGTCGCGGATGGTGTCCGACAGGACGCGGGTGTATGCCGCAAAGCTCCTGAACATGAATTCCTCTTCATCGGCATGGCGGGCGGGATCGTACCGCGCATCGCAGTGCCGGCAATGGCACCGGATCCGCTTCTCGTCCCGGGGCCGCTCCCCGGCCCATTGCTGGTAGTAGAGCTCGTTGTTCAGCTGCAGCGCCAGCACCGTTCGACCGACATCCCGGTCCCGGAGATGGAGGGCGACTTCCCGGAGATACGCCGCCTCCCTGGCGAGGGTGGCCGGATCGTTGGGGCACAGGGGCGGCCCCCCGGCGACATAAGCCAGGCCGGCCCGCAAGTCCATCCGCTGGTATGTGTCGGGGGCATCCAGGAGATAGTCCGGGGCATACTGGGGATAGCGGCCGCCGGATCGCGTGGATTCCCAGACCTTGCCGCAGATGTTCGAGTTGAAGAGGTGGAGGAACAGCTTCAGCCCGCGGAGTTCGGCCTGCCGGATGAACCAGTCCATGAAGGCGAACTCATACCGGTCCGGCGCGATTTCAATACGGGACCAGGGGATGCCGATTCCGACCGTATTTGCCCCCATGTCCCGGTAAGCGTCGAAAAAGGCGATGGTTTCGTCGTCCTGTCGGGTACTGCGCCAGATATCGCATTGGGCGCCCATGACGAAGAAAGGGTCTCCGTCCGCCACCAGGACGGGCAGTCCATGGATTCGGCTGATCGCCGTCCTCAGGTGTTGGCCATTGTCCATCGAATCCTCCCGTTTGCTGCCAGGCGATGCGCCTGACAGGAAGCGACCGCCCGCAGGTGCGGACGGTCGCCTGTCCATTCCGGTTGCCTGGGATTGTAGGACTATTTCTTCCGCCTCAAGGCCAGGGTCATGCCCCCGCCCAGTGCCAGGGTCAGCATGGGCAGAACCAGGAGGAAGGAGTCGGAGGTGCTGGGGCTTTCGCCCTGGGTGGGAGTTGCCTCGGCTGCAAAGGGATCGGTCACGAGGGAGGTCGTCAGGTCGCCGACTCCGGCTGCGCCCTGGAGAAGCACCCAGTACGCACGATACTTGACGGTGTTGTCGGCGTCGAAAATGATGGTTTCGGTGCTGTCGCTGTGGACAACTTTCATCGAGCGGAGGTAGACGTCGATGGTATTGTTCGGGACAGCGGCGGTCGTGTTGATCATGAGGTACCAGCCGGTTACCCGCATGTCCAGGAAGCCGGCAGGGGGCGTGATCTCGCGCAGGTACCACTGGTTGACGGCGACGGCCGACAGGTCGCAGTTGGGCAGCGCCGAAACGCCATTCTGGTCCGTTGCGCCGGCATCAAGGGAAGCCGACATCATGGCCCAGCCGACACCTTCCTGGGCATCGAACCCGCCGACTCCGGGAACGGCCTCGCTGATGGCCACTTCATAGACCAGCTTGTCTCCCGCTGCGAAGGGGAAACGGACTCCGAGCTCATCGATCTCGGTCCAGTCGGCTGCGCTGTGGAGGGCCAAAAAGGCGGTCTTCTGCTCTCCCTCACCGGCCGTGATCGGAACCGTGATCTTCAGGACATCCCCGGCGGCGGCCGCTGTCCCGGCACCCATGGCCAGCAGCACGACGAGCACGCTCAGGAGCAACGCGGCGATACGGATCTTTCTCATGAATTCTCCTCCTTCTTCGTCCTGGGGCATGGTTCTTTCAATTCAATTGGGAATCCTGGTTCTCGAGGCGGACGAGCCGCGGCGAGGCGATGGCCCCGGAAGGACGCCGTCAGGCACCGGGGCGGATGGATGTCCTGTCAGAGCCCTGGCAAACAACCTCCTGGACGGTTGGACCCCCCTGACCGGGTCGTGGCGGATACGACAATCAAGACTCGAAACAAATTGTAATATGACACAATACAACTTGATTCGTCTTGATTATACCATGCTCGTATGGTCTGTCAATGGACCGTGAAAATATCTTTGAACCGATGGAAATGCGGATGCGAATTGTAGGATAAGGCGAAAGACGACCCTCGATCCGAAAGACGACCCGCCTATCCTGATACAACTATATTATGTCTTGGTACTTGAGATTGACCGTTTCAGACCGAAACGGGCTGCGCAGTCCCGGACAGGCTTCGAACGGACCCCCGAACGACCAGGCGGGTGGGAAGATACCGCAGGTACGGATCGGGATTGGTTTTCGTCCGGATGATGTCGACGAGGAGGGAGGCGGCCGTCTGCCCCAGGGCACCGAAATCCTGGTGGACCGTCGTCAGGGGAATCCCGGCCCGCTGCAGCATCGGGATGTCGTCGAAACCGGCGATGGACAGGTCGTCGGGTACCGAGACCTGGTTCTCGCGGCAGGTCAGCATCAGGTCGATGGCCAGGGTGTCGTGCTCGGCCAGGACGGCCGTTACCCCGAGGCTGATCAGCTGCTTCAGGATGCGGGCGAGTTCATTCCGGTACTGCCGGTTGTCTCCCCCCGAGCTGAGATGCATCTTGAATTGCGGGTTGTCCTCGATCCGGTCCCGGAACCCGATGACGTTGTTGGCGGGGTGGAGGGGGATGCCCATGTCGGCGTGGGCCAGGCAGAAGCCGAGATACCGGTCCTTGATTGACGTATTGAAATCCAGGTATTCGTAGGACAGGAAGGCGAGATTGCGGTGCCCCGACTCGATCATGTGGCGGGTGACGGCGCGGCCCCCCTCGACATTGTCGGAACTGACGCAGTTGACGGGAAGGTTGTAATAGCTTGTGTCCGCGGATACGAAGGGGAATCCGGAGGCAGCCATCTGGCAGACGATATCGAGATTGCGGCGGCTGGAAATGGGGAAGAGGATCAGGCCGTCCACCCCCCCCGACATGGAATTCACGAGGAGGTTCCGTTCCTTGGCGATGCTCCATTCGCTGTTGTGGATACCGACGAAGAAGCCATGCTGGTTGAGATACACCGTAATGGACTGGATAAACTCCAGCAGCGTCGCGTTGGCGTTCTCGAAGGGCAGGACGACGGAGACGAGCGGTCCCCGGC
>JAKPNJ010000351.1 GCA_029548445.1 Bacillota bacterium | reverse complement strand
GACACCCTGGCCCATGTCTCCCGCGATTACATCCACCGCCGTTGGCACCAGGAGGAGCTGACCTTCTCGATGGTCTACGCCTTCTCGGAACACTTCGTCCTGCCGCTGTCCCACGACGAGGTGGTGCATGGCAAGCGGTCCCTGATCGGCCGGATGCCCGGGGACCCCTGGCGGAAATTCGCCTCCCTGCGGACGCTGTACGGGTACATGATGGCCCATCCCGGCGGCAAGCTCCTGTTCATGGGCGGGGAATTCGGGCAGTTCGTCGAATGGCGATTCGCCGAATCCCTGGAATGGTTCCTGCTGAAATACGAGACCCACCGGACCCTGATGGCGTACGTGAAGGCCCTGCAGCATGTCTACCGCGCCGACCGCTCCCTCTGGGAACAGGACGACAGTTGGCAGGGCTTCCGCTGGCACCGGTGCGACGACGCGGAATCCGGCATACTCGCCTTCTCCCGGTGGTCTTCCGACGGCCGGGACATGACCCTGGTGGTCCTGAACTGGATTCCGGCCCCGCAACACGGGTACCGGATCGGCGTCCCGTTTCCCGGAGAGTACCGGGTGGTGCTGGATTCCGACGACCCGGCGTACGGCGGCAGCGGCTACCGGACGTCCCGGGCGGAGCCGTCCCGGATCGTCTCCGCGCCCGAACCCGCAGACGGGCTGGGAGACTCGATCCGGATCGATGTGCCCCCGCTGGCCGCAGTCTATATGAAGCACCAGGCCCTGCCGGATCCCGGATCCCCGGATGCCGGGGCGAATGGGAACGGCCCATGAGACGAAAGGAGGAAGCGACATGGCGAAACGGGACATGATTGCCATGATCCTGGCCGGAGGCCAGGGGAGCCGGCTGGGGGTGCTGACCAAGCACCAGGCCAAGCCGGGCGTGCCGTTCGGCGGCCGTTACCGGATCATCGACTTCCCCCTGAGCAATTGCTCGAACTCCGGCGTCACCACCGTCGGGGTCCTGACCCAGTACCAGCCGCTGGAGCTGAACACCTACGTGGGCAGCGGCCGCCCCTGGGACCTGGACCGGATGAACGGCGGGGTCTTCATCCTGCCCCCCTTCCAGAAAAGCAGCGGCAGCGACTGGTACAAGGGCACCGCCAACGCCATCCACCAGAACGCCTCCTTTATTGATGCCTATGACCCGAAGTACGTCCTGGTCCTGTCCGGCGACCACATCTATAAAATGGACTACTCCCGCATGCTCCGGGACCATATCGAACACCAGGCCGACGTGACGATCGCCGTGATCGAGGTTCCATGGAACGAAGCCTCCCGGTTTGGCATCATGAACACCGGCGCAGACGGCCGGATCGTGGAGTTCGAGGAGAAGCCCAAGGTGCCGAAGAGCAACCTGGCGTCCATGGGCATCTACATCTTTACCTGGGACGTCCTCCGGAAGGCCCTTGAAGCCGACGAAGCCAAGGCCCGGTCGAGCCACGACTTCGGCAAGGACGTGATCCCGTCCCTTCTGGCCCAGGGCGTCCCGATGTTCAGCCACCGCT
>JAKPNJ010000166.1 GCA_029548445.1 Bacillota bacterium | reverse complement strand
CCAGGGCCGGAATCCCGTCCATGGCCGCCTCCTCCAGGAGGGCCATGCACAGGCCGGTCTTGCCGCTGCCGGTCATGCCGACACAGACACCGTGGGTCAGGAGATCCCTGGAATCATACAGCAGGACGCCGCCGCCCGCCTGGCCCGCTGCCTGGTCATAGGGGCGCCCGAGATAGAAGGCCCCCAGTTTCTCGTACTGCTCCATGGCACACGCCTCCTTGCCGGTCGGAGAGGCTGCAATGCCCCTCCCCTTCTACTTATTTTAGCACAGGCCCCGATTGGAAGAGGCCGCGGACACCAGGATCCGCGACCTCTTCATGTTTCCGGCAGGAAGCCGGAGCGCCCCGTCAATTCCGGACGACCGGACCGTCAGTACTGGATCACCCGATCCAGGCCCTTGGCCTGCTCGACCCAGCCGGCGACCTGCTTCTCGGTCGGCAGCTTCCGGACCAGCTTCTTCTCCCCGTTGACGGCTACCATCTTCGCGAACAGGTTCTCGGGCTTGCGTCCGGCGAGTTCCGGAACCGTATCGACGCCGGCGGCCTCCAGCAATTCGGCATATTCCCCGCCGACCCCCCTGATCCGGGCCAGGTCCGCATGGTTGGTCCATTTGAGGACCAGCTTCTCGGGAACGCCGGCGGCTTCCGCCAGGGTCTCCCGGCCCTTGCGCGTGGACCCCTTCTTCAGCAGGGCCTCCACAGAGCCAACCCCGGCTTCCTTGAGCTTGGCGGCATAGGTCTCCCCGATGCCTTCAATCATGACGAGCGACTTCATAGGAATCCTCCTTTCGATGGGACCTTGATACCCTGACACTAGTCCAGCAGGATGTCGATGTCAATCATCGTGAAGAAAATCATACGTTTAAAACTATATGGGACAAAATTCGCCGCAGCGGAGATAGTATTCGCGTCCACAATACGGTTCATCCTCCCCCGGGACTTCGCCCGGATTCCGCCACGCCACCGCCACGGTTCCGAACGGATTCCTGCGCGTTTCCGCCCGTCCATCAGCCGTGTCCTGGCCGATTGGCCTGCCTGCGCCATGTCTCGCCAGGCATTGACAGCGGAACCGGTCCTGGAGTAAGCTGGAGTCCAGGTCGTGCTCGAGCACGGAGAAAGGGAGGGCGATGGCGTGGGCGTATCGATCAAGGAAATCGCCCGTCTCACCGGGGTGTCCCGGGGTACCGTGGACCGGGCCCTGAACGACCGCGCCGGCATCGATCCCGCCGTGAAGGAGAAAGTCCTGAAGGTCGCCACGGAGCAGGGATACCGGTCGAACAAGGCCGGCCGGATCCTGGGCCTCCGGAAGAAACCGCTCCGGATCGGGGTCCAGATGCCCTCCGAGGGCAACGACTTCTTCCTGGGTGTCCGGGCCGGCCTGGAGCGGGCCGTGGCGGCCCGGGCGGATTTTGGCGTGTCCATGGCCCTCCGGACCATGAAAGGCTTCGATCCGACCCTCCAGGTCCGCCAGGTCCGGGACCTTCTGGCGGAAGGCATCCAGGCCCTGGCCCTGGTTCCCATTTCCCACCCCGATATCCTCGCCCTGCTGGAGGAGCTGCACGAGAGGCACCTGCCGGTCCTGACCGTCAACACGGACATCGTCGGGGGAAAGCGACTGGGCTATGTCGGCACCGACTACCTGTCGAGCGGCCTGGCGGCGGGCGGGGTCCTGCGGCTCCTGGCGGACGGCAGGCCCCTGCGGGTCCTGGTCCTGACCGGATCGTTCCGGATGCTGGGGCACAACCAGCGGGTAGAGGGATTTCGCCGTGCCCTGGAGTCGAGTGCTCCCGGCCTCTCGATCCTGGGCGTGGAGGAGACCGAGGACGACGACGGCATCGCATACGGGAAGCTGTCCGCCGCCCTGGACCGGACCCCGGCGCCGGAGGCGGTCTATGTCGCCGCGGGCGGCGTGGCAGGGGCCTGCCGGGCCATCGAGGAACACGGAGTCGCCGGCATCGGCCCCGGCCGGGTCCGGATCATCGGCAACGACCTGACGCCGGCCATCCGGGACTACCTGGAACGGGGCGTCCTGACGGCCACCATCGGCCAGCAGCCGTTCGAGCAGGGCTACCAGGCCATCCGGCTCCTGTTCGACCACCACGTGGATGGTACCCTGCCCCCCGACCGAACCCTGACCCACAACGAGATCGTCATCGCCGAAAACCTGAAAGGAGGCACCCCATGACCGAGTTCTATCCCGGAATCCCCCGCATCGCCTTTGAAGGCAAGGACACCGACAATCCCCTGGCGTTCCGCTACTACGATCCCGACGCCCTGGTGGCCGGCAAGCCCATGCGGGACCACCTGCGGTTCGCCATGTCCTACTGGCACACCATGGTGGCCGAAGGCACCGACATGTTCGGCAGCGGCACCCTGAAGAAGAAGTACGGGTCCGCCGACGCCATGGAAAGCGCCCGCAACAAGGCCCAGGCCGCCTTCGAGCTCATGGACAAGCTGGGCATCGAATTCTACTGCTTCCATGACCGGGACATCGCGCCGGAAGGGGAGACCCTGGCCGAATCCAACGCCCGGCTGGACGAGATCTCGGACCTCCTGCTCTCGCTGCAGAAACAGTACGGCAAGAAGGTCCTGTGGGGCACCGCCAACCTGTTCTCCAACCCCCGCTATGCCCACGGCGCCGGGACCGCCCCCGATGTGGATGTCTTCGCCTTTGCCGCGGCCCAGATCAAGAAGGCCCTGGAGATGACGGTCAAGCTGGGGGGCCAGGGCTACGTCTTCTGGGGCGGCCGCGAAGGGTACGAGACCCTGCTGAACACGAACATGGGCCTGGAGCTGGACAACCTGGCCCGGCTGATGCGGATGGTGGTGGAATACGGCCGCAGCATCGGCTTCACGGGCGACTTCTATGTCGAGCCCAAGCCCAAGGAGCCCACCAAGCACCAGTACGACTTCGATGCGGCCACGGTCATCGGCTTCCTGCGCCACTACGGTCTGGACAAGGATTTCCGGCTGAATGTGGAAGCGAACCACGCGACCCTGGCAGGCCACACCTTCCAGCACGAACTGCGGCTGGCCCGGGAGAGCGGGTTCTTCGGGTCCATCGACGCGAACCAGGGAGACCTGCTGCTGGGCTGGGACACCGACCAGTTCCCCACCAACCTGTATGACATCGTGGGCTGCATGACCGAGGTCCTGAAGGCCGGCGGCTTTACCAGGGGCGGCCTGAATTTCGACGCCAAGGCCCGCCGGGCCTCCAATACCCAGGAGGATATTTTCCTCGGCTATATCGCCGGCATGGACGCCTTCGCCCTGGGACTCGTCCTGGCCGACCGGATTTTGCAGGACGGCCGGATGGACCGGTTCGTGGAGGAGCGCTACCGGAGCTGGCAGGGCGACCTGGGCCGCCGGATCCGAAACGGGGAGGCAACCCTGGCCGAGCTTGAACGGCATGCCCTGGCAATGGGCGACGTGGCTGTCGGTTCCGGGCGCCAGGAGTTCCTGGAAAGCCTGCAGAATCGGCTCATGTTCGGCTGACCGCCGAGGGATTGTGAAACAGGACCGGTCGGGAACGATTTCCCCGGCCGGTCCTTTCCTTGTCCATCCACCCTAGGCCGAACCGACTTCCCGCTCCAGGATCGCCACGTCAACCCCGGTTTCGCCCTCGATGAACCGCAGTACCGCATCGAGGGTCTCCTCCACGACCCGCCGGCTTTCGGACACCGCCCCAATCCCCAGCACCGCGGTGCCCGGACGATCCTGGGCCTCGACTTCGGCAGCCGACACATTGAAGCGGTCCCGGGTCCGGGCGATCACGCGCCGGATCACCGAGCGCTTGTCCTTGAGGGAACGGGCGCCGGGAATCGGAAACGAGAGAACCAGGGTGCCAACCTGCATGTCGTGCCGAACCTGTTCTTTCCGGCCTGGTCGCCGGTCAGCGGGGGGGCCGGCTGCGATGCCGCCGACGCCGCAGCAGGAGGAACAGGACCAGGCTTGCCGCAAGAAGCCCCAGCCCGCCGGCCAGGAGGGCAATCAGGAACGTCGACCGAATGCCGGGCGCCCCCTCCGGGGCCCAGGTCGGGATCGGGGTGGATGACGGGGGGAGGTCGGATGCGTTCCGGAGAAGAACGATCGCCGTGGCCGTGTCCAGGGGGAATCCCTCGTCGTCCCGCAGGGTTGCCTGGATCTCGTAGTCCCCGACCGGGAAGCCCGTACAGTCCCAGGCCGCCTGGAACGTGCCCTTCCCCTGGACCTCCTCGAGCTGCCGGAGCGGCAGCCCCAGCAGGATGGCGTCTTCTCCCGCCGCCCAGACCGCCAGGTCCACAACCAGGTCCCGGACCGCGCCGTCATTTTCGAACGACAGGTCGACGGACACGGGTCCCTCGGGCACCCGAACTTCCCGGTCCACGGACAAACCCGTTATGCGGACTTCGGAGTCGGCTGTCTCCACGGAGAAGACGTACCGGTGGAAGCATTCCGCCTCCCTGGTCTCCGGATCATAGTAGAAGGGATACAGCACCAGGGACAGGGTGGAGCGACCGTCCCCATGATCCACCACCCGCCACAGGAAAATTTCCTCCGGATACCAGCCGGGCTTCATGCCGGCGGGGACCTCCGGATCGTCCTCGTGGAGGACCGTCGGCAGGTCCAGGCCGGACAGGGTTTCCCGTCCCGACCGTTCCACCAGGATGACGCTCCGGACCACTTCGCCTTCCGGGTACTCCACGGCATGGAGCCAGTAGGGCACCTGGGGACGCCCTTCCTCGGCCACAAGGGTCCGGCCGCCGGGGAAGGCGACCTGGTCCACGTCCGCCTGGGTCTCCACCTGGCAGGCCGGAATGTCGACGACCACCGTATTCGTCTCCGCCGCATCCACGAGGGAGTTGCCCGGACTCCCTCCCGGAACACCCGCAGGGAACAACAGGAGTGCCGCCAGCAGGAGAACCGCCGGAACGGTGGCCTTTGCGTGCCGGGTGCCGTCCATGCGCCTCACCTCCCCCTGTATCTGGGATCTCCGAAGGCCGGGTCGCCGTAAAGGTTGAAGTAGCGAATGAATTTGATCCAGTCGGGATCCCGGATCAGGTCGTCCTTCAGGTCCTGGAGGGTCTCCCCGATGCTCCGGTCCGCCGACCAGTATTCCCAGAACAGCATGGACACCATCTCGTCCATTTGCCAGTACGGCATCGGAATGATGGCGCCCAGATAGGCACCGGCCCCGCTCTCCAGGAATCGCTCGGAGATGCTGGGATTGGGATTCAGGGCCTCATACCCTTCCCGTGGGACGGTCCGGTAGTTGCCTGTGTCGCAGGCGAAGGCGATGACGATGGGGTTTCGCCCCCCCAGGTCCGGTTCCCCTTCCTCCATCCGGGACGCGGTCAGGGGCCAGTCCCCGATCACGCCGCACCACCCTCCCGGATCCCCATGGCCGAAGAAGCAGATGATGTCCTGGCCCTCTGCGGTGGAGACCAGGACGGCCTCCTTCCGCCTTTGCTCCGCATAATAGTCATTGATAAGATACTGGTACTCCCAGGGGGCATAGGTACCACCCCGGGTGGGGTTCTCCGCCTGGATGACCTCAGCCCGTTCCACGGCCAGGGAGAGATGCCCAAGGGCTGCAATGGCCGTCGCATTGTCCACCGCTTCCCGGAGGGTCAGGTCGGTGACGTTCAGTCGATAGAAATCGACCTGGATCGTTCCGAGATCCGAGCCCGAAAAGGGACCTCGGGGGGCGGACTCCTCCCAAAGCAACCAGGCTGTCACTTCGTCCAGGGACAGATGGAGTCTCGTTTCCGTGACCTGGGTCAGATTCCTCAGGATCAGCCACATGGTACCATTGAGGCCCTGGCCGTTGCCTTTCGCCTCGACCAGGTCGCCGGCATGTCCCAAGGCTTCCTCCAGGGTGGTGGCGGGATCGATCAGTCCCCGGGCCCACAACAGCCAGGCGGCCAGCTCCTCGACTGAATATCCCGACAGATCCTCGTCCGGTTCCGGTCCTTCCGGCGGACCCATCCGGCGCAACAGGAACTCCGCAAGGGACCACAGCTCGACAGGGCGCTTCGGTCCATTTTTGATGCGGATTCCTTCCACAAGGGCCCGATAGGTCGATGTCCAGTATTCGGTATGGATGAGGCGGGTCTCCAGGCCCTTGATCCGCATGGCGATCTCCCCGATGGCCGCGTATTTGACATTGGGCTCCCAGGTATCTTCGGGCCCCGAGACCAGGAGCCCCTTTTCGGCCCGATACACGCCGGCCAGGCTGCTGTCGATGGGGATTTCCAGCTTGTCGGCGGTATTGCCGACCAGGCGCCCGATCCGGAGTTCCGGCTCCTCGCTGCCGGCCATACTCGCATACTGGGAATCCGCCAGGGGGATTCCACGAAGGGTGAACGCGGGCAGGACATCGGTTTCCCCCACCAGCAGCAGGTATCCATGGTCCCTCCAGCCCTCCGCCATTTGGTCGCCCCAGGACCCGCTGCGCATGAGTTCCCGGACGGACAGGGCGCCCAGGCCGGCTCGCGCCGCCGACACATAACCCAGGACCCCGTTGCGCGCCCGGGCCAGGTCCGCCATGCGGGCCAGAAGGGAATCCGTGGCGGCCGATTCGTTCAGGAGATCGAGGTTCGGCGGGCAGGTGATGGCCAGGTAGTCGGCCGACCGGGTGGCGTCGGCGTATTCGGCATAGGACAGGCCGTACACGAGGGGCGGATTTCGCTCGACATGTCCGCCGCCGGCATCATAGGAGAACCCGAAGCCCGTGCCGAACCGGGGCAGGGAAGAGGCATCATAGGGATCGGCCAGGACCGGGACCGCATGATACCGCAAGGTCAGGGATGCGCCCCCGGCCAGGGTGCCGGCCTGCATCCCGATGGCCGTATCGGAGGTGCGGCCCGGCAGCCTCTCCACCGTCGGGGCCGGGTCCTGGTCCTCGAATCCGCCATAGGTGCCCCGCCGGATTTCCGCCCTGCCGGCACACTGGAACCCATGGGCAGTATCCCGGACCACCAGGTTCTCCACCGCCTGGCCGCCGTCGTTTCGAATATGAAAGAGCACATCGAAAGTCGGCCCGTTCCGGACGACTTCCCGCTCCACGACGAGGTCCGCCGGCGGCGGCTCCGCCGTCCCGAACCGGCGGCTGGCCACGCCCCAGTTCCCGGCCTCGTCCCGGACCCGAACGCTTGCGACATGGGACCCGTAGGCGGCCTCGGACGCGTCCCAGCGATACCGGACGATATGGGACGGCGCCAGGATGGGACGGATGTCGGCGGGTGGATCCAGGTCGACGGCCGAGACCAGGGTTTCGTCGACCCGGAACTCGATCCGGTCGATCCGGAGACCGAGATCATGCCGGATCTCCGCGGCCAGGTCCACAGACCCATACAGGGGATCCGTACCGGACGGCGACACGATCCGGACCTGTACCGGCGACAGGGCGCCGGCCACCTGGTTCCGGACCGGGGCACTCCGGGCGGCCTCGACCGATTCGCCGAAGGCGTCGAAAGCCCGGACACCGAACGAATGGGACCCTTCCCCGAATTCCGTCGTGTCGCAAGGCCACTGGAAGGGGGCGCTGTAGTCGGTCCGGACAGGGATCCCGTCCACGAGGAACACGACCCGCCGGACGGTCGGCATGTCTTCCACGATCGCGGTCACCAGGGCGGTCCGGCCCGAAAGCGACGACGGCAGGTCCAGCCGGACGGAACCCTTCCCGGGGGTCGGGGCTGCCTGGGGCTTCGTTGTGAAGGCAAGGGGGCCGAAACGGACCTGGTATCCTGTCCCGTCGCCGGATGAGACGATATACTGGTAGGTCGTATCGGGTGCCAGTCCCTCCAGGACGATCCGGTGCAGGAGCACGAGGGTTTTGTCCTGTGCCGTTTGGTCGGGCTTTCCCGCCGAGGTTCCGAATTGCACCTTGCTGTCGGAGGCGGTTCCCGTCGTCCAGGTCAGGACGGCGCCGGTGGCGGTGATGTCCGACACCGTGGGCCGGATCGACAGGAAGAGGGTTGGCGGGGCCGCGAGTCGCAGGCCTGGCGATGGCGTGGGTGTCGCCGTGGGGAAAGGCGTCGGGAGTTCCGTGGGGGTTCCGGTGGGCATCGCAGTCGGGGTTCCGGATGGCTCAGCGGTTGGCTTGCCGGTCGGTGCCCCGGTGGGTGTCCCGCCGGGCGTGGGGCCGGCCGTCGGAGAAGGGGTACCTGTCGGCGAAGGCCCTGCTGTCGGGGTCGGCTTGCCGGTGGGGGACGGCTTGGGGGTCGGGGTTGCGGCCGGGACCACCATCTTCTTCAGGTCGTTGTTCGTCTCGTCGGATTCGGCGATTTCTTTCGTGGCATCCGCGACGCAGGTCACCAGGGTGTCCTTCGTGATCCCGAATCCGAGTACATAGATGGACAGGCCGCCGGGCATCGCGATGCCGCCGTCGGTCTCGGATGTGGGGGCGGTCATGTCGAAGGTTCCCATATTCTGGCCGTCCAGCCAGATTCGGCCCAGGGCGATCCATCCCTTCGGCAGGGGACCCTTCCCGATGTTGCCGAGGGTCACGACCAGCTTGTTGCCGGCCCCCGCCTCGAGCCCCTGGACCACCAGGTCGGGCAGCGAGGCCGGATCCTTCCACTCCGCAGACCAGAGATTGTTGCCTTCGTTGCTCTCCGTCACATCCTGCCCGGCGTCGACCAGGACCGATATCGTGTCCGACGGTGGCGAGAAGGCATACTGCCAGTCAAAGGTCCGGTCCAGCTGGGATCCGGCCGGCATGACCGCTTCCACCAGGTCCTGGGCCACCGGCTTCCCGTCGATGGACAGGGTTGTACGAAAGCCCTTCGGCGCCGTCTGCCCGTCCAGGTCCCCGGGTCCATTGTTTTTGAAGACATAATGAATGACGAACCCATCCAGGTAGACATCCGTGATTTCCAGGTCCACCGACTGGAGCGGGAGGACCGTGGCGCCGGACAGGCCGGGCCATCCGGCCAGGCCGGCCGCCAGGAGCGACACGAGGAGAACCAGGGAGAGGAACGAACCACCCGTCGAACCACCCGGCGCACCGCAGGACCGCCTGCTTTGGAACGCGCCGTTCCGCTTGCCGCACATGCCGATCGCCTCCCGTTTCGCATGGCCGCTGCAGCGGCCCAGGCCGGGGAGATCCACATACCTTTATTATACTCCTGAAATTCTCTCCGCCCCAATCCGTCCCCTTACGACAGCCGGTGGCCCTCCCGCAGGACCTCCACGGTCCGTCGGGCCGCTTCCTCCTGGTCCGCCGGGACGGGAATCGCCAGGGAGACCGACTGGCGGCCGGTCCGGGACGGCGCCGAATAGGCGATGGCCAGTTCGCCGAAGGCGTCGTCCCGGGGGCCCGGCCGGTACCCGATGGCGTCGATGCGGGCCCCCAGCAGGGTCCAGGCGTGGAACTGCCCGTGGACCAGGGCGCCCTTCCGGGCGACGACAACCCGGTCGCCGCCCCTCCGCAGCTTCCAGGTCCGGTAGCGCGTGATGACGAGGGCGGCCAGGGCCAGGAAGGCGCCCAGGCCCAGGGCGATGACGCTGAACAGCCATCCATCCTCGGCAAGGAATGGGCCGACCAGGGCCAGGAGGACGCAAAAGGCCAGCATGACCAGGAGGACCGAGAGGTTCTGGCCCCGGATTTCGGCGGCGGCCTTTTCGGCCGCGTCCCGCCGGATGTCAGGCGGCAGCCGGTAGGACAGGAGCGGTTCGCCCAGGGCATCCCGGCGCTGGCGCTCCATTTTCCCGTAGACCGCGGCCGTGACGACGGCCATGACCAGCAGGAAGCCGCCAATGGTCACGAGCCCGAAGCCGTTCATGTCCCCGCCGTCCTGCAGCATGGCCAGGCCGGCACCGACCAGGGCCAGGCCTCCCAGGGCCATGGCGCCGGCGACGAAGAAGGGAATGCGAATGGGGGCGGCGGCGGGATCCGTCATGGGCTGGCTCCTTTCGGGTATTCGGGAGTCGGCAGGCTGGGGCGCGGTTCGGGTCCATTGTCCGGCAGGCGCCCTGCGTCGGTCAAGGGGGCGCTGGGGACGGCCCCGGCAGCCGAAGGCCAGGGCCCGGCGGCCTCGGTATGGTAAGGTGGAGCCAGGAGGGCGGGCACATGCAGTATGGCGCAGTCCTGGAGGCGGAATTCCTGTCGCGGCCCAACCGGTTCGTGGCCTGGTGCCGCCTGGACGGGGAGACGGTCCTGGCCCATGTCAAGAACACCGGCCGATGCCGGGAACTGCTGTACCCCGGCGCCCGGGTCCTCCTGCAGCGAAGCCCCGGGGAACAACGCAGGACCACGTACACGCTCCTCTCCGTTTGGAAAGGGGACAGGCTGGTCAATATCGACTCCCAGGCCCCCAACGCCCTTTTCCGGGAGGCCCGGGCCGCCGGCACCCTGGACCTGCCGGGCCGGCTCCGGTCCGAGGTCCGGTTCGGCGGCAGCCGCTTCGACTTCCTGCTGGAACCGGCGGACGGCCCGCCCCGGTTCATCGAGGTCAAGGGCGTGACCCTCGAGGAGAAAGGAGTGGCCCTGTTTCCCGACGCCCCCACCGATCGGGGGACGCGGCACCTCCGGGAACTGGTCCGGGCGTTGGACGCCGGATACGGGGCCCTGGTCGTGTTCGTGGTGCAAATGGAGGGTGTTGTGGTGTTCCGGCCCAACGACCGGATGGATCCGGCCTTCGGGGCGGCCCTGCGGGAAGCGGCGGCCCGGGGGGTCGGGGTCCTGGCCCTGGCGTGCAGGGTGGAGCCCGGGGACCTGCGGATCCAGTCGCCTGTTCCGGTGGACCTGGGAGTGAATCCAGGAACGAAATCCGGGCTTGCCCAGCCGGAAAGAGAGGGGTAGAATGGGGCCGTCATGCGCGGCGCCGCCGATCGGGGCCGCAAGGAAGGAGAATCGGAAATGAAAGCGACAGTCGACCAGGATGCCTGCATCGGATGCGGCCTGTGCGCCGATATGTGCCCGGAGGTGTTCGAAATGACGGGGGACGGCAAGGCCGTCGGCCTGGACGTGGAACTGGAGGGCGCGCTCCTCGCGTCCGCGAAGGAAGCGGAGGATGCCTGCCCCGTAACCGCCATCTCCATCGGATAAGCGAACGGGAAAGCCGGCCGTCCCCGCCGGCGGATCAGGGCGATGCCGGCTTGGCCAGCCGTTTCCCGCAGAGGGACGAGACATCGAGGCGCAGGACGCAGGCCAGCGACAGGTCATGGGGATCGAACCCCCAGTCCGCCCGTCCCGTGTAGTGGGCCATGATCCGCTGCAGGCCGTGGATTCTCCGGGCCGGGTCCTCCAGGATCCGGATCGTGCCCTCCCCGATGAGGCTTTCGTAGTTCATGGAGTATCGGCAGGCCCGTTCCCCCGACACGAGGGAGCGGGCCGTGTCCATTTCCAGGCCGACCCGGGGGTCCCGGCGAAGCAGGTCCAGCTTGCGTCCCTCCCGGGCGCAGTGGAAGTACAGGACAGGTCGCCCGTCGAACCATTCCTCCCCGAAATTCATGGGGACGATGTACGGGAACCCGTCGCCGGCAAAGGCGACCCGGCACACATCGCAGGCGGCCATGATCCGCCGCAGGTCCTCCGGATCCCGAACCTCCCGCTTCGACTGCCGCATGGGGCCTCCTTTTCGTGCGCCCTCGCCGCGAATCAGGGGTAGGCGTTGAAATAGGCTGTTCCGGGAACCAGCGAACGCCCCCGGGCGGCATAGAGCTCGCTGATCGTCACCAGCTGGTATCCCCGCTCCATCAGCGCCGGGATGACCCGCTCCGCCGCGTCGATGGTGCTGGCCCGGGTGTCGTGGAGGATCACGATGGAGCCGTCCCGGGCTTTCTCCAGGATGTGCCGGACCACCCGGCCGGCGTTCCGGTCTTCCCAGTCCCGGGGATCGACGCACCAGTGGATCATGGGCATCCCGACCAGGGCGGCGGCCCGGTCGATGCGGATGCCGTAGGGCGATCGCAGGAGGACCGGCCGAATGCCGGTGGCGGCCTCCACCAGGACCTGGGTCCGCTCCACGGTCTCCCGGATGCCGGCGTCCGACAGCCGGGACAGCCGGTCATGGCCGAAGGTATGGTTGCCGATCTCGTGGCCCTCCTCGACCATGCGGCGCAGGAGGTCGGGCGAATACCGGGCCTGGCATCCCAGGACGAAGAAGGTGGCGGCGGCGCCGTTCCTCCCGAGGATATCCAGCAGGCGGCCGGTCAGCCTGGCGCTGGGGCCGTCGTCGAAGGTCAGCGCGATCATGGGCTGGTCCGGATCCACGGGCCGGCGGGGTTTCAGGAGGGACAGGCCGTCCGCCGGTGCAGCCGGGGGGTCGGATGGGGAAGGCTCGGGATCCGGTCGCGTCACTTCGGGCCGTTCGAGGGACCGGTCCTCTCCAATGGCATCCCAGGCGGTTCCGGTCGTCGGAGCGGCAGGGGCCTCGGATGGCTGCATCGTCGGCTGAGTCGTCGGCCAGGCCGTCGGCTGCACGGCAGGTTCCGTCGGAAGTTGCGTCGGCGATTGCGTTGCCGCTGCTTCCTGGGACACCGCCGCCGGTCCGTCGGGACCGGCCTCCAGGAACGGCCCGGGCAGGGGAGACAGGCAGGCCAGGGAAACACAAAGGCCGAACGCGATCAACCCGGCCAGGATGGAACCGGACCCGTTCCGCGACCCCAGGGCGCGCATGTTACTCCTCTCCCGGGCTCCTTCCCGCATCGCCGTTCCGCTTCAGGAACTGGGCGCGATACAGGGCGGCATAACGTCCGTTCCGCCGGAGCAGCGACTCGTGGCTGCCCGACTCCACCATTTTACCATGCTCCAGGACCAGGATGGGATCACAGGCCCGGATTGTGGACAGGCGGTGGGCGATGATGAGGGAGGTGCAGGTCGAGGCGATCCGCCGGATCGATTCCTGGATCTGGCGCTCGGTTTCGGAATCGATGCTGGCGGTGGCCTCGTCGAGGATGAACAGGCTGGGGCGGCGGGCGATGGCCCGGGCGAAGCTCAGGAGTTGGCGCTGTCCCTGGGAGAGAGTGGCGCCGCGCTCGGCGACGGGGGTGTCCATCCGGTGGGCCAGCCTCTCGATGAAGGTGTCGGCCTGGGCCAGCCGCAGGGCCTCGGCGACCTGGTCGTCGTCGATCAGGTCGTCCCCCAGCCGGACGTTCTCGGCGATGGAGCCGGCGAAAAGGAAGACATCCTGCAGGACGATGGCGATGCACCGGCGCAGGTCCCGCAGCCGGTACTCCCGGATGTCCCGGCCGTCCAGGAGGATGCGTCCCCGGCCGACTTCATGAAAGCGGAGCAGCAGCGAGATGATCGTCGTCTTTCCCGCTCCCGTGGCACCCACCAGGGCGGCGCTCCGGCCCGGCTCCACGACGAAGGAGACCCCCTTCAGGACCCATTCGTCCTCGTTGTAAGCGAACCAGACATCCTGGAACTCCACCCGGCCCTCCAGGCGTTCCACCGGCAGGCCGGTCTCCAGGTCCTCCTGGTCTTCCCGGGCATCCAGCAATTCGAAGATCCGGTCGGCGGACACCATGGAGGACTGAACGGTTGTATATCGCTCGGCCAGGTCGTTGATGGGGTCGAAGAACTGCCGGATATAGGTGGAAAAGGCATACAGGATGCCGATGGGCAGGTCGCCGGCGTTCAGTGCCCGGAGTCCCAATGCAATGAGGAGCACGACCCCCAGGGTGTTGACCAGCTCCATCAGGGGGCGCAGGAGGCTGTTGAGCCGGATCTGGGTCCGGGTCGTATCGCAGTACTCCCGGTTCAGGGCGTCGAAGTCCTCCAGCCGGTTCGCCTCCCGATGGAAAGACTGGATGTGCCGCATCCCCGAGATGTGCTCGGCCAGGAACCCGTTGAGGCGGCCGATCAGCGCCTTCATCAGGACAAAGTTCTTCCGGAGCCGCTTCCGGACCCACAGGGTGATGGCGAGGATCAGGGGGGTCGTAATGAAGGAAACCAGCGCCAGCTTCCAGTCCAGCAAGAACATGGTGACCAGGATGCCGATCAGGAGGAAGATGTCCCGGAACAGGTGCACCAGCACGTCGGTGAAGAACTCGTTCACCGACTCCACGTCATGGGTGGCCCGGGTGATCAGCCGTCCCGTCGTGAACTTGTAGAGCATTCGCAGGGGCATGTGCTGGATGTGGGAGAACACCTGCCGCCGGATGGTGAGCAGGAGGTTCTGGCCCATGCGGGTCAGCAGCTGGGCTTGCAGGTACGAGAGTGCGGTGCCGGCCACGATCAGGCCGAGATAGGCCAGGGAAAGGAACAGGACGGCCTGCATGGCGTTCGGCGGGGCGCCGGCGGGATTCGCCAGGTACCCGTCGATGGCCAGGTGCAGCAGGTAGGGTTTCAGGAGGTCCGCCCCGTTGACCAGGACCAGGAACAGGAGGACCAGGATGAACAGCGGCAGCTGGGGCTTCAGGAAGGGAAGCAGCTTCCACAGTCCCTTGGCGCCCCGGGAGGTCCTGGCCTCGGTTCCGTCGGCGCTCATCGGGAGTCCTCCCGGCCGCCGGGCCCCGCCGCCTGCCGGAGGGCGAAGGCGGCGAACACGCCGTCCTGGTCCATCAGTTCGTCATAGGTTCCCTGTTCGATGATGCGGCCGTCCTCGAGGACCAGGATCTCGTCGCAGAGGTGGAGGGCCGATACCCGGCCGGAAATGAGCAGGCAGGCCGATTCCCCGATGGAGTCCCGCAGGCCGGACAGGATCCGGTTCTCGGTTTCCGTGTCCACCGCCGTCATCGGGTCGTCCAGCACCAGGACCGGCGCCTTCCGCAGGAGCGCCCGGGCCAGGCTGACCCGCTGCTTCTGGCCTCCCGAGAGGGTCACGCCCCGCTCTCCCACCAGGGTGGCGTACCCGTCGGGAAACTCGGCCACCGTCCGGTCCAGGTCAGCCGCTCGGGCCGCGGCGCGGATGTCGTCCTCTGACGGGGCCGGATCGAAGAAACGGATATTGTCCGACAGGGTCATGGAGAAGAGCATGGGTTCCTGGGGCGCCAGGGCGACCTGGCGGCGCAGGTAACCCAAGGGCAGGGTCGTGACGTCATGGCCGTCGAGGAAAACCGTGCCCTCCGGCGGATCGTACATCCGCTGCAGGAGTTGGGGCAGCGTGCTCTTGCCGCTGCCGGTACGGCCCAGGATCCCCACCATCCGACCCGGCGACAGGGTCAGGGACAGGTCCCGGATGGCCGGCCGGTTGGTCTCCGGGTATTGGAAGGTCAGGTTCCGGATCTCCGCCAGGCCCCTGGCCCGGGGCCGGAGAGAGGCTTCCGGCAAGGTCCGGGCGCCGTCCCGGACCGATGGATCCACCGACAGGATGGACCGGACCCGCTGCCAGGAGGCGGCGCCCCGCTGGAAGAGGGAAATGACCCGGGCCACGGACTGGACCGGCTGGACGACCATGGCCAGGTACCCCTGGAAGGCCACGAAGGCGCCCAGGGTCAGGTCGCCGTCGAGGATGAGCCGGCCGCCGTACAGGAGGCTGACGGAGAAGCTGATCCCGAACAGCAGGGACACCAGGGGGCCCGTGGCGGCCGACACCCGGGCCATGCGCAGCTGGGCGGTCCGGCTCCGGCGGTTCAGTTCCTCGAAGCGCTGCTGTTCCTCCTCCTCCTGGCCGTAGGCCTTGATCACGTGGAGCCCCGAGACGTTCTCCTGGACCCGGTCGGACACGGCCGCATAGGCCTCCTGCACCGCCCGGAACCGGGCGCGGACCAGGCGCCCCATGAGCACGATGGCGACGAGGACCAGGGGGACCGGCAGGAGCGCGAACAGGGTCAGCCCGGGATGGATGTCTCCCGACATGTTGCGGACCGAGAGGGCGGTCAGGACGATGGCATTGGCGGTCAGGGCCACGCCGGGGCCGAACATCTGGCGGACGGCGCCGATGTCGTTGACGGCGTAGGCCATCAGGTCGCCGGTCTTCCGGTGGTGGTAGAAATCGGGCGGCAGGGCCAGGAGATAGGCGAAGAGGATGTGGCGAAGCTCCATTTCCAGGTTGCGGGAGTTGCCCATGATCAGGGCCCGCCAAACGAACCGGGAGAGGAACGACAGGGCCGCCACGGCCAGGATCAGGACCAGGCCACGGTAGACAGCCGGGACATCCATGCCCCCCGCCGGAACGTTGAGCAGGTCGACGACCCGCCCCAGGAGGGCCGGCGCCTGGGTCTGCAGCCACGACGAAAGAACAAGGAACAGGAGTCCCGGCAGGTAGATCCAGCCGTACTTCTTCAGGAAGCGACCCATCGGTTTCCCGTCCCGCGGCAGGGGAGCGGTCCTTGTCTTCATCATATTGATCCCATCGTAAGAAACGGGAACGGAAAAATCAAGGAGGATGCGGACGCGGTTTGACTTGCCGATCCCCGTGTGGTATAAATTTTCTGCCCGTGCCGCGCCGCCGTCCGGCGGCCGAACCCAGGAGAGGCACCGCTCCCCTGGACCCACGGCGCCATCCTCGCTTCGCCAGCGTGCGAGGCCGTCAGACCGGGAGGAGGTGAACCACACGTGAAAAGACCGTATGAAGCCCTGTTTGTGCTCAGCACCCGTCTTGGAGAAGAAGGCATGACCGCCGCCATCGACAAGATCCGGGCGCTGGTCGAGTCATCCGCCGATCCGGAGCTCATGGAGCAATGGGGACGCAAGCGTCTCGCCTACGAGATCAACGACCAGACCGAGGGATATTATATCCTGATGCACTTCAGCTCCGAACCGGAGTTCCCCAAGGAACTCGAGCGGGTCCTGAGGATCACGGACGGCGTGCTCCGGCAGCTCGTCATCCGTCGCGACGCCTGACCGGCGCCCTACCCCGCCCGCCGGTTACGGCCGGGCGAATTCCCGCGGAAGGAGGCGGAACGAGATGAACAAGGTGATCCTCATGGGCCGCCTGACGAAGGATCCGGAGTTGCGGACGGTGCAGGCGCAAATCCCGGTCTGCAGCTTTACCCTCGCCGTGGACCGGCGTTTCCAGAAACCCGGCGACGAGAAGAAGGCGGATTTTATCAATGTCACGGCCTGGCGGCGGAACGCCGAATTCGTGACCCGGTTTTTCCGGAAGGGCCAGCGCATGCTGGTCACCGGCTCTCTCCAGACCCGGAGCTGGGATGATCCGGACGGTCGGCGCCAGTTCGCCATGGACGTCATCGCCGACGACATCGAATTCGTGGAACCCCGGCAGGACGCCGGCGGCCGCCGCGACGCCTACGACCAGGATGCCGGAGGCTACGGCGCTCCCCCCTTCGGCGGACCGGGCGCCCCGCCCCAGGGCCCGTCCGGCGGGTCCGCCCCGTCGGGAGACCAGGGGTTCTTTCCCGCCCCCGACGACGACACCGCCCTCCCATTTGACCTGTAACCGGGCCCCCCGGCCCGACCCTCAAGGAAAGGAGCCATTTCCATGGCTGACATGAGACCAGAAAGAAGGGACCGTCCCCCCCGCGACCGGGACCGCGACCGCGATTCCGAACGGGGAGAGGGCCGTTCCCAGCGCCCCCGGCGCGGTCGCCGGAAGGTCTGCATTTTCTGCGCGGACAAGATCGCCCACATCGACTACAAGGATATCGCCCGGATCCGGAAATTCATTTCCGAGCGGGGCAAGATCCAGCCCAAGCGGATGACCGGGTGCTGCGCCCAGCACCAGCGGGACCTGACCACGGCCATCAAGCGGGCCCGCCAGGTGGCACTGCTGCCCTTCGCCGGCGAGTAGGCCGGCGTCGGGACCGGTCCCGGCCGGTTCCCTTCGGATTCCATGCGGCCCGCGTTCCGACGGACGGAACCGCGGGCCGTCGCCTTCCCCGGCGCCGGGCCGAAGGGCCGCCGGGGCATGATATAATGGAACAACCATCGCAGGGAAGGAGACCCGCCCGCGCATGCCGCCTGTCCGCGCCTCCCGCAAGGACCTCCTGGGGCACCTGACCCGCAGCGTCATGCAATGGACGCTGCCGGACATCCTGGCCGCCCTGCTGGCCGCCGTACCCCTGCTGCTCCTCCTGGCCGGAATCCTCCCGTGGTCCTGGGCAGTCGCCCTTTCGGCCCTCCTGGCCGGCCTCTATCTCCTCCTCCGCCGCATCCTGGTCCGCCGGGCGGAACGGGCCCTGGTGTCCTACCGGGGCCTCCTGGATACGAGCCTCCGGGTGGTCCTGGACGACCACCCGATCCACATGGTCCTCCTGCGGGAGGACGGGGTGGTGCTGGCGGCCAACCAGGCCTTCCTGTCCTTCTGCGGCCGCAGCGACCTCCTGGGCCGCCGGCTGCCGGACCTGATCCCGGGATTCCTCCAGGAATGGGTAACCGCAACGGAAGGCGAATCCCGGCGGGTGGTCCTCCGGGACCGTTCCTTCGACCTGGTGGTCCGGGTGGTGCGGATTCGCCCGAACCGGGGACCCGTCCCATTTATCGACCGGCAGCAGCGCATCCTGGCCCTGACCATGACCGACGTGACCGAACTCGTCCGCCGGATCGACGACCTGGACAGCCGGATGGCCATGGCCGGCATCCTCCTTGTGGACAACTACGAGGACCTGATGCGGGAGACCGACGAGGAGATGCGGCCGCAGGTCATGC
>JAKPNJ010000152.1 GCA_029548445.1 Bacillota bacterium | reverse complement strand
GCCTCAGGATCTTATCCTCGATCTCCTTCAGCATGGTTTCCGCCTCCCGGGGTTCAAGCCTCGGGGTCTTCAGGATCCTGTCGGCCGTCGCCGTCAGGGCCTTCACCTGGGCCGGGGCCAGGGCGAGTTTCTTCTGCTCCCGGTCCATGGTCTGGATGTAGCCGAAGATCCTGCCCAGATCGTAGACCACTTCCAGCTTGGCCCGGGCGGCCTGGACGGCCGGGTCCTGGGTGGAGGTCTGAGCGAAGGCCGCCCCGGACAGCAGGACCGCCGCGGCGATCATCATGAACAGTTTTTTGACCATTTTCGTTCTCCTTGTGTCATTCATACCGGAGGGCCTGTATGGGGTCCATCCGGGACGCGATGTAGGCGGGGTAGCCGCCGAAAAAAAGTCCGATCAGAACCGAGAAGCCGAAGGACAGGGCCACCGACAGGGGGGTCACCTGGCTGGCCAGGCCGCCGAAGCGGGAGAAGGCCCAGGAGGCCCCGAAGCCCAGGGCAATGCCGATGAGGCCCCCCGCCACGGACAGGATTATGGCTTCCGTCATGAATTGGGCGATGATGTCCCCGCTCTTCGCCCCCAGGGCCATGCGGACTCCGATTTCCCGGGTGCGCTCCGTGACGGAGACCAGCATGATGTTCATGATGCCGATCCCTCCCACCAGGAGACTTATGGCGGCTATCCCGCCCAGGAGCAGGGTGAAGGTGCCCGCCACCCCCTGCAGGGTGTCCAGCAGGTCCAGCTGGTTCGCCACGTAGAAGTCCGCCGCGTCCAGGTTGGGAAGCCGGTGGAGCCGCAGGATCTCCTTTTCGATGGCGCCCTGGGCCTGGCGCATGATTCCCGCCGAGGCGGCCCGGACGTTGATCAGCGCGTACTTCGGGTTTCCCGAGACGTAACGCTGGAAGGTGGAGATGGGGATGAACACCGACGAATCGGTGACCGAGGATCCCTTGGGCTCCATGACCCCCGCCACCCGGTAGCCCAGGCCGTTGAGCCGGATCTTCTGCCCCACCGGGTCCCCGGCGCCGCCGAAGAGTTCCTGGTAGACCTGATGGCCGATGACCACGGAGGTCTTGCGGCTGTCCGCCTCCTGTTCAGTGAAAAAGGAGCCTAAAATCGGGTGGACATTGCGGATCTCCGGATACCGGATCCCCGTCCCGACGATGGTGACCGGCATGTTGACGGCGGCGAATTTCGCCTGACCCCCGGAACTGGACTCCGGGGCCGCCAGCTCCACCAGATGGGGCCCCAGGTTCCGGACGGCCTCCAGGTCCTCGGCGCTGAGGGTGGGGACGATGTTGGTGGTGGACCTCCGGACCAGGCTGCCGCCCCGGGGCTGGCCGGAGTAGACCAGGAGAAGGTTGGAGCCCAGGGACTGCAGGCTCGCCTCCACGGATTTCTGGGCCCCCGCGCCCAGGGCCAGCATGGCGATGACCGCCCCGGTTCCGATCATGACTCCCAGGGCGGTGAGGAAGGAGCGGACGGCGTTGGCGGCGATGCTCCGGAGGGACATGCGGATGTTTTCAAAAAAAGCCCCCCCTTTCATGGCGTCCACTCCCCGGACGGAACGTCCGCCAGGATCTTCCCGTCCTGGATCTGGATGACCCGCCGCGCCCGCCGGGCGATCAG
>JAKPNJ010000150.1 GCA_029548445.1 Bacillota bacterium | reverse complement strand
CCATCGCCATCGCCATCGCCCTCCACAACATTCCGGAGGGCATCTCGGTGGCCATCCCGCTTTATTATTCGAGCGGAAGCCGGCGCAAGGCCGTCGCCTACACCTTCCTGACGGGATTCGCGGAGCCCCTGGGCGCCCTGCTGGCCTACGCCGTCCTGCGCCCCTTCCTGTCGGACGCGCTGTTGGGATTCATCTTCGCCGCCGTGGCGGGCATCATGGTCTACATCTCCATGGACGAGCTGCTGCCGTCGTCCCGGGCTTACGGGGCCGGGCACGATTCCATGTACGGCCTTGTGGCCGGGATGCTGGCGACAGCCGTCAGCCTGATGCTTCTCTGAGGGAGCCGGGACCGACGCCGTCCGGCAGCCAGGTCCATTCCGAAACGGGAAGGGCGCCCTCGAGCCGGTTCCGTACCATGACCGACGCGATCCGGTCCATGGAGGCCTGCAGCCTCGTCAGGGGAATGCCGGGTTCATCGCGCTTCGCCTCCAGGAACCGCCGCAGCGGAATGGCGCGATGCCGCACGGGGCCACCGGAGACCCCCAGGTCGTCCTTGGCGATGAAGGTGGCGAGATATCCCCCCGACAGGACCCTGGCAGCGCCGTCCGGTCCCCGGTCCAGCAGGATGCCGGCGATGAGGGCGTCTTCCGTGTAGCCGCGGGTATTGTGGGTGTCGTACAGCATGTTCCCCATGTAATTCCCGATGGAGTAGTAGACCAGGGTCTCCCGGCCCGTCACGTCCGAGGCCAGGATCTCGATCTCCTGGACCATGTGGGGATGGTGCCCCACGATCACGTCCACCCCGGCGTCCGCAAGCCTCCGGGCCATGGCCTTTTGGTAGGACCCGGCCCGGGTGGTGTACTCTTCGCCCCAATGGAGCTGGAACAGGACGATTTCGGCGCCCCGCTCCCGCAGCGACCGGACGCGGTCGGACATGGCCGACAGGTCCTCCTCCAGGGCCCCCTGGTCATACGGGTTGAAGGAATCGACCAGGGGTCGGGCCGCCGCCGCGATCGCCGTGCCATTGATGGTCATGGCGCTGCCGCCGCCGGTCGTCTCGAAAGTGTAGGCGGCCACGCCCACCCGGATGCCCCGCAGGTCCACCACCACGTCCCCGGGCTCTTCCGCGGAGGCCCGGGTGCCGATGACCGGCAGGCCCCGGTCCCGGAAGACCGAAAGGGTCCGGAGCAGGCCGTCCAGGCCCCGGTCGTACAGGTGGTTGTTGGCCGTGATGACCAGGTTGAATCCGGCACCCCGGATGGCGTCGGCCATGGCGTCCGGGCCGGAGAATTGGGGGTAACTGGTGTAGGGGGGGCCCGCCAGGGTGCCCTCGTAATTGACGCAGGCCAGGTCCGCGGACCGGAAGAGTGCTTCGGTATCCTCGAACAGGTGGCTGTAATCCCGTGGTGCGTCCTTGGCCCGGGCGGTCCCGCCCGTAGACCAGTCGTAGGTTCCGCCCTCGATCACGGAGGTGTGGAGGATGATGTCCCCCACTGACAGGATCAGCACCGGCCGGGGCGGGACCGATGGCGTCGGCGAGGAGGCGGGGGTCGGGGATGCGGGCGAACCGTCCGTGGGCGACGGGGCGGCGGCCGTGGGGTCGTCCGGATACGCAGTGGGGGAGGGGTCCCGGGGCAGGAGGGTCGATACGAGGCCGGCCAGCCGCCCTGTCGCGAGTCCGATCCCCAGGGTCAGGACCAGGAGGAGGCCCGCCGCAAGGGTCAGGATCCGCACGACGTCCAGGCGGGGTCGCCGGGATTTCCGGGATCGGCGGCTCCGGCCGGAGGGGCGGGGAGACCGGTTGTCCGCCACGGCTCAGGCCTCCAGGGTCGGACCGGACTCCCGGGTCCGGGCCCTCAGGACGGCGAATCCCCTGAACCGCGCCTCG
>JAKPNJ010000148.1 GCA_029548445.1 Bacillota bacterium | reverse complement strand
GACGGCGCCCTGTTCTGGATGTTCGCGGACATGCGGGGAGAAGTGGGATGGGGCATCCTCGACCACCTGGGCCTGCGGAAATGGTCGTACCCGTATGTCCGCAGGGCCTTGCACCCCGTTCGGCTCATGCTGCGGGAGAGCGGCGGCGAGATTGTCGGTCGGATTGCCAACGATCTCCCGGAAAGCCTGGACCTTGTCCTGGAGTGCGGCTTTATGGGAGTGGACGGCACGGTGATCCGGCACCGATCCCTGGACGTACGGGTCCCCGGCCGTTCGCGGATTCCCCTGCCCTCCATGCCCCTGGCGGAAGGCGAGGCGGAACGAACCGGGTTCCATTATCTCCTGGACCGGTCCGGGAGAACGGCCCCGGCGGTCCTGCGCCGGTTTCCCCTGTGCGAGCGGACACATTCCCGTCCCATCCTCCGCGTCACGGGCCATTCCGCCCGGGAAATCACGATCCGGTCCGACCGGTATGCGGAATGCGTCCACCTTCCGGTCCCCGACGCCGTTCGTCTTTCCGACAACAACTTCATCCTCATCCCCGGATATGACGCCACCGTCCGGGTCGAGGACGCCCCACCCGATTTCGACCTCCGCGCCGTTTCGCCCCAGGCCCTCTTCCAATCCGACGAAAGGGATGCGCCATGGAACACATGACCCCGCGGGAACGCATTCTCTGCGCCATCCGGGGGCTCCCGACCGACCGGATCGCCGTGGCACCGGACCTCTATGCCATGATCCCCTGCCGCCTGACAGGGAAGCCCTATTGGGACATCTACTTCAATGAATCGCCGCCCCTCTGGCAGGCGTTTGTCGATGCGGCGAACCATTTCGACATCGACGCCCTGTCCTACCATGGAACCCTCCGGTTCGTCGGAACCAGCCGGCTGTCCAGCCACCAGGCCATCGAGCGCCACGAGGACCACTGGATCCAGCATGTCCGGATCAAGACACCGGACGGGGACCTAACCCAGACCCTGTTCTGCCCCCGGGAGGATGTGGCTTCCTATCCGGAACACCTGGTCAAGGACTTCGTCCGGGACTTTAAAAAGCTGCGGCACCTGTTCAGCGACGTCTCCTCCCACGACAGGGAGTATTACGAGGCGCAGCGGCGATACATGGGCGACCGGGGCCTCACGGGAATGTTCCTGATGCCGCCCGGGTTCCAGATCTTCCATTTCTACTTCCAGGGATCCCTCGAGGCGGTCACCTATGCCAGGGAGGACGAGCCGGACCTCTTTGAGGAACTGGTCCACCTGTACGCCCGGCGGAGCCTGCAGGAACTGGAGATCGCCCTGGATTGCCGGGTCGACTGCATCATCACGGGCGGTTCGGGTTCCATCACGCTCCAGTCCCCCGAGATCTGGCGAGAGCTGTCCCTTCCGACCATCCGGACCATCGCCGACCGGTGCCGGCAGGCCGGCATCCCCTGCGGCATCCACTCGTGCGGCCTGGAACGGTTCCTGGTTGAGATGTGTGCGGCGGAGACGGCCATCGACTTCGTCAATCCACTGGAAATCCCCCCCATGGGGGATTGTGACATGCAAGACCTCCTGGACCGCTTCGGAGACCGGTTGACCCTGATGGGCAACCTCCACACCATCGATGTCATGCTGAACGGTACCGAGGAAGACGTTCGGGCACGATCCGAAGACCTGCTCCGGATGGCGAGAGGGAAGCGCTTCGTTCTCTCCACCGGTGACCAGTGCCCCCGGGACACGCCCGACGCCAATATCCGGGCCATGGTGGAGGCCGCGCGGCGGTCCGCATTGTCTTCGATGCCTTCTACGGGGCGACCTCCTTCTCCAGGATTCGGACAGGAGCGCAAGAACATGTCAATTTGACGTGTAATATTTATATGGGTAGAATGAATTTAACCATTTCGGACATTCTATTGCACAACATTGTATCGGACACAGGGATCGTTTGGCCACAATCGCGCAATTGGTCAGGCGGAGGAGACCAACAGAACCAGCACGAACCCATTTGTTTGCACGAACCGTAGTCTCGCTCAGTCCGTCGATCGGTTGACGATTCTTTTTGAGTGTTCGAAACCGAAGGGAGGCTGGTTGATGTGAGAAGAAGAACTCGATGGATGGTCGGGTTCTGCCTTGCATGGCTGCTGCTGGTTCTCGTGGGATGCAGCCGGGTCCCATCCGAGGACGGACCCGGGAACAGCACAGGCAACATTTTCAGCCTGGGCGGTGTTGCGATGAAGGATGGCTATGTCTATTACAGCGGTGCTGACGGACTCTGTCGCATGAAGCGGGACGGCACCGACAAGGTCGTGCTGTCAGGAGACAAGGCGTTCTACCTCAATGTTGTGGGTGACACGATCCATTACCACAAATTTTCCCTGGAACCGTTGGAGGGGAACCTTTGGACGGTCAAGACCGATGGAACCGGGCTGAGACAAATCGGTACAGACAATGTCATGTTCCTGACAGTGGTCGACGGTTGGTTGTATTACATCCACTATATCGATTCCGAACCGGCCCACCGCCTCGTGAAGACCAGGCCGGACAGAACGGAGAGGACGATCCTGACGGATCCGGGCGTCCTGTCGTTTTGCATCGATGGAGGGTGGATCTACTACATCAGCAATACCGAAGGCCGCAACGAAACCTACAAGGTCAGGACAGACGGTACGGAAAAAACGAATCTCGACCTGGAGAATGTGTCCCAGCTTTTTGTCACAGGCCAGGAATCCTATGCAATTCTCGGAAACGGGGTGAATCTCGCCCTGTTCCGCGTCGACCTGGAGAACGGTGGACAGTCAAAATTGTCGAGCGTCAGCGATCCGAGGACCCTTCATGTTGTCGGCGACTGGATTTATTTCTATGACACCCTGCAGTTTCACCTGTATCGGATCAGGAAGGACGGGACAGAGAAGGGCGTTGTCTCCGAGAGGCGTGGCAACGGGGCATTTGTATTTCCCGATACGCTCTTTCTGTATGCCATCGATCTCGAGACCATGTCCACATCCATGTACCGGTCTGAACCGGATGGTTCCGGAGAACTGTTGGTTGAGACACTGCCGGATTCATAGTCGCCCGAAGCGCCCGAAGCTGTGTGACAGCACGAAGGAGGCCAACCATGAGCCCGTTTGTCCCGATTTTCGAACTCATGCGCAGAGGACTCGAGACCATGAAAGACTACGCCCAGGCGCGGGGCGCCGAGTACCAGCCGTTCGGCTTCCTGAAAACACCCAAGCTGATCCGAACCTATCGCGGGTGCCAGATCACGTACTTTCTCAAAAGCGAGAGTTCGGGCGACAACAATTCCCCCCCCCTGCTGACGACGAATATCCGCGCCCCGTTCCCGAACACCAGTGATTTTACCTTCTCGATCAACCACCGGTCCAAGGTCGCGCGTTTTGTGAACAAGCACGGCAAGCATTCGGCTGAAACCGGAGATACGGAATTCGACGAATCGTTCTCTGTGCGCAGCTCCGATCCGGAGATGGTTCGGCTGCTCCTCTCCGACTCCGCATACCGGGATGTCCTCAAGAGGTCAGTGGCCGGACTCCGCATCGACGACAGGAAGGAAGACGGGCTCCTGAACAAGCGCTTCAAGGACGTCCACTTCGTCAAGTTCTTCGTGTATGGCTTCATCACCGAAGTCGCTGAAATCGACCTGGCCTTCGATTGCGTCGAACGTACCCTCGACCGGCTCGCGCAGATTGGCCAGGCCCGGCTCCCGGACTGAGGATCGATTCGATGGCCGTGTTCAATCGGGCGGAGTTCTTCGACAAGGTCTACGGCTGCTGGGTCGGCAAGAATATCGGCGGTACCTTGGGCACGCCCTTCGAGGGCCGGCGGGAACTGCTGGATGTCCGGGACTTCCACTCGCCGTCCGGGAAGCCCCTGCCCAACGACGACCTGGACCTGCAGCTGATCTGGCTGAAGGCCCTGGAGGACCGGGGGCCGCTGGGCGTCAACGAGCAGCTGCTCGGGGAGTATTGGATCAATTACATTCCGCCCCACTGGAACGAGTACGGCCTGGGCAAGGGGAACATGAGAGCCGGGCTGCCGCCACCGCTCTCGGGCCAGTACGCCAACCCCTGGAAGCATTCCAACGGCGCCTGGATCCGCTCGGAAATCTGGGCCTGCTGCGCCCCGGGCTGTCCGGAGATCGCCACCCGCTACGCCTGGTTTGACGCCTGTGTGGATCATGGCACCGGCGAGGGCACCTATGCCGAGCTGTTTACCGCCGCCGTGGAAAGCGCGGCCTTCGTCGAATCCGACCGCGATCGGCTGATCCAGGTCGGCCTGTCCTACATCCAGCCGGACTGCCGGGTGGCCCGCAGCATCGGCATCGTCCTCGAAAGCTACGCCAGGGGCCTCGACTGGAAGGAAGCCCGGCGGCTGGTCCTGGAGGATTCCGCCGATCTCGGCTGGTTCCAGGCGCCGGCCAATGTCGCCTACGTCCTCATCGGCTGGCTCTATGGCGAAGGCGACTTCAAGCAATCCCTGCTGACGGCCATCAACTGCGGCGACGACACCGACTGTACCGGCGCCACCCTGGGCTCGATCCTGGGCATCCTGTCCGGCGCCAGGGCGCTGCCGGAGGACTGGAAGCAACATGTCGGCGACGACATCGTGACCGTTGCCATCGACCGGGGTTCCTGGTACCGGATCCCGCCAACCTGCAGCGCCCTGACCGAGCGGGTCCTGCACATGACCCCCCAGGTGCTGGCCGCCTTCCGGATGCCGGTTGCCCTGGGCGACGCCGCCACCGACCTGTCCGATCTCGCAGGCGACCGGCTGATGGCCTCGCCGGAAGTTCGGCAGCGCCTGGCGGCCATGAGCAGCAGCCTGGTCTTCGACTTCATCCACATGCAGGTGGAAATCGACTATGTGTCCGGTGTCGAAGTCCGGGCCGGCGAGCTCGCCGCCGTCCGCCTGCTCCTGCGCAACCGGATGCCGGAACCCCGCCACCTGGCCATCACGTACCATCTCCCGGATGGCTTTACCCTCGTCGAGGGCCGGAGGCACATTTATTTACAGCATCACACCGGGATCACGGCCCATGAAGTCCCCTTCGACCTCGTTCTGCAGGCCGGCCCCTCCATCCAGGCGGTCAACCGGGGCGTCATCCAGATGGTGGCCGAGGGCCGCCCGACCGTGGCCCTGGTCCCGCTCCTGTTCTTTGGGGGATGATGGGGCGACGAACTGGGCTTTCGTCAATCCGCCACGGTCCCAGCCAAAGGGTTCACAACAGCACCTCCAGGTAATGCTTGAGCGGACTGACGATGCGAAACAACTCCGCCATCCGCATCAGCTCGTTCAGGTTCCGGTCTGTCCGCCTGGCATAACGCTTCAGGGCATCCGTTGCGACTGCAATATCCATCTGGTTTCTGCTCCGGATGCAGTCGCAGATGGTTCGTTCCAGTCCGTATACTCGTACCCAGTGCCCGAAAACGGTTTGCATCCGGGTCGCGCCCAACTCGTGAAGCGCACGCTTGACTGTATAGATCCGAAATCCGGCTTCGGATAGAGACGAGGCGTTGTAGCCTCTTGGGACAGTGACGGAGTAAGGAACCGGATCACGATCAGTCAGGTCATGCAGGTACAACGCTGTCTCATGGGAAAAAACCAGCTTTGACCTTCGAAGCTGCAACATATATAGGGTATCCGGCAGTGCGTCCGGGTCACGGTAGACCCCATCGGCCATCCTCGCATATGTGTCAAGAATGAGTGCTACTCCCCCGGCATGAACCAATACGAGTTCAGCCGGTGCATGTACGCCCTTGATCCCCGCGGCATCTGGGTCGCGGCGTTGAAGACGTTGTAGAAGTCGCCTGCGCCCATCATGATGGACATCATGCCGAACACCCCCAGCCCGGTCATGGACGGCTGGATCATTGCGGCGGAGTAGGGGATGAAACCCAGGACCAGGCTCGGCAGCATCGACATGACGATGAATCGGCCCTTGCTCATGGATTCGGTGCCGATGACGAAGAGCATGCCCTGCCGCAGGTTCGTGTAGAGGTAGACATCGCCCTTGAAGAAGAGGGTGTGCAGGATTTCGTGGGGCACGATGCCGACCGTGGCGAGCACGCAACCCCAGAGCACCTGCAGGATGTCGATCCGGTCGGACCGCCACAGCAGGAGGAGGGACAGCGGGATCAGGATCAGCAGCGAGAGGGCGTTGGCGAAAAGGCTGAAAGTCTTCAGGTCCTTGAATTCCCGGAACGGGACGGCCCCCGGCGGATGGGGATCGGCCGGCAGGGAATCCGGATTGAGGTCGTAGGTTCCCATGTACTTCAGTCGCATGTGGACGATGCTCCTTTGTGTGGGAGGGGTCGCCATCCGACCGGGCGCAGGATCTGCCCCGTTGATCCGCGCGTGAAGCGGCTCGCAGTCGAAATCCGTTCCTTCATTATAGGTTTACTCCTTGTGATTGACAATGACGGGGGATGCGAGCTTTTCATACCGTGGTATGATGCATCCATAGCGTGACCATCGCAGAACCGGATGGGCCGAATGGATGCAAGGTATGCCATGCTCTGTTCATGAACCCGGACAGTTCAAAATGGAGCCATACCATGAGATATCGCGACAATATCCATAAGGACGTTTATTTTCATTACGTTGATTCAAAGATTAACAACGAGATGTTCATGTCCGTCTTCGGCCATGAACGATGTTCCAGCAACAAGGAACCGCTGGGTCCCATGAAGCGGGACTTGTTTCTTGTCCATTATATCCTCCAGGGGCAAGGGTTTCTGGAACTGGAGGGCAAAAAGCACCTGCTGACCAGGGACGATGTCTTCCTTATCCCACCCCAGACAACCTACAAGTACTACCAGGATCCCGATGACCCCTGGGAGTATGTGTGGTTCATGTTCGGCGGGCTGAAAGCAAAGACACTCTGCGATGCCGCACAACTGACATCCGAGATGCCAGCCTACCGATGCACGGATCCGGGGACAAGGGAGAACCTGGTCTCGCTGCTCCAGGCCCCTGCCAATGAGGTTGCACTTGAACTGAAGTCCCTGTCCCACCTCTATGCATTTTTTTCCAACATCATCGGCGAACGGGATCTGGGAGACAATGCCCGCAGGACCTATCGGGAAGAAATCGTCAAGGCCGCCATCCAGTTCATCGAGACACGGTATGCCGACAGCGAGCTGAGATTGGCCGAGGTCAGCAGGAGTCTCCATGTCAATCCGAATTACCTGTCCCGGATCTTTCGTGAGATCATGGGGATTTCTCCCATTCGCTACATCATCAACACGAGGCTTCAGCACGCGTCCGCACTTCTCGAGAGTCATCGCTATTCCATCAAGGAGGTTGCCTATCGGGTGGGGTATGAGGACCCGAATTATTTCGCACGTGAATTTCGACGGCATATTGGGGTGAGCCCCAAGCGATACAAGGCAGAGGACAGCCTGGAGCGAAACCCGGAGCTGTTGGCCCCCGACAACTTGTAGTAATAAAAATGCTATTTTCGAACCGATATCTCCGTATTCCGAGACAATGCGCCGCGGTATATATATGCTGTGAACGGATAGGATCCATCCGGACACGGACTCATACATCGACCATCCATCCTGCCCCATTCGATGACAGACCCAGTCAATGAAGGAATCCATGAAAGCGAGGGATTTTGGAATGAATCGCTCTCTCTTGAGGTACCTTGCCATTCTCGTATGCATACTCCTGGTTGGCAGCCTGGTGATTGGATGTGCAACCACAACGACCCCGACGGCCGGGTCAACGCCGACCTCCAGCCCGACGGAGGGAAATGCGACACCTGTTCCGACAGAACCCCCTGCGGACCCGTTTGGAAAATACGAACCCTCCATTTCGGTTTCAACCGTCATGTTTGGCGACAATATTCGGAATGTCCCGGAGGGCATGACTATCGAGAACAATCCATGGCTGTCGAAATTCAAGGAGTACGGAATCGATGTGACATACAAATTTGTCGCAACCAACGCGGAAGACATGACGACAAAGATCAACCTGGCCATCGCGACGGATGACCTTCCGGACATCATTCCTGTCAATTCGACGCAATACAAAGACCTGCTAGAAGCCGACATGCTGGCGGACATAACCGATGCGTATGACCGCTATGCAACGGACGAAGTCAAGAACCTCCTGAACCAAGACGGTGGACTGATGGCCGAGAACGCCATAGTGGATGGTCGAAGATTCGGTATCGTCCTTCCCACCCAGTTTGCCGACTATGTACCGGTTCTGGCGTATCGCGCCGACTGGCTGGAAGAGGCCGGGCTGCAGCCGCCCGGGTCGATGGATGATATCTGGAACATGGCGAAAACCTTCAAGAACAACAAGATGGGCGGCACATGCGTCATCGGAATCGGGCTGACCAAGAATGTCCTGGATCTGCTGACTCCCAGCGTCGGATTGTTCAATGCCCTTCATGCCTATTCCGGAATCTGGCTCGAGAAGAACGGGACCCTGGCTTATTCCTCCATCCAGCCGGAGTATCGGGATGCCTTGGGCATGCTCGCGAATTACTATGCACAGGGACTAATCGATCCGGAATTTGGTACCAAGGATATGAAGGCCATGTGGGAAGACGCGATTTCCGGCCGTTCCGGTGTCGTCGTTTCCCATTTCTGCGCTCCCTTCGATGTCATCAACGGGGTCAAGTTGGAGCAGGAATGGGCCTATTCCAGGATGTTCCCGACGGATGGGCAGCCTGTGAAGGCACAAAACTCAGCCGCTTTCAGCGGCGGGGTCGTCTACTCGGCCAAGGGCATGAACCCGGAAGCGATGATCCGGATGTACAATCTCTATGAGAAATTCACTCGCGAGGACTTCGCAACTTACAACGACAACGCAGTGCTGAATTTCGCCTATCCGATCTATGTCGGCGTGGTCGACGCGAATCCCAAGATCTACAGGGAATATAATGAGTTCATAACGACCGGGACCAAGCCGGCCAAGACGACGCAGGGGTTCGACGGGGTTCTCGAGGCAGCGGAGAAGTATCGCTTGAACCAGGATATCGAGGGTGGGTATATCATGTACAGTATTTTCGGCCCGGAAGGAACGGAAGCGGCGGTCGACTACGCCATCCTGAACGACGGGTACATGGTGAGCGCCTTCACGGGGGCCACTACGGACAATATGGCCTTGTATGGTGCCAACCTGAAGACGATTGAGGAACAGATGGTGATCTCCATCATCAAGGGCGACCAACCCATTGGCTCGTTTGACACATTCGTCGCCGATTGGAAGGCCAATGGAGGCGATGTCCTGACACAGGAAGTCAACGACTGGTTTTCGAAGCGGTAATATGCCGATTGCCTGGCGGGGGTCTCCGGACCCCCGCCGGATCGTGGGGGAGTCACCATGCCAGGCCGAAAGAAAAGGACAGGTCCGTCTGCTGCCAAAAGGAACCTGCCGCTGCATCTCATGCTGCTCCCCGGGATCCTGATTGTCTTCGTTTACAATTATCTGCCCATGGGCGGTCTCGTAATGGCATTCCAGCAGTACAAGCCGACCAGGGGGCTGTTGGGATCGGCCTGGGTCGGCCTGCAGAATTTTCGGCTGCTCCTGTCCTTTCCGAATACGAAGCAGGTGGTCCTGAATACGTTGATCATCGCCACATCGAAGCTGGTTCTTGGCTTGATCGTCCCGGTGGTCTTCGCGCTTCTTCTCGACGAAATCAGGTCCAGGCGCTTCGTCCGGAGCGTCCAGACCATTGTCTACCTGCCGTATTTCCTGTCATGGGTCATCCTGGGCGGTATCTTTTTCAACATTCTTTCGCCATCGACCGGGATCATCAACAGGATCCTGGAAATGGTCGGACTGCCGACGCAGTATTTCCTCGGAGACAACCAGCACTTCCGATGGGTCCTCGTCCTGACCGACATATGGAAGACCTTCGGATACGGGTCCATTATCTACCTTGCTGCGCTGACTTCCATCGACTCGACCCTGTATGAGGCAGCCGCCATCGATGGCGCCAATCGCTTCCGACAGGTGCTGGTGGTGACATTGCCCGGCATCTCTTCTATCGTCTTTGTCATGGCCGTCCTGTCTCTCGGCAATATCCTCAATGCAGGGTTCGACCAGGTCCTCAACATGTACAGTCCGCAGGTGTACCAGACCGGCGACATTCTCGACACCTTCATCTACCGCATCGGTCTGCAACAGGCCCAGTACAGCCTGTCGACCGCTGTGGGCTTCTTTCGGTCCGTGATCTCCTTCCTTATGATCTCCATCTCCTACTTCCTTGCCTATCGGTACGGGAACTACCGAATTTTCTAGAAGAACGAGGGGAAAACATGCCGCGGGCATCGGGATCATACCGGGTATTCAACATCGCGAACCATATTGCAGTCGGCGCGCTGGCTCTCCTTTGTCTCCTGCCGCTCATGAATATTCTCGCGATATCCTTCAGCGATCGGACAGCGACTTCCGCCGGCTTCGTCTCGTTCTGGCCGGTGAACCCCACCCTGGCTGCCTATGAGTATGTCCTTGAGGACAAGGGGTTTCTGCGGGCTCTTTCGATCAGCGTATTCCGTGTGATCATGGGAGGAACCATCAATCTTGTCCTGACGCTGCTGTGCGCCTATCCGCTTTCCCGAGAGTCGCACTCGTTCCGTGCCCGTACATTGTATGTGTGGTTCTTCCTCTTCAGCAGCCTGTTCAGCGGCGGGCTCATCCCGACTTACATGGTCGTCCGCAGCACGGGCCTGATCAACTCGCTGTTCGCACTGGTGATTCCCTGCGCCGTCCCAATTTTTCACATCATTCTCCTGATGAACTACTTCAGGAGCGTACCAAGGGAAATTGAAGAAGCAGCCCGCATCGACGGAGCCGGGCATTGGAAGATGCTGGTGTCGGTGCTGACTCCGATATCGAAGGCTTCCATCGCGACCGTCACCCTGTTTTCCCTGGTGAATCATTGGAACTCCTGGTTTGACGGCATGATATATGCCAACGATGTCAATATGCATCCCCTCGCGACCTTTTTGCATAACAAGGTCGTCCAGTCGGGACTGGATATCCTGATCAACACTTCCGACATGGAAACCTTGAACCGCCTGATGAAAGTATCCGACCAAACGACAAAGGCCGCCCAGATCTTCCTGGCCATGATTCCCATTCTCTGCGTGTATCCGTTTCTCCAAAAATATTTCGCAAAGGGAATCATCATCGGGAGCGTCAAGGGTTGAATTGATGAACCGCATCGCCTGTGCAGGAGAGTCCTCAAGCGGGATGGCTCTCTTCAATGGGGTCACGGTCATAGGAGTAACAGGATGAATATGCTTGGGATCGAACCGCATAGCGGTATCCATATGGATCAGCGACATGGAGTAGGGACTTTTTACACGTTGAACTCTCCCGATTTCTTCCATGAAAGAACGGTTCAATTCGGCACCCTGGCTGGGTTGGAAGCGTTCGCATCCTGCTATCGCTTCAATGCATGCTGGATGTATCCGCGCATCGGACACACTCTGGCCGAAATCCCGGAGGAAACCCAGTTTCTTATCGCAACGGATGGGAGCGCATACTGCCTCCTGTTCCCCCTGGTCGACCTGGAGACTCGATGCAGTCTCTCCGGGTCCCGGGACGCCATACTCCTTGTGGCTGAGACGGGGGACGATGACACCCTGGTACAGAACCCCCTCGTCCTGTACGCAATCGAAGGGACGGATCCCTATGACCTAATCCGGATCGCGGCGGCTGAACTTGTTGACCGACTGGGCACCTGCCAGCTGCGCGAGAACAAGGAGATTCCAAGGTTTGCGGACCTGTTTGGATACTGCACATATAATGCCTTCCTGGCGGACATCACCCATGATCGGGTCGTTTCCGCCCTGGAGAGCTTTCACCAGAATGGCCTCGATCTGGGCTATCTTGTCGTCGATGCCGGATGGCAGTCCACACAAGGGAACTACATGACGACATTCGGGGCGGATCGGACAAAATTCCCTGCAGGACTCCGGGAAACGGCTCGAGCCGCCAAGGAGCATTACGGACTGCAGGAGTTGCTCCTGTGGCACACCTACAATGGGTATTGGTCCGGTGTCCTGCCGGGGGCGATGCCGAATTACGCCATCGAGCGACGGCCCTATCGGATTCCCGATCGCATCAGGAAACTGATGGCCCGGATCGATGCCTCGGAAGACATGGCAGCGGCGACGGCTGGCATGAATTTTTTCCCCACCCATATCATCGATGAACCGGCCGGCATCGTCACGCCGGATTATAGGCAATTCTATTGCGATTTTTATTCCTACCTGCGGGAATGCGGGGTTGACGGATCGAAGGTGGATGCGATTGCATGGGTGGAGTGTTTTGGCCAGAACCATGGAGGCCGCGTGCGCATGATGCGGCAGGTTATGGCCTCGATCGAGGACACATCCGCACAATGCTTCGGGGGGGAACTCATCAGCTGTTCCTGCTGTTCGAACGATTTCCTCTACAACACACAGAGGGCCTGCGTCACCCGGACAAGCATCGATTATTTTCCGGACATTCCGGAATCCCATGGCATGCATGTTTTTACGAACGCTCACACATCCTTCTGGATGGGAGAGTTCATTCTTCCTGACTGGGATATGTTTCAGAGCGGCAACACAGCTGGAGAATTTCATGCCATGAGTCGGGCCATTTCGGGCGGACCGATTTATTGTACGGACGAGATCGGCAAACAGCGATTCGATATTTTGAGACGCGTGTCGACACCTGACGGCCGGATTGGTCGGTGCATCGTTCCCGCCCGCATTACAAGGGATACCTTATTTGTCGACCCTGCCAGGGACCATGCGGCGATCAAGGTTTTCAGTCGCAATCACATCGGCTATGTGATTGGCGTCTTCAACTGTTGCCATGACAGCGATGCGCTCATTCATGTCAGCGGCCAGGCCCGTGTCGAGGATGTGCACGGCATCGTGGGCGAACAGTTCCATGTTCACTCCTTTCGGAAGGGATCGTTGGGTGTGTACGCGAGAAATGGAAGCTGGCCGTATGACCTGGCCATGATGGAGGCAGACCTGTTCACCCTATCTCCGATCGAGGACGGCTGGGCTGTCGTCGGCCTTGTGGAGAAGTACAATCCATTGGGATTCGTATCCTCATTGGCGTATGCCGACAGAACCCTCCGACTGGACCTGCTGGAAGCCGACACACTCGTCCTGTGGTGCGAGCATGCGCCGCGGTCAGTATCGGCTCCCTATGAATACCATGAGAAGGATCATCTTCTCACGATCCATCCCCACCACACGACCGTCGTCGTCGATTTTGCGGAGGACTCCTATGCCGAGTGAGCACAGTCGGGTCTGCATGTCATCCCGAGACCGGGTTCTGGAGACTTTCCGGTATGGGAAGCCCGATCGGATTCCGCTTGATTACGGAGCGAACCCCGCCATCCATGGCAGGGTGTGCCGGGCACTTGGGATCGATCCCCATGCACCTGATGGATTGGAACGGCTTCTCCGGGCGTTGGATGTGGACTTTCGGGGACTTGGAGCGCCCTGCAGACCAAAGGGTCTTTTCCCTGAACTTCCCGACCGGCGGGTCGATCCAATCTACGGATTTGTCATGCGGCGGGTCGAGCATGAAAGCGGAGAATACTGGGATTTTTGCGACTTCCCGCTCAAGGAGGCCGGCCCCGAGATTGTCGCATCCTATCCCATCGCCCATCCGGACGATTTCGACTATGATGTCGCGATGGATATGCTTTCAACATTCGACGACAAGGCTGTCTATGTGGGAGACCCAGGTACGGCGGATATCATCAATTCCACAGGCCGCCTGATGGGGATGGAGGACACCCTGGTGAACCTTTGGCAGGAGGATGAAGCCACTCTTGCCTATATTGACCGGGCGATCGCCATGGAACTGGAGATCCTGGAACGCCTGATCGTCAAGGCCAGGGGGCGGGTTGATTTCCTCTGGATTGGAGAAGATCTCGGAACCCAGCATGCACCGATGATTTCGCTCGAGCTGTACCGGAAGGTCCTGAGGCCGCGCCACCAGCGATACATCGACCTGGCAGACGCATACAGGCTTCCCGTCATGATCCATACGTGCGGATCCTCCAGCTGGGCATACGAGGACTTCATCGAGATGGGCGTCACGGCCGTGGACACCCTGCAGCCGGAGGCCACCAGGATGTCACCCCGAACGCTCGTCGAACGATTCGGGGGTCGACTTGCCTTCCACGGCTGCATTTCCACGGCAGGTCCCCTGGCCTATGGAACGGTGGCGGATATCGAGAGGGAAGTGCACGAGACCATGGCCTTTTTCAAGCCCCATGGCGGGTATTGCATGGCCCCGACGCACTGGATCCAGGACAACACCCCTGTCGAGAACGTCCTGGCCATGTACCGGACCGCCCAGGCTGAAGGGTGGTACTGAAGGATCGATATCGATGACTCTATCCTGCGGACAAACGACTCAAGACCGGGCGAGCGAAAACGGGACGACTTCGGGGCGATTTCAGCGCGACTTCGACATGACTTCAGCGTGACTACTTGACATCGCATAGTAGCGGGTGTAGGATGAGCCTGCACCTACTATGCAATGCAAAGGAGTGGTCGCATGGTCACCGACACGCAACTGATCAAGGGCCTCCTCGAGGGCTGCATCCTGGGGCTGGCCAGGCACGACGACGTCTACGGATACCGGATGGTGGAGATGCTCGGGGCCCGCGGCTTCGATGTCAACGAGGCCACCGTCTACCCGATCCTGGTCCGTCTCGAGAACCGGGGCTTCCTCTCCGCCGAGATGCGTCCCTCGGCCATCGGGCCGGCCCGGAAGTACTACCGCCTGACAAGCCAGGGCCGCGTCTATCTCGAGGAGTTCATGGCGCTCTGGCTTCGCACCCGCGACGTCGTCGACCGCATTCTCGCAGAGAGGGAAGGAGAAGTCACATGAACACGAGACAATGGGCCATCCTGGCCAATGCCGCTGTCCTCGCCGTCCTGGTCCTCGCCGGACTCGCCGCCGTCCTCCTGGCGCAACCGCCCGAAGGCCCCCTGGTCGCCCTCTACGCTGTCCTGGCAGGCGTCAGCGTCCTGTCGGTACCGGTCGTCTATCTCCTGAAGATACGGCCGAGGCGCAGCGAGGCGCTGCTCCGGGACGACTTCGCCCGGCGCTTCGCACTCATCCGGGACTCCATCGCCGCATCGAACCTGGCCGCCGGCACCAAGCGCGAGATTGCCGGGGACTGCCTCGAGCTCCTTCTCAGCGCCCAGCAGGGCGGCCGCTCCGCCGAGGACGCGATCCCGGATCCCGTCGCGTTCGCCGAAGACATCCTCGACGCGTATGGCCGGCGCAGCCTCCGCGCCTGGCAGGCGGTGCCCCGCGGCCTCCTGTATCTCGTCTTCTTCGTCCTCGGAACCCAGACGCTCCTCTGGCTGGAAGACACACAGCAAAGCTGGTTTGCGGTTCCGATCGACCTGGGCATGTTCCTCTTCTTCGTGCTCATCGCCTTCGTCCTGGTTCCGATCCTGCGCCTGCCTCGCCTCCAGGGGCGCATCTGGCTCTACTCCCTTCCCGTCCTGACCGGCCTGCTCTTCATCGGATTCGCCGAGCTCATGCGCTGGCTCGCTCCGGACTCCGGCTTCGTCCGACTCGTCCTGGACGGCGCCGCTGGGTTTGTGCCGACTCCCGGGGCCCTGATGGCCTGGCTCGGCGCGATCCCGCTCCTCCTCCTCGTGCGCTGGGCCTTCCTGCGGCCTGCGGTTCCGGGGCTGTGGAATCGGGGTAGTAGAACGGATCGGAAGGAGACCCGATGAACATGAAGAAGACGCTCGATACCACACGACTGTTCCTGCGCCCGCTGGCTGCGGACGATTTCGGTGCGGTCCACTCGTGGGCAAGCAATCCCGCCAATACCCGCTATATGGCGTGGGGGCCCAATACCGAGGCGCAGACCCGGGCGTTCCTGGAGACGGTAACGGAAGGGAAGGACTTCGCCGTTGTCCTGAAGGATACGGGCAGGGTCATCGGCAGCTGCGGCCTCTACCCCGATGCCGACAACGACACAGGTGTCCTCGGGTGGATCCTGCATGAGGCGGCCTGGAGGCGCGGCTTTGGAACGGAGCTCGCGGGCGAGCTGATCCGATACGGGTTTCGGGATCTGGGGCTGCGCCGCATCGTTGCGTCCTGCGCCGCGGACAACCGGGGCTCGTGGCGCGTGATGGAGAAAAACGGCATGCGCCGGGAGGCAGTCCACAGGAGAGCCTTCCTGGCCCGCGTCGACAGGGAATGGATCGACAGCGCGGAGTACGCCATCCTGGCGGAGGAGTACGATGCGGGGCCGGCGGACCGCAGCATGACAGGAGAAACCGAGGATTGCTGCTTTCAAGCCGAATCCGGCGTGTTCAACTACCGGGTCGGGGCGATCATCCTCCGGGACGGCTGCCTCCTGATGACGACCAACAATCGTGTGAACTACTACTATACGCTGGGCGGCCGGGTGCGCTTCGGCGAGACGACGGAAACCGCCCTGCAGCGCGAAGTATCGGAAGAGATCGGGACAGCCTGCCGGGTCGGACAGCTCGCGCTTGTCCATGAAAACCTGTTCGAGGAAAGTGGAACCCGGTACCACGAGATTGCCCTGTTTTTCTTCGCGGATCTGCCGGCCGATGCGGTCCTGCGGGATACGCAGCCAGCCGGCAATGGTCTTGTCGAGCGCTTCGAATGGCTGCCGATCGACAGTCTCCACAAGGTGGCGCTGTATCCGGAGATCCTCAGGACCGAAATCCACCGCCTGCAGCGGGAGGGTATGCACGTCGCGACCCATGAATGGACCTGACCGCCAGGATGAAATCCCGGCCCTTGCGGTCAGGCGTCGATCCGGATCCGCTCGCTGTAGACCCTTGTGACGACATCCCGACGCAGGAGCCCGTCGATGCTTTCGCGGTCGAAGAGGGTATTCATTTCGACGAGATGCTCGGTGTAACCCGGATCCGACGGCAAGGGAGAGTGGGAGTGCGATGACATGTAGGCCAACCAGATTTCCCGCGTGTAGTCCATGGGATTCGGGAACTCCCGAACCACTGGGTTGCTGAAGAAGACCTCTGTCGCCAGTTGGCTGCGGGCAGGACTGGTGCCGCCAGGGGTGTTGTTGTAGACGGCAATGACGAGGCCGGAGGACTTGCCAATTCGCCTGCACTCCGCCCGGAAAGCAACCGGATCGAACCAATGCAGCGCCTGGGCGCATACGATTGCGTCAACGCAACCATCCGGCAATGTGGTGGCTTCGGCCGAACCGGTTATGACTCGCGCGTTGGCATAGGGCGCCAGGGTCCTGGCCAATTGCGTCCGCATGTCGGCGTTGGGCTCCACCGCGAGAACGGTGTATCCGCGCTCGGCAAGCCGCAGCGCGAACTTGCCCGTTCCCGCGCCGATGTCCGCGAGTACGGCATCCGGCGGCACGAGTGCGGCAATGTAGTCGATCGCGCCGTCGGGATATCCCGGTCGGGCTTTCTCGTAGACCTCCGCCTTGCCGGTAAAGAGCTCGGTGTTCATGAGAGGGTCCTTTCGACTTTCCGGGATGCGTGCAGCCGATTCATCCTATCATGGCCTTGCGGCGACAGTCCACACGATCATGACCGCAAAACACTCCGACGAAATACCGCAAAACCCTTTGACGGGCATTGAAGTGGAAGACACAGAAACGATGGGAGCGTCCCGGGGATCCTGATTCCTGGCGCAGGGAATATGACCTGTATCGCTCCGGCTTCGGCGAACTGTTTTCCGAAACGCTATCCTGGCCAAAATGCTATGCCGCCAAGGACAACGGGGAGGAGATCCAGCTCCGGATGGCCGATGTCGACGGCGTGTCCGGCAGGCAGCTTTCCATCGACCAACTCGAACAGGCCGCCATGGAACTTGGGCGCTTCCAGGGCCGGCTCATGACCAAATCGGACGACCTGCAGCGGATTCGATGCCTTGGCGCAACGGATTTCATGCAGCGGGAGTTTGTACAATGGCATTCGCAGACCCATTCATATGAGTATTTGGTCTCCGATACATGCCGATTGCCTTCGAACATCAAGCGGATGCTGACGGATCTGGACGTCCATCGCGATACAGTCTTCAGGGACCTGGGAAAGCTTCCCGTTGTGCCTTGCCACCGGGATTTCTGGATTGAAAACATTTTTTGGACAGACGGGAAAGTGATCCTGATTGACTGGGATACCGCAGGCTGGGGGTACATAGGCGAAGACATGGCCAGCCTGGTCGTTGACGAAATCAGGCCGGACCAAATCGGCCCATATTACCGCAGGATCGTGCAGGAATATATGCTTGCCGAATCGGTGGATGCGAAACAGGAGAAGGAAGATACCTTGCAGCGCATATACGAATTGCATGGCCGCATGACGTGAGCTACAATCGTGTCGATTCTATCGTTGTGACCAGGAGGATCGGAGATGGTGGCGATCGTGAAGAAAGTGCTATTGGCCTTGTTGTTGACGATCCTGTTGCTGGGAGTCCCCAGGGTCTCCGGTATGATCGCCGACCTGTTCGACTATCGCGCCTTCGATCCGGACGGGGCATACGCCTGGATCTCCGTGCACCATATCGTACAGGCGCTTGTTTTCCTGGTCATCATGGCCGTCGTCCAGACCATCCGGCCGATGAGCTTCGGCTTCGGCTGGGGGAACAAGGCGGTCGGCAAGCGGTATGTCCTGAAGTTTGCGCTGATCTTCAGCGTCGGTTCCCTTGCAACCAATCTGCTGATGATCCTGGCCGGCATGTTCCAGCCGTTTGCCTACCCCATGACAGCGAACAACATCATCGGGTACCTGGGATTTCAGCTGCTGTTGTCCGGCCCGTCCGAGGAACTGATTTTTCGGGCCTTCGCGATCGTCATGCTGGCCCTCGCCTTCAAGGGGCAGCTTCTCAAGAGCAAGGTCAGCGTCGCAACCCTGATGGCTGCAGTCATTTTCGGGGTGGCGCACATGCATATATCGCTGGCGCCCTTTTCGGTGCGGTTCAGCCTGCTCCAGGTTGTCCTGGCCTTCGGACTCGGCATCTTCTATGGTGACTGCTTTGAAAAAACCGGGAGCATGTACTATCCCATGATGATGCACAGCATTAGCAATGTCGTCATGGTCGGGTATTCAGTGATTGCGACCCACATCCTGCAAAGGTAAAAGCCGATGCCCGGTCGCGATTGCGGCCGGATCTACTCCGCCGGTTTCGATGCCTGGACCTTCCTGGCCATTCCGGCGATCATCCGATCCATCGCCGCCCCGGCCAGTCTCTTCAGCGGACCCAGTCGTGCCGAATAGTAGTAGGACGAGGTCAGCCACCCTTTTTCCGAATAAATGGCCTTGTCCGCAGGCAGAGCCTCGTCGAAGTGCTTCATGGAGGACCGGGTGGCCCGGAACAACACAACTTGCTTCAACGAAGGACGGGCAGGTTTCGGATCGGACAGTTCCTTCGCGAATCGATCAACGGCGACCTGCAGGGCTTTCCTGGTCTTCTCGTGGACCTTGGGGTCGGCAGGCCGTTTTGGGTAGATCCCCCCGGAGACGACGACTCCCTTGACGGTCCGCATGCCCCAGAACTGCATCACTTCATTCAGGTACGACGCGATCTTGCCTCCGCCGTAGACGCCCTGGACGACGACCGGCAGGAAGATGCGGTGGAAAAGGCGGGGCTGATGAAAGACACAAGCGAGATGATTTCCGCCTGGTATACAGGGGCTGTCAAGGTGTGGTGATTCATCATGCCGGATCCCGCAACATCGAGGATCCGGTGCACAGGAAAATCCCCCTGCCCTCCGCTACGTCTCCTTGATGGAAGCGAAGGACCGGGGCGATACCCCATAGAATTTCTTGAAGGAGCGGCTGAAGGAGTGGACCGAGTCGAAGCCCAGGGTTTCGGCCGTTTGGGTAATGTTGTATCCCGATTTCAGGAGCTCCAGGGATTTCAGGAATCGGGTCTGCTGGAAGTATTGCCCGATGGAAATCCCCATGATGCTGGAGAAGATCTGGGACGCATAGGAGTAGCTGTAGCCGATGTAGCCGCTGATGTCGGTCAGGTGGCGGATGTTCAGGATATTGTTGTCGATATAGTTGATGATCGTATAGACGAGGTCGCTCTTGACCTGCAGGTTCAATCCGGATTCCGTGCTGGGGATCAGATGGTGGGTGAAGTTGCGGTATGTGTAGATCACCAGCTGCTCGAGGCAGGTCCGGATCACGATATCCTTCTTGCTCTGGTTCTGGACGATCTCGTTGAAGGCCTGGTTGAAGATGGTGTGGAGATTGAAATGATCCACGGTATGGGGAGACTCCAGGCCCGTGAGGAAGTCGACGATGTCCCGGTACCCGGCATATTCGGGATGGGCGGTGTCGAAATCGAATCCCAGGTACAGGAAACGGAGCGGATGGTCGTTGCTGGTCCGAATGTAATGGGTTTTATCCTTCTGGCCATAGAACAGGTCGCCGCTCTTGACCCGGTACTTTTTGGCACCGCACGTGAAGAGGCCCGAGCCGGCCACAATCAGGGAAATCTCGTGGCAATACTGGACATGCTCGGGAACCTCGAAATTGGCCCGACAGAAGATGTCCCCGATCTGGGTCATGCGGATGCACCCGTACTGGACGGGATTGTCCTGGTAGACATTGTCGAAATGAAATTTCGTGTTCCGCGTCAGCACATCCTGCCTCCCGACTGGGCCAGGCGCCTTCGAACCGGCCGAACCCCGTCCCGAACTAAATTCTGCACCAGCCGCCCCCGGGATGCAAGTAGCGGCCAGGCAGCAGGTTTCGTGTCTCCGGAGCCGATGGGGCCCGTTTCTTGTGCATTGTTTTGAACAATAGCTCCGGCGAATCTGCTAAATACGGATCATGTGACAAAGGGTAGAGTAAGGGTAGCATGGAAATCCATGGCGAGGACCCCCGTGGATCCCCCATGACTGGAGGTGCGAGATGGTTCGATCGAGTCGCTCATTCCCATCTTTCGTGATGATCCTGATCCTGGCCCTGCTGCTCATGCTGCCATTGGCCGGCTGCGCGCAGGCGACGCCGACACCCGAGGCGACGCCGACGCCGGAACCCCCCGAAAGCGTCCTTCCGCCCATTGAGCTTACGGACAAGAAGATCACGGTTCTGTCCCAGTCGGATGCGGACGCATTCGTCACCCTGGTGGCCTTCGTTCAATCGGCCTATCCCGGCCTTGAAATGGATTATGTGGCCGTTTCCTGGTCGGACCTGGGCACAAAGCTCGCCACCCTGGTCCTTGGCGGCAGCGCACCGGACGTGTATTACGCCCGGACCCGGGATTTCCCCCTGATCGCCAAGGAGCAGCTGATCATTCCCCTGGATGACAAGATCGATTTCGGTTCGACGATTTTCAAGGACTGCAGCGTCACGCTGGCCGACTGCCAGTATGACGGCAAGCAGTACGCCGCCACGTCCAAGGGGAATATCGGCCATATCATATGGTACAACAACAAGCTGTTCCAGGAAGCCGGACTGAAAACGCCCCGGGAACTCCTGGCCGAGGACAACTGGACCTGGGACACCTTCCTGGAAGCGGCCATCGCCATCAACGACACGGACAATGGAATTTACGGGTACGGAGGACTCCGGGCCCTCGACTGGTGGCTGTCCACCGGCAAGGACATCCTGGCTTTCGATGCGGACGGGGCACCCATCAACCAGATGCGGGATCCGGACATCATGAACGCCATGGAGTTCTGGCGGGAGCTCAGCGTGGGCAAGCACAACGTCATCAGTCCCGAGCTCACCCCGGTCGAGCAGTTCCGGCAGGGCAAGGTGGGCATGATCCTGGACGGCGCCTGGCTGGCAAGCTCGCAGCTCGAGGAAATGGTCGGCAACGGGGAGGCGGATTTTGCCCCCATGCCCCGGTATCCCAGTGTCGACAAGCATTACTCCTGGGGTGTCTATACGGCCCTGGCCATCGGCAACGGCGCGAAGAATCCGGACGGGGCCCGGGCCTATATCCTGGCGTCCCTCTACTCGGCCAACGCCACGGCCGAGGAACGGGACAGCGACCCGATCCTCAAGGCCCAGGCAGCCAAGGTCCGGGAGGAACAAGTCGCGCGCGGGTACGACGACGCGGATTTCGCGGCCCAGGATTTCATCTCGACCCAGGTCATTCCCTCCTTCTGTCCCAGCGAGAAGGTCGCCGGCATCACCGACTATATGGAGTGGGTGGTGTGCAAGACCATGCGCGACCAGGGGTCGTCCTACCTGACCAACCTGGAAATCCAGGAGGACTGGCTGGTGGATTTCATCGATGTCTACAACGCAGAGGTCCGTGGCGTGAAGCCCACAGCGACCCCGGCGGGCTGACCCCGGCAAGAGAAAGGAAGGAGAACCCATGCACCGCTTGATTCGTGCGATCTCCGTCGCCATTCTGTCGATCCTGGTTTCCGTCTTCCTGGCCGTTCCTGCGACCGGGGCCGATGTCAATATCGTGGAGAATCCGGGTTTCGAGGAGCCCCTGAAGGCCAATCCGACCGATGAATTCGACTTCGATCTCTATTGGACGCCAAAGCAGTTCGCCTGGTCCACCCTGACCATCGTGTCCACCGAAAGCCATACCGGCTCCCATTCCCTGATGGTCACGGACCGGGCCTACTGGTGGGCGTCCGGGTACCAGCTCTACTTCACATTCGTGGGCAAGGAAACCATTACCTGTTCCGCCTGGGTCAAGGTCGCCCCTGGCGGCGGGGAGAAATATTTCCGCTTCGGTGTTTTCGACCAGAACGGCAATGATATGCCCTTTATTATCGGATCGCCCATCGAGGCTCTCTGCAATGACCAGGGCTGGACCCAGATTACGGGAACCTTCCGCCCGGCGAAGGAGATGGCCAATGCCTTTATCGGCATCTATTTCCAGCCGGCCAACGAAGCGGAGATCTCCTGGGACGGCGTATTCTACATCGACGATATCAGTATCACCGGCAGCACCGGCGGCCGGGTGCCTCCCCCCACGCCTACGCCTGGCCCTTCGACGCCGACCCCCACCTCCGGCGTAACGGATACGCCGACCGCCACGCCGACATCGGGTGCGACAGGCCAACCCACGGTTACCTCGGGTGCGACGCCGACCAGCGGCGGG
>JAKPNJ010000118.1 GCA_029548445.1 Bacillota bacterium | reverse complement strand
GGAGGCTGCTGGAGGAAGGCGGCGAGGCACCGGAATCGGAAGGCATCCGCAAGACCAGCGGCATCGGCCTGGTCAATATCCACCGGCGGCTTCGCCTGCTGTATGGCGAACGGTCGGGCCTGTCGCTGGGTCTCGCGACCCGGGGCGGGCTGGTGGTAACGATCACGATCCCGATACCGTCCGCCGATACCGAATGACCCGCGGGCACGGGAGGCCGGACGGCAGGCGGGACACCCCGTCGGTCCAGGCCTCGCCCTCGGACAGGTAACTGCCCGTCCGTACCCCGGCTCCTGCCGGCCCCCTCCCCTGCAGGGAGTGGAACCCAGTCCATATTCTGCAGAAACCGTTCCATCCCCCGACCCCGGCAGCTTCCCTACAATCAGGACAGGGATGGCCGATCCAGTGGACATCGGCAAGCGGGAGCGGGGTGCGATGGCGGAGACGGCAATGGGAAACGGGACCCTGAAGGCGGCGCGGATGCGCTCGCCCCTGGTGCGGAGCATCATCAGGAGCCGCTACATCTACCTGCTCCTCCTCCCCGCGGTCGCCTGGTACGCCATATTCTGCTATGGCCCCATGTACGGCATCCAGCTGGCCTTCAAGGAGTTCATGTACAACAAGGGAATCTGGGGCAGTCCCTTTGTCGGACTGGAAAAGTTCGAGTACATCCTTCGGGATGACCTGTTCTGGCGTGCGTTCCGAAACACCGTTGCCATCAGCTTCGGCTCGATCCTGATTACGTTTCCGGTCCCCATCCTGCTGGCGCTGCTGATCAACGAGATGAGCGAAGGCCGCTTCAAGAAGACCCTCCAGACAATCTTCACGTTGCCCCATTTCTTCTCCTGGATCATCATCTCGGGCATCGTCCTGAACCTGTTCAACCACAACGGCGCCATCAACAACCTTCTGGCCCTGGCCGGCCTGGAGCGGGTCGCCTTCCTCGGCATTCCAACCCTGTTCCGTCCGCTCCTCTATGGAACCAGCATCTGGAAGGAAGCGGGGTGGGGCACCATCATCTACCTCGCCGCCATCAGTTCCATCGACCCGACGCTATACGAAGCCGCGGTGGTGGACGGGGCGAACCGGTACCACCGGATGCGCTACATCACCTGGCCCGGCATCAAGACCACCGTGGTCATCCTCCTGATCCTCAGTGTCGGCGGCATCATGAACGCGGGCTTCGACCAGGTCTTCAACCTGTACAATCCTGCCGTCTACGAGAAGGGTGACATCATCGACACCTACATCTACCGGGTCACGTTCCAGTCCATTGCGGATTTCGGGTTCAGCACCGCGGTGGGCATGTTCAAGTCCGTCATCAACTTCGTCCTGCTGCTCGCTGCCAACCGGTTCGCCCGCTTCTTCGACAGCGGGCGGATCTTCTAGACGAAGGAGGGCTCCCTTGGCCGGCTTCGCCCGCAGGTCCCCCATGAACCGGAAAAACGCCGTGGACGTCCTGATCTACTCGGCCCTGATCCTTTATGGGCTGATGATCCTGTACCCCTTTTACAACACGCTCCTCGTCTCCCTGGTCAGCGAGAAGGAGTACCTGACCACGCCGTTCATGCTCTACCCTAAGAAGCCCACCCTCCTGTCCTACCGGTACGTCTTCTCCTCCAGCGACATCCTGAACGGGTACATCACGACCCTGATTGTCGTGCTCTTCGGTGTCTCGTACAACATGTTCCTGACCGCCACTTCCGCCTATGCCCTGTCGAAGGAATTCCCCGGCAAGAAGATCGTCATGGTCCTCATCGTCTTTACCATGTACTTCGGCGGGGGCCTCATCCCATACTACCTGCTGATCCGGAACCTGGGCCTCATCGACAGCTATGGCGCCATGATCCT
>JAKPNJ010000077.1 GCA_029548445.1 Bacillota bacterium | reverse complement strand
AGGCGACAGCCCCGACAGCCAGCGTAATCAGGATCATTTGCGAGGTGTACTTCGGCAGGAACGCCTCCTGTGGATCACCGGGGTCGAACCGGACCTCCAGGACCACCCCGATTTCGCTGGGATGGGAACGGCTGACCGGGGAGACAATTCGGTACGGGCGATCGTCAACACGGTACTCGACAATCTCCGAATAGAGGGTAATGGGAGTGCCGCTCTCGATATCCCGGCTTTCCACCTCCCTATAGTCCACCACGACGCCCTCGATCGAGACATACCCGGCCGTTCGACTCCGGTACTGAAGGCCCGAAACGCCCGAGTAGACAAGGAACACCAGCCCCACCAGGGCGAGGATTGCGAACGGGAGACTCTTGCGCAACGTGTGTGGCATGATCGTCCGTTTCCTATCCGAATCCTTCCCGATATCCCCCTACCACGAACACGCCCGGGCGGTGTCGTACATGGCCAGGACATTCTCCACCGGCGTGTTGACCTGGACGTTGTGGCAGGGAGCCAGGATGTACCCCGTTCGGTCGGAGGCCAGGACCTCCACGCAGCGGCGGACTTCCGCCCGGACCTCCTCTGTCGTGCCGAAGGGCAGCACGTGCTGGTTGTCGATGCCGCCGTGGAAGCAGATGCGGCCGCCGAAGCCGGATTTTAGCCGCTCCAGGTCCATCCCCGGCAGGTGCCACTGGATCGGGTTCAGCACATCGATGCCAATCTCGTCCAGCTTCGGGAGAATGTCCATGATCGCGCCGTCGTCGTGGTGGAAGACCCGCGCCCCATAGTGGCGGATCATGGCCGCGAAGCGGCGGTACTGGGATTCGAAGAATGTCTCGAACATGGGCACCCCGATGAGCAGGCCATTTTGCGCCCCGAAGTCGTCCGTCAGCTGGGCGATGTCGATGCGGCCCCCGGCGGCCTCGAACAGCCGCTCATGGTAGGCCGCCAGGAATTCGCAGATCCGCCCGATGATGTGATGGGCGATGTCCGGGTCCGCCGCCAGGTCCACCAGGGTCTGCTCCAGGCCCCGGATGTTGGCGTACATATAGAAAGGCGCGATGTAGCCCCCCTCGATGGCATGGCCTGCCGCCCTCCCGACCTGCTCCGGGATGGTCGAGAAATCGAACCAGTCGGCCCGGGGCCACTGATACCCCGCCTCGATGTCGTCGATGGTCTCGAAATCGGCCAGGGGATGCCGGCACATCTCCTGGTAGGAGGCCTGCCCGCCATGATACGCGACCGGCCTGTAGGCGACGCCCCAGTAATCGAAGGTCATGTCGCCCTCCGGCGGCCGGACCGGTCCCCGGAAGGTCGGGCCGACATACCGGATCTTGTCGATGCCCAGCCGGGCCCACAGCGCGTCTTCCGTCGGGGTGCCCAGTGCCGCCTGCAGCTTCCGGGTCGCCTCCGGCGTCCCCCAGTAGTCCAGCGGCAGCCGATCGACGGGCTTGTGGTCGATGGCGGCGAGAATCCGTTCGCGGGGGGTCATGGCCTGTCCCATGGGGGCCTCCTGTGTGGATGGGTCATGTCCTGTCCCATCGAGCCTGTTGTACAGGCTGCTGTACAATTCGGTCCTATCGGAATGCCTGCAGCGCCTCGAGGAGCGCGATGATGTTGTCCAGGGGCGTCTCCGGCATGATGCTGTGGCTAGTGCCCGCAATGTAGCCCCCCCGGAACCGCCCGAACCGGTCCACGATCCGGCGGAGTTCCATCCGGACGTCCTCCGGGGTTCCTGTGATCAGGGTCCCCTGGACATCGACGCCGCCGTTGAAACAGAGATGGCCGCCGAAGCGGCGGGCCAGTCGGTCCAGGTCCATCGCC
>JAKPNJ010000350.1 GCA_029548445.1 Bacillota bacterium | reverse complement strand
CGCGGTGTTCTGGCCCGCGTGGCATTGGCTGAGTGATCCGGGGCATCGGTTTCTGGCCGCCTCCTACGCGCAAAGCCTCTCCTTGCGGGACAGCGTCAAGTGCCGCCGCCTGGTCCAGAGCCCGTTCTACAAAGAGCTCATCCGGCAGTTCCAGCCCCGGTTCCGGCTCACGGGCGACGTCAACAACAAAGTCCGTTGGGAGAACAACATGGGCGGCGTCCGGCTGGCCGCGTCCGTCGAGGGCGCGTTGACAGGCGAGGGTGGGGACAGCATCATCGTGGACGACCCGCACAACATCATCGAGGGCGAGAGCGCCGTCCAGCGCCAGCGGGTCCTCGACTGGTGGGACTACTCGATGAGCACCCGCCTCAACGACCCCCGCAGGGGCAACTACGCGATCATCATGCAGCGCGTCCACCAGGATGACCTCGTGGGGCACCTGCTGGAGACGCAGCCCGGCCGGTGGGTTCACCTGTGCCTGCCGGCCCGGTGGGAGGGGAAGAAGGCCATCTCCACCGCCACGGCCCGCCAGGACCCCAGGACCGAGATCGGCCAGCCCCTGTGGCCGGAGCAGTACGGGGACGGGGAGCTCAAGGAGTTGGAGCAGCAGCTCGGCTCCTACGGCGCGGCCGGTCAGCTCCAGCAGAGGCCCGCCCCGAGGGAGGGCGGGATGTTCCGCGTCCAGCGGCTCCTCAAGAACATGCTCAACGAAGTCCCGCACAACCTCGTCGCCAGGGCCGTCCGCTACTGGGACAAGGCGGGCACCGCCGGGGCGGGTTGCTACAGCGCGGGATCGTTGGTCCTGGAGCTCAAGGACCGCACCTACCTCGTCGCCGACGTGACGGCCGGGCAATGGGGAGCCCTGGAACGGGAGGAGCGCATCCGGGCCACGGCCGCCCTCGATGGGAAGAAGGTCAGGGTCTGGGTGGAGCAGGAGCCGGGGTCGGGCGGGAAGGAGTCCGCCGAGAGCACCATCCGGAGCCTGCCGGGGTTCGTCGTCAAGGCCGACCGGGTCACGGGCTCCAAGGAGTCCAGGGCCGAGCCCCTCGCCGCCCAGGTGGAGGCGGGGAACGTGTACCTGCTCAACCGCCCATGGGCCAAGGACCTCATTGAGGAAATGGAGATGTTCCCGAACGGCAAGTACAAGGACCGGGTGGACGCGACGGTGGGGGCGTTCAACCGGCTGTTTCACAAGCGCATTACCCCGCACGTGGGCTCCGCTCCCAGGGTGGGCGAGCAGACGGGCGGGGCGGAACCGGCCGGGGAACTCGCGGAGTTCGGGGACATCCTCGCCAGGGCCTCGTCCCCGGAGGAACGGGCCGAGCTTGAGAGGCTGATCAAGGAAGGGACATCGGCATGACTCCGAACCCCGCCCTCGTCGACGAGCTCAAGGCCCGGCTGGCTTCCCGCCGGACGGTCGCGGTGTCGGCGGGGCCTGCCGAATCTTCCACGATCGAGGGTGGGCCTTCCCACGAACCGCGTCGGGTGGTCCTGTCCGACGCCGAACACTTTCACAGGGTGATGAACGACCCGGATGCCTGGAGTCGGGTGAACGTGAGGGGATTCTGAGCATGAACATCATCGCCCGTCTCAAGCAAGCCATCTCGCCGAGGATCGTGACTGCTTCCCTCCCCGGCGGGTCGATGGAGTTCCTGCGCCGGTGGGGCAAGCCCCCGGACGTGTCCCACGAGGCCCTCGTCCGGAAGTACTGGGGCTGGGTGTACGCGTGCGCCATGATCGGGGCCAACCGGGTCGCCAGCACGCCCCTGCGCGCCTACGCCAGCAGGGGAACGGGCGAGCCCTCCGTCAAGCACTTCCGCGCCCGCAAGGTCGACAGGAGGAAGGCGGCTTGGCTCAAGAAGCGGGTCGGCAAGAGCGTCGAGCACGTGTACGGGGCCGAGGACTACGAGGAGCTGGACGAGCATCCGATCCTGGAGCTGTTCGAGAAGGTCAACGACCAGGAGAACGGGTTCGAGCTGCGGGAGCTGACCTCCATCATGCTCGACCTGACCGGCAACGCCTACTGGTACGTTGAGCGGGACAAGCTCGGCACGCCCTCGGCCCTGTTCCTCCTGCGGAGCCAATGGGTCGAGATCATCCCGGACGTCAAGCACTTCGTCGGCGGGTACAAGTACGGGGTGAGCCGGTTCGGGATGGAGGAGCTGACCCTGACCCCGGACCAGGTCGTCCATTTCAAGTACCCGAACCCGAACGACCCCTGGTACGGCCTCGGGCCGGTGCAGGCGTCGGCGTACACCCTGGAGGCCCAGGAGGCGCGGGAGCAGTTCATCGTCGCCACCATGCGGAACATGGGCCGCCCCGACCTCGTCGTCAAGTACCTGGAGGGCGAGCTCGACCCCGCCGACCGGCAGCTGCTGGAGCGGGAGTGGAACCAGCTGTTCAGGGGGCCGAAGAACGCCGGCAAGGTCAAGGTCACGGACTTCCGGTATGAGGTGGAGAAGCTCGGATGGAACCCGCAGGAGCTCCGGTTCAACGACGGCGAGGACTGGATCATGAAGAAGATCTGCGCCGCGTTCCCGGTCCCCATCGGGCTCATCGACACGAGCCAGATCAGCCGCGCTCCCAGGGCCGGCATGGAGGGGGCGGACCTGTTCATGGCGCAGTTCAACACCCTGCCCCGCTGTACCAGGATCGAAGAGAAGATTAACGAGAAACTCTGCCCTATGTACGACGGGCGGCTGTTCGTGGCGTTCGACGACCCGGTGCCCCAGGACAAGGCCCGGCAGATGCAGGAGGACCAGCTCCGGCTCGCTTCCTTCCAGACCACCGTCAACGAGATCAGGGAACGCGACGGCGAGGACCCCGTGCCGTGGGGCGACGTGCCGCTGGCTCCCCCAGGAATCGCCCCGCTGGGAAGCGCGCCATCTGCCGAAGGCGGACCAGGCGCTCCCGGAAACACACCAAGCGAGAGCGAATCACCCTCCCCATCAGCGGGCGGCTCTCCTGGCGGGGCGTTTCCTTTCGACAGGTCCGTCAAGCAGGCGGGCGACGGGGTGATCATGGAGGTGGAGGGGGCCTACCTGCACCCGACCCTGGAGGGCGTGCCCATCCGCATCCGCCCGGCGACCAGGAACGAGCGGGGCCGGTTCGACCGGACGGGGGCCGGCAGGCTGCGGGCGGCCGGGGACGCAGGGGACAGGGCCGGGCTCCGGGGCGTGTTTGGGAGGACGAAGGGCTGACCATGGGCATCGCCGCCACACTCAAGGGCACATGGGCCGAGCGGATCAAGGGATTCCGCTGGCGGCCGGACATCCTCGCCCGGAGGAAGGGCGGACCGGGCTCTGGGAACTTCGGACACCAAGGGGGCGAGGGTGGTGAGGGGAACCCTGGCGGGTCGAGCGGAGGTGGGGGTAGAGGAAGCTCTTGGAGTCCTAAAACAAAAAACGCGAAAGTCGCAATTGTTACGGTCGGCTCAAAAATCTCGTCCTCTTTGCAAAGTAAAGGTATTCAACTCATTCTAACTTCACGGGGCGATGTCACAGCAAGAGGCGGTGCTGCTTTCAATAAGTACACAGGTGCGATTCTTTATACCAAGGAATCAACTGAGATGGATATCATTCATGAAATTGGTCATGCAGTTGATTCAACCCATGGAAAGACACAAGCGTATAAAGATCTTTCTTTTAATGAAAAGAATACTTCGTGGAGTGATAGTCTTGTAAATACTACATTAAAGAGTGACTTCAGGGAGCAAAAGAACCCTGAGGGATCATCAACACAAGATCCTGTCCGTAGTTGGGATTATGCCTTTAGTTCAGGAAGGGAGGCGTTTGCCGCTTGCTTCGCTTCTCATTTCGGGGACGACACAAGGATCAATGGATTTACGATAAGGGAGGCAATGCCGAAAACTTATTCCAAGGTCACCTCTTTTATAAGAGGGCAAAAAACCCTCAAAGCACAACCTCCTCCCGCCGACACCCCCTCCGGCGGCCCGAACCCGCCCACCCTCTCCGAGTCCGAGAAGCTGATCCGGGCCGGGGTGGCCAAGGTCCTCCGCGAGCAGGACAAGGAAGTCCGCCGCGCCCTCCGCACCGGCAAGAAGGCGGGGGCGGCCGACGTGGACACCCGCGAATGGGACCTGCGGATCGTCGAGGCGGTCCGGCCCGGCTGGATGTCCGAGTTCAGGAAGGGCGGCGACGACGGGCTCAAGCGGGTCGTGCGGCGGGACAAGAAGGGATGGGAGCCGGTGGCGGTCAGGATCAAAGCCCGTTCCCCCGGCAAACTCCCCGATCTTTCC
>JAKPNJ010000031.1 GCA_029548445.1 Bacillota bacterium | reverse complement strand
GTCGGGACTGAAGATGAAGCGCCAGATGACATAGACCTGGCCCGAAATGGAGGGGGCATAGAAGACCAGGGTCACGAAGGCCCGGATCCGGGGCGACAGGTCATTGATGATCCAGGCGAAGAGGAAGCCCAGGGCGTAGCTCATGGGGCCGGTCAGGAACGCGAAGACCAGGGTGTTCCGGATGGCGATGACGAAGACGTCGTCGTCCAGGAGGAGGCGGGCGAAATTGGTCAGGCCCGTGAACCGCGGGGTCTCCAGCATGTTGAAATAGGTGGCGCTGAGATACAGGGACATGAGGATCGGGACCACCACCAGCAGCCCGAAGAACAGCATGTAGGGGGCCAGCATCAGGTAGCTGGTCCGGGCCCGGACCATCCGGGTCCACAGGGGCAGGCGCCTCGTCCCGACCGTCTTCATCGCGTCCTCATTCCATGCCGAATTCCAGCCGTTTCCGGCGGATTTCCTCGTTGATGTACTTGTTGTATTTCTCCAGGGTCTCCAGGATGTTGCGGCCCTCGAACACCGTTTCCACCACGGCGTTGGTCAGGTTCCGGGACACGAAGTAGGACCCGGGGATTTCTGGCTGTTCCCGGAGCTGGGCCCGCTGGGCTGTCAGACGCCGGGCCTCCTCGGCCGACCAGGGCATCTGCTCGAAGGCCGCCAGGTTGGCGGTGGGATGCCGGGCCGCCGGCCCCATGAGGGACTCCATCTCCCGGCCGAACCGGGCCTGGGCCTCGGCACCGGTCCACCAGCGGAGGAAAGAGAAAGCCGCCTCGGGATCGGCCACTTTTCCGAATGCGACGCAGGCAGAGCCGTACCCCTCCTCGCCCCGGTCCACGGTGCCGTCCGGCCGGAGAACGCCCGGGATGGGCCGCATCTCCCAGAGATTCCGGATCTCGGGGGCGAAGATCGCAAGAAAGTTGAACGTCGTGTAGGAGGCGATCCCGACGGGCATTTCGCCGGTCCGGAACCGGTTGGCGAAGTCATAGTAAACAGGCAGGCCATAGTCCCGATACAGCTGGACGTAGCGGACGAAGGCGTCGATGGCCTCGGTCCGGTCGAAGGACGTGGCCGACAGGTCCCCGTTATAGTAATCCAGGCCGGCCTGGATCAGCAGGGTGCCGAAGGTCCTGGGGAAGGGCATGTAGGGATCTCCCGGCGCCTGGGGGAGAAGGCTGGGAATGCCCACATCCATGTTGCGCCGGGCCAGGATGGGGATCATCCGGTAGAGGTCCTCCCAGGTGTCCGGCGGCTCGAGTCCCAGTTCCTCCAGGATGTCCATCCGTGTAAAGAGCATGCCGAATTCCTGGGTCTCGGGCATGGCGTACACCCGGTCCCGGAATGTATAGGGCACGAAGGCCGTCTCCTGGAACGAGGCGGCCGCTTCCGCGAATCCATCGAACCCGTCCAGGGCCAGCAGGGCGCCCCGGACGGCCATGTCCACCGGCAGGTAGCGGGCCACCCCCAGGGCGATGTCCGGCCCCTTGCCCGCCATGGTGGCTTCCAGCAGGGTCCCCTGGACCAGGCTCACATTGACGCCGATGCCGGTGTCCGGCGTGAACAGGTCGTCCACCATGGTCTTGACCACCTGGGCCTGGTCCCGGCCGGACCCCACCCATACGGTCAGGACCCGCTGGCCCACGGCTTCGTTGCCGATCAGGTCATAGTTCTCGAAAAAGGACGCCACGAAGGACCGGATCCCGTGGACCAGCCGTTCTCCCAGGTTCTCCCTGGCCCGGGGCATGGGAATCCCGGGTGCCGACACCCGGATCCAGTCGATTTCCAGGGGTTGCTCCCGCATGCGCAGCATCCAGGCGGACAGGGATCCCACGTTGGATTTGTACCGTTCCAGCCGTTCGGGGATGGTATCGGGAAACTTGGCCAGGCTTTCCAACTGCAGGGATATTTCCCGCAGGAGCGCCGCCTCGGACGGAATACGGCCTGTGGTCCGCTCGAGCCGGATCAGTTCGTCCGACAATACCTTGGCGATGCGGCGGAACTCGGACAGGAGGCCGGGAATTTCATCGGGCAGGTCATAATCCCGGTAGATGTCGGGGGTGACGCCGGTGATCCGGATGATTTTCCGGTACAGGACATTGAGGTCGTAAATGCTGGATTCGACGGCCCGGATGGTGGCACCCATGGTCCCCACCACGGTCTCCAGCCGCAGGACATGGCGGCCCGCCTCCAGCCGGATCCGCCAGGGTGCATCGCCGCCCAGGGGCTGGGCCTTCCAGTCCGGATCGAAGGGGAACCGGATGGCGTCGGCCTCCTCGAAAAGGACTGCCCCATCCACCAGCAGGCGGCGGTGGGTGTAAAGTCCCCGGAGCTGGTCCTGGCGGAACCGCAGGCCGATTTCGTAGTCGCCCTCGGCCGGTACCTCGAATTCCCACTCGATCCACTGGCCGGGGAACCGCCAGGGGTACCCGCCGATGGTGTTGAGGCGGATCTTCGCGGGATCGTAGGGCTCGGTCAGGGGGCTGACCCGGTCGGTAATGGGGTATAGGCTCGCGTCGGATTTCCGGACCGCGGCCTCGCCCTGGATCCGCAGCTCGAATCCGGACGGGACCGGGCCGGCCTCGGGCAGGGAATCCCGATAGGCCGCATAGGACGGGCGGCGGGGGAGGGAGTGGATCCGCAGGTGCTCCAGATAGGCGATCTCCCGGACGCAGCGGAGTGCGATCGCATTGGTCCCCGCTTCCAGCCGGAAAAGGAAGGGGGCACTTTCGATGCCGTCCTTGTCGCGGCAGGGTGCCTCGATCCATTGGGGATCGTCCGCCTGGGAGGGCCGAAGATCATTGCCCCGGTTGTCCCGAAGGATCGGGCCGGCATCCTTCCAGACCCGCTGGAAAGACAGGCGGCCGGCCTCCTCGAAGGGCTCCGTCCCGTTGATCGACAGGGCGTACTCCAGGGTGCCGCCCCGCCCGGGCGCCGGGTAATAGGAGAGGGAGATGGCATACAGCCCGGTCTCCGGTACCTGCACCTCGTAGCGGACGGATCCTTCCTGGTTGTCCCAATAGAGGACGGGGCCCCGGCCCTCGTAATCCGCGATTGTCGTGACCGACGCCCCATCCACGGCCGCCGGTTCTGCAGCCGGTACAACCAGGTCCAGCTCCGGCATTGGAAGGCCGGCCTGGGACTTCAGGTAGTCGGCATACCGGATCCGGGTGGTTGCCGGCGGTTCGGCCGGCGCCTCCCCTTCCGCCAGGAATGCCGGCGCCGGCAGCATGGCGAAGGCCAGCCCTCCTGCCAGCAGCAGGAGCGCCGTCCGGGTCGTCAGGCGGGCGCGGTTTCCGGGCATTCGTATCTCCTTGCTTCGGCCCCGGAGGATCCGGGGCCGGGGATCGGCGCGCGGTCCGCCCTCGACGGAGGCCGCGCGCCGGCCGGCAGGTCGCCGGATCAGCCCTCGACGATCTCGAAATCGTCCAGGGTCAGGGTCATGGCCTTGTTCTCGCCGATCAGGAGCAGGACGTTGTTTTCCGATACATCCAGTACGTCGACATATCCCTCGAAGGTGCCGGGTTCGCCGGCGGCCAGGGTGGCCCGCAGGAAGCCGAAGGACACTTCATCCGATTCCAGGGTGGCCTTGGGCCGGATGGTGAAATAGATGTTGGCGGTGTCCGGTCCTTCCAGTCGATACTTGAATTTGATGATGTACCGGTGGTAGGAGGGCAGCTCGATCTTCGTCTCGTCGGTCCGGGCCAGGATCTGCCAGTCCTCCGTATCCGGATACTGGAACTGCAGGGAGGTGGTGCCGTTGAGGGCCCCCTCCGTCACCAGGGACATGCCCACAGCGGCCGACCCTTCCGGCAGCGAGTCCTGGGTCAGCAGGACCTTCGTCGGGTCCCCGGACTCGAAGGTCTCCGCAGGGACCGGTGTGAAGGGCTTGATCTCGACGAACTTCGATTCCAGCGTCGCCTTGATCTCGCCTTCCAGGGTCGACTGATGCATGGCCAGGGCCGTGGCCACCGGGACTCCCTGGAAGAGAATGTCGCCCCAGAAGCCCCAGCGCTTGTTCTCCCAGTCGCCGAAGCCGCTTTCGTACTTCAGGACGACCTTGGAATCCACGAACTCGCAGGTCTCGATCTGTTGTTCCGTCAGGACGGCGTAGTTGGACTCGGGATCCACCACGTCCTTCTCGTCGAATTCCAGCTCGTAGGGACGCAGCCGGCCGAAAAAGGCCCGGACGCCGTCCACGTTCTTCGATCCGTTCCCGATGCCCAGGAACAGGCTGTACCCGATATAGCTCAGGTCGTCCATGGAATTGTTCGGCCCCAGCGGGAAGGGCGCGTTGTCCACCTCGTCCTTCATGCCGGCACAGAAGGCCTTGACGAAATCGTTGGCCCCGGCGGACATGCCCACCTTGCCGGCCTTGAAGCCCTGGACATGGAACCCCAGGTCGGGCGCCCACACCTTGTAGGTGTTGATCAGGTCCTGCTCGAACTGGGCAGCCTGGACGAAGGGTTCCTCGTTCCAGATGACATCCACGGTTCCGTCTTCATTGACCTGGGTCATGGAGGCGTTGTTGGACCAGGGGAACAGCTCGACGCCCCAGTGGGCATACCCCCACTGGTCGGTCTTGCCGTCCTTGTCCGTGTCCTGGGTCAGCTCCTTTGCCACCTCCAGGAAGGTATCCCAGGTCCAGTTCCCTTCATCCCAGTATTCCCGGGGCGTCTTCAGGCCGTTGGCCTCGAAGAGGGTCTTGTTGTACCAGAGGGAATTGCCCCAGGCACCGGCGACGAAGATGGCATAATGCTTGCCCTTCCAGACATAGTAATCATACAGGCGGGCTTCCCGTTCCAGCAGGTCCGCCTTGTCGACCAGGTCATCCACGGGCTGCAGGACGTTCAGCACCGCCATCCGCGGCATCCAGCCCCGCTGGTCCACCATGACGATGTCCGGCGGGGCGCCGGCGCCGATCATGGCCATGACCTTGGTCGGGTAGATGTCCGCTGCCACGGTTTTCAGCGTGAACGTCCCCCCCACCTTCTCCCGCCACCATTTCACCGTGGCACCGAAGGCGTTGACGTCCCGCTCGACCCCCGGATCGAAGTGGGACACCATGACGAGGTCCTTGTTCGTCAGGGTCGAGATGTCGACGCCGCCGTACACTTCCCCGGTGGGGGCCGGCGACGGTGTTGCCGTTGTCGAATCCTGCCCGCAGCCGACGGCCGCCAGCATCGACACGACCAGGGCCACCAGGGCCAGCAGGGCCGGTCCGCTACGTTTCCATTGAATCTGGTGCATGGGGGGTCCTCCTTTTTTCGGGCCGGGGTCAGCCGGCCGTCTCCCGGGTCCGCTTGTGGTTCCGGTCGCGGTACTCCCTGGGCGTCATGTCCATCTGCTTCCGGAAAGTTTTGTTGAAGAAGCTGATGTCGTTGAATCCGACCAGGGAGCAGACGTCGGTGATCCGCATGTCCGTCTCGGCCAGCAGCCGCCGGGCCTTGTCGATCCGGAGGCGATGGATATACTCCAGCACCGTCTCGCCGGTGCACTCCTTGAACTTCCGGGACAGCTGCCGTACGCTGCACATGCCGATCCGGGCCAGTTCGGCCTTGCCGATTTCCTCCACGAAATGATGCTCGATGAATCCCATGACCCGGAAGATGTCGGACATGGCCCGGGCCTTGGATCCCGCCAGCAGTTTCCCCGACTCCTGGGCTTCCACGTACTTGCGGCTGAGGAGGGCGAAGACCTGGGCCATGACCAGGCCGATCATGACCCGGTAGCCCACCCGCTTCTCCTGCAGTTCCCTGGCCAGTCCCGCGATCTGCCCCGTAATGGCCCCTTGTTCCTCTTCGTCCAGCTTGAGGATATTGCCGAACCGGACCGACAGGGGGAGGTTCGGCTGCTGGTAGACAAAGTCCATGACCCGGACCTCGTCGTTGCCCAGGACGAAGGTGCCGTCCAGGAAGCTCGACTGGAAGTTGACATTCAGGATCTCCAGCCGCTCCCCTTCCTCGAACAGGAAGGTGTGCTCCTCGTCGGGGTTGATGATGAAGATGTCGCCCTTGCTGATGCGGCCGATGTACTCGCCTTCCCCCGGGATCCGGATCCGGTGGTTGGCCGATCCGTCCAGGACGAACACCAGCTCGATGAAGCCGTGTCGGTGCATGGGCAGGTTCTCGGTGGAGTCATGGACGTAGCGGATGATGGCGAATGGAAAGTGCTCGTCGGCAAACCGGAATTCCCGGCCTGTGAAGACCCAGTGCCAGCGGCGTTCGTTGCGCTCGATCATCCTGGAATGCGCCTCCTTGCCTGCGGTTCCCGTGCCTGCGGGAACTCGTGACCGGATCGACCTATCGTCCCTGGCCGGACATCGGGGGGGCGTAGCGGAGTCTCCCGAAGGATCCACCCCTCCGGCCCGGTCTCCAATGTGCAGGATGCACAGCGGCCTTTGCGCCGACATCCCTCCATTTGGTATTGTAGCAGGGGTCGGCCCGGTCAAGTAGGACGATCGGGCCATCCCGAGAAAGGCATTGGGTCGATCGGGTCATGGGAAGGAAGAAGGCCCGCCGGATCTTGCCGACGGGCCCATTATCCGGACTCGAATCAGGAATGCAGGTCGGCCGGGTCAGCGCCGACGGCGGGAGGCCAGGAGGGTCGCCACGGCAGCCGCGGCAGCGCCCAGGGACAGGAGGGCGGCAGGATCGCCCGTGGAGGGGCTTTCCCCGTTGGTGGGCGCGGTGGTGGGCTCCCCGGTGGGTGCCTCCGTCGGCACCTCCGTGGGTTCCTCCTCGGTGTATTCGCTCTGGACCCACTCGATCTCCACCGGATCCCAAGTGAAGCGGGCCGGGTTGATGACGGCGCCGTTCAGGCCGAACAGGCCGGGCATGAAGTCGACCACGTGGGGCTGCTCAGGGACGAACTGGCAGGTAGTGGATAGGTCAACCCAGATGGAGAGGCTGCCGAAAATTTCGTCTCCGCCGCCGGCCGCTTCATAGGCGACCATGACTGCGTACTGGGATTCATTCTCGGTATTCCATTCCCGGACGGTTTTGCCGTCCACCTTGATCAGGTCGTTGACCGCATCCTGCAGCTCCTGGCTCACGCCGCTGCCCCCGGCCTGGATGTTGATCCGCTGGAAGGCGGTAATCAGGTTGTCGAGGTAGAAATACACGTTCCCGAATTCCTCCGTGGAGTTCCGGGCCAGGGCGGAAGAGGAGAAGAAGGTGGCGGGCGGCGCCGGGGTGGGTGTGGGCGGCACGACCACTTCCTGGGTCCAGACATTCAGGGTAGGGTCATAGTTCAGGAGAATGGGGTTCGCATAGGCGCCGCGGAAAGTCTTGAACTCGCCGGAGATCTCGATGGAGTGGGTTCCGCCGTCGAGGAAGGCCACCAGGGCCGCGTCCATGTAAATCCGGATGTCGGCCTCGTCGTTGTTGAAATGGACCATGGCGCCATAGGCGCTGCCGGCCTGGGTGTTCCATTCCGAAATGGTCTTTCCGTCCACCTTGATATCGTGCAGAACACCATGCACGACTTCGGCATCATAATTCGGATCCGCCTCAGCCAGGGCCTGGACATTGGTCAGCAGGCCGGTGCTCCCCTCGACTCCCACAGGGGCGTCGAACCGGACCACCGCGAAGTTGCCCCATTCCGGATGGTCCGGGAAGCACTGGGCATCGGTCACATTGACCGGCGGAATCGCGTTGTTCACCCAGAGGCCCGTGGCCGGGTTGAAGGTATAGGACGCCGGTTCCGCAGCAGCCAGCAGGTACGTCTTGAAGAGGGAATTGATCTCGACGGTGTGGGGATTTCCGTCCAGGAACGCCACCAGGCCCGCATCCATGTAAATCCGGATGTCGTTTTCGTCCCCGTCGAAATGCACCATGGCGCCATACATGCCGCCGGCGTCGGTGTTCCACTGCCGGATGGTCTTGCCGTCCACCAGGATGCCGTCCAACACGCCATCCACGACGGCTGCGTTGAAGTCGGAGCTCCCCTCGGCCAGGGCCTGGACGTTGACCAGCAGGCCGGTCCGGCCTTCCGGCAGCACCCGGGCGTCAAAATTGACCCGGAAGAAGTTGCCCCATTCCGGATGGTCAGGATAGGAAATGGCGCTGGTCACATGGACCGCCGGCTCGGACCAGAGGGTGGTCCCGGGATCATAGACGAACTTGGCCGGCCGGACCTTGGAGCCGGTGTAGGAGATGAATTGGGAGTTCAACTCCACGACATGGGGGTTCCCGTCCAGGAAGGCCACCAGGCCCGAATCCATGTAGATCCGGATGTCATTCTCGTCCCCGTCGAAATGCACCATGGCGGCATATGCGCTGCCGGCGTCGGTGTTCCACTGCCGGATGGACTTGCCGTCGACCAGGATGCCGTCCAGCACGCCGTTGACGACAGCCTCCACGTAATCGGAGCCTTCCGTCAGGGCCTGGACGTTGACCAGGAGACCCGTCCGGCCTTCCGGCAGGACCCGGCCGTCGAAGTTGACCCGGACGAAGTTGCCCCACTCCGGATGGTCGGCATACACGACCGCGCCGGTGGCCCGGAAGTAAGCCGGCACTTCCGCGCTGGTCATGGCAGAAAAGCCCAGCATGATCAATGCCAGGATGCAGAGGAGACTGGCGATTCGTTTCAAGGCGGATCCCTCCTTCTCACTGTAGGCAGTCTGCACAAGAACGCAGGGGTCTGACCCCTTTACAATCTCCATGATAGCAGGGCCCTCTTTCGGATAGTAGGCCGAATGGGACAGGTTCCGGGGGGGTATGGGTCGATCGGGACATCGGCCGGTGGAAAGGGCCCGGGAATGCGCGATTTCGGCCATGGGACTCCGTAACCGTCGTCACCCCGCCGGCTGCCGGAATCCGGCATGATGGGACCAAGCGTACCGATCCATCGTACCGGAATCCCGGCGGGGCGAAGGCGACATCCGCAACAGGTCCCGTCATCCATCGAAGGAGGAATCGTCCCATGATCCGCCAGAATCTCGTGGAAGCCCTCAGCCGCCAGGTCAACGCCGAGTTGTACTCCGCCTACCTGTATCTCGCCATGTCCGCCTGGGCCGACCGGCAGGGCCTGAAGGGCTTCGCCAACTGGCTCCATGTCCAGTACCAGGAGGAAACCGCCCACGGCATGCACCTGTACGAATTCATCCTCGACCGGGGTGCCGCGCCGGAGTTCCACCCCATCGACAAGCCCGAAACCGAGTGGGACAGCCCCCTGGCGGTCTTCGAGCATGTGGCGCGCCATGAGGCCCACGTGACGGACCTGATCAACGGTCTCGCCACCCTGGCCATGAAGGAGAACGACCATTCCATGTACATGGCCGTCCAGTGGTATGTCAACGAGCAGGTGGAGGAGGAAGCCAACGCGGACCAGATTGTCCAGAAACTGAAGCTCATCGGTGACAATGGCGGCCTGCTGCTAACCCTCGATGCGGAGATGGCCGCCCGGGTCTTCGTGGACCCCTTCGCCGGGGCTGCCGCCAACTAGCGCCTTTCCACAGGACGGAACCGGTCGGCTGCGGACCCGGCAGCCGGCCGGCGCCCTTGTCCAATTGAACTTTCGCCTTCCGTACCGGATAATGAAGCAAACCGGTACGGGAGGCGATTTTCATGGCGTTGTCCATAACGATCTGGAACGAAGGGCTCCACGAGAAGACCAGCCCCGCCGTGGCCGCCCACTATCCGGACGGCATCCACGCCGTCCTGGCGGAGGCCCTGGGAAGCCTGGAGGACGTCCGGATCCGGACCGCCACCCTGGAGGATCCCGACTGCGGCCTGCCCCCGGAGGTCCTGGACGACACCGATGTCCTGCTCTGGTGGGGCCACATGGCCCACGGCCGGGTTCCGGACGAGACCGCGGCCCGGGTGGACGACGCCGTCCTCCGGGGCATGGGCTTCCTGGTGCTCCATTCCGGCCACATGGCCAAGCCCTTCGTCCGCCTCATGGGGACGAGCTGCACCCTCACATGGCGGGACGATGACCGGGAGCGGCTGTGGACCATTCTCCCCGCCCACCCCATCGCCCAGGGAATTCCCGAGCAGTTCGAGATTCCCATGGAGGAGATGTACGGCGAGCCCTTCGACATCCCGGAACCGGACGAAACCGTCTTCCTGGGCTGGTTCGCAGGCGGCGAGGTGTTCCGGTCGGGCTGCGTGTTCCGCCGGGGCCGGGGCCGCGTGTTCTATTTCCAGCCCGGCCATGAGACCTACCCGATATACCACCATCCCCATGTGCGACAGATCCTGCGGAACGCGGTTCGCTACCTGGCCCCCACTGCACCGCGCCGGAAGGAACCCCTGGCCTGCCCCAACGCGCCGGCCCCGGAAAAAAGGGACTGACTGCGGCCTGGCTTGGGTCACAGCCCGGATCTTGCCGCCTGGCCGATCACGACGCCTGGCGGATCTTGCCGCCTAGCCGATCTCGACGCCGCAGATGACGCCGCCCCGGGTGCCGATCACCAGCCGGTTTCCGAACACCGCCGCCGAGGACTCGATGTTGCCCGCCTGGGCCTCGTTGTCCTTTCCCTTGTTTTTCAGCAGCTGGAGCAACGCCAGGCGTTCCCCGGTCCGGCCGTCCACCAGGTGGAGCTGGCCGATGGAGTCGGCCATGACCAGGTAGGCCTTCCCGGTCTCGTCGTAAAGGTCCACCGGGGAGCTCCAGGAGTAATGGTCCATGCCGTACTCCCAGGCGATCCCGCCGTCCGACTTCCGGAAGGCCACCAGCCGGGTGCCGCTGTAGACGTTGTTTGTCATGCAGAAGCTGAAGACCACCAGGTCGGAGATGGCGTGCTTCCCGACCACCGGCGTGCCCAGGACCCCGCCGTTTACGTCGTCGCCGGAATTGGCGGCGTTCTTGGTATAGCAGGGGTAGGCGTTCTGCCACAGGATCTCCCCGGTCAGGGCGTCCAGCCGGTAGACCACGGCATCGCCCTTGTAGGTGCCGATGGTGTCCTTCTGCCAGTCCACCTCGGTCCCGGTGTACAGGGACACGGCCCCGTCCACGACATCCAGCACCGGCGTCACATCGGAATCATCGAACAGCCGCCGGGCCCACACGGGCTCCATCCGGTCCAGGTCCACGCAGTTCATGAACCCGGAGTTGTCGCTGAAGAAGGCATACCCGCCGTAGACCGACGGGGAACTCTCGATGCCCTGCCCCGTGAGGCCGGTCATTTTGTACCGGTACCGGACCGTTTCCGGGTCGATGGACAGGGTCCCCGCCGCCGGGTCGTACTCGGTATTGAGCTTCATGGTATAGACCAGGCCGTTTTCCCCGCACCACAGAAGGGTGTCCGTGGCGGCGTCCACCAGGGGCGACGAGTCGAAAGCTCCCCACTCCTGCCGATGGGCGCTGCTGTCGATGCCGTTCTGGAAATGGAGCAGGGACTGGTCCAGGAGGCTGAAAATCCGAAACCCGATCTTCCGCTCGCTGCTTCCCTTGGGCGGGAAGTCCCCCTGGCCCACATAGAGCAGCGGATACCCCCGGGGATCGATGGCGGCGGTACCCTTGACCGTCACGCCCAGGCGGATGGGCGGCCGGGTTTCCACGCCGTCCTCCAGGTCGAAGAAGTAAATCTTCCCGTCCATGGTGGGGTAGATCACCTCCACCAGGCCGTCCTTCTCTTTCTTGGCGGGATCCAGGTTCATCCGGGCCCGGGTTTCGGCGGGCCATTGGATCATGACCGGCTGGCCGGTCCAGCCGGTGCCGCTCCAGGAAAAACTCCAGCTGGACGAGGCGAGGCTGCCTACAGGCCGTTCCCAGCGCTGGACCAGGGTGTTTTCCAGGATGCTTGTGTACCCATAGGCTGCCAGGTTCCGGAACGGATTGCCCCGGAAGGTCAGCACGCCGGGGATGTCCGTATAGTCCAGGGGATCCCCGAACGAGAAGGGATCCTTCCGCAGGAAGGTGTCCACGAAGCCCGTGGGGCCGATGATGTCGTATGAATGCCCCCAGGCGGAGGGCAGGGCCTCCGGATCGGGGATTCCCATGGGCAGCAGGAGGTCGGCCATCCGGGGAAACAGCAGGGGATTCTGCCCGGGACGGGGACCGGGCGTGGGAGTCGGCTCGGGCGTGGGCTCCGGGGTGGGGGTCGGGTCCTCCGGCCGGAGGGTGGGAGTTTGCCCGGGGGGGAGCGTGGGATCGGGATCCGGCAGGAGGTCCGGCAGGAAGCGGAAAGCCGCCACGCCGGCGGTCAGCAGGATCAGCAGCAGGGCGGCGAGGCTCAGGAGCCGGGCGGTTCCGGCCAGGCGGCTCCTGCGGCGCCGGGGTCGCAGATAGGACATGGGGTTCTCCCTCCGGCGGCTGCGGGATTCCCGGGGCGGTGGTCCCCGGGGACGCGATGCATCCGCACACCGGATGATTATACCATGCCGGGATTACGGTCGGTCCGGATCCAGCGGCAGGCGGGACAGGCGGAGGGCGTTCATCACCACCGAGACCGAGCTCAGGGCCATGGCCGCCCCGGCGAAGACCGGCGACAGCAGGGGGCCGCCGAAGGCATAGGCCAGGCCCGCGGCCAGGGGAATGCCCGCCGTATTGTACAGGAACGCCCAGAAAAGGTTCTGCCGGATGTTCCGGACCGTGGCCCGTCCCAGCCGCAGGGCGCTGCCCACGGCCCGGAGGTCGCTGCGCATGAGGACGATGTCCGCCGACTCGAAGGCGATGTCCGTCCCCTCGCCCATGGCGATGCCCATGTCGGCGGCGGCCAGGGCCGGCGCATCGTTGATGCCGTCCCCTACCATGGCCACCACCCGGCCGGCCTGTCGCAGGGCCCCCACCCGGGAGGCCTTCTGCTCCGGCTTTGTCTCCGCCAGGACCCGGTCCGCCGGGATGCCGAGTTCCCCCGCCACCCGCAGGGCCACCGGGAGCCGGTCGCCGGTCAGCATGTACACGGTCACGCCGTCCCGGGCCAGTTGCTCCAGGGCCCGGACCCCCTCGGGCCGGAGAGGGTCCCGGACGGTCACGACGGCCGCCGGACGGCCGTCCACCGCCGCCCACAGTTGGGTGTCTCCGGGCGGCACATGAACCAGCAGGGGCTCCCACAGCGCGGGGTCCAGCCCCCGCTCCTCCATCAGGGCCGGGCTGCCGACCCAGACGGCCTGTCCCTCCACGACAGCCTCGGCACCCCGGCCGGGAATGGCCCGGAAGGCCTCCGCGGCGACGGTCGGCACCCCTCGTCGTGCCGCCTCCCGGACGACGGCCCGGGCCAGGGGATGCTCCGACAGATGCTCCACCGACGCCAACCGGCGGAAAAGGGCCTCCGGATCGACGCCTTCCGCCACGGAAACGGCCGTCACTTCCGGGCGCCCCGCCGTCAGGGTCCCGGTTTTGTCGAACACCACGTCGGTCACCGACCGGGCCCGCTCCAGGGCTTCGCCGCTCTTGACCAGGATGCCGTGGGTGGCGCCCCGGCCGGTTCCCACCAGGATGGCGGTGGGGGTGGCCAGTCCCAGGGCGCAGGGGCAGGCGATGACCAGGATCGCCGTAAAGACGGACAGGACGAAGTCCAGGGGCCGGCCCGCCAGGGCCCAGGCCGCCGCCGCCAGGACCGCGATGGCCAGGACCACCGGAACGAAGACCGCCGACACCCGGTCGGCCAGGAGGGCCAGGGGGGCCTTGGCTGCCTGGGCGTCCTCCACGAGCCGGATGATCCGGGCCAGGGTCGTCTCGGCCCCGGTCCGGAGAACTTCCACCAGCAGCTGTCCCTCGCCGTTGAGGGTGCCGCCCGTGATGGGATCGCCGGGCTTCTTCTCCAGCGGGAGGCTTTCTCCCGTCAGCATGGATTCATCCACCGCCGATAGGCCCTCCACCACCCGGCCGTCAACAGGGATCCGCTCCCCGGGCCGGATCCGCACCCGGTCCCCCGGTCGCACCCGGTCCAGGGGCACGGTCGTCTCCCCGTCCCCGTCCACGACCCGGGCCGATGGGGGCGCCAGGGTCTGGAGCGCCCGGATGGCGTCGGAGGTCCGGTACTTGCTCCGGGCTTCCAGCCACTTGCCCACCTGGACCAGGGTCAGGACCACGGCGGCCGACTCGAAATACAGGGTGCCGGCCATCCGCCCCGGATCCGCCGCCCGGAACAGGAGTTCCGCCAGGCTATAGAGGAAGGCGGCGCCGGTCCCCAGGGCCACCAGGGTGTCCATGGTGGGGGCGCCGTGTCGGGCGGTCTTCCAGCCGGTCACGAAGAAGCGGCGGCCCTCGAGGAGGATGGGCAGGGCCAGCAGGAACTGGACCAGCGCGGCGAAAACGGGGTTTTCATGCTCCTTCAGGATGGCCGGCATCGGCAGGACCAGCCCCGGCACCATGTGGGGCAGGGTCAGGTACAGGAGGGGCAGGGCGAACAGGGTGGACACCAGGACCGCCCGTCTCCGGTCGGCGAGGTCCCGGATCCGGTCCCGGTCCCGGGCCGACAGGCCGCCTCCCGCCACGGCGGAAGGATCGGCTGCCGGGCTGGCCGCTGCCGCCGGCTCCCCGGCTCTCGGCACAGGTTCCGCAGGCAGCTCCATGCCGTAGCCGGCATCCTCCACGGCCTGGCGGATGGCGGACAGGTCGATGCGGGTCTCGTCGAACGCGACCTGCATGGACTCGGTCAGCAGGTTCACATCGGCCTTTTCGACGCCGGGCAGCTTCGCCACGGCCCGGGTGACCCCCGCGGAGCAGGCGGCGCAGCTCATGCCGGTGATTCGGACAGTCCGGTTCTGCATACGACATCCCTTCTTCCGGATGCCGTTGCTGGCAGCGAAGCAAGCCGGCATCCCATTCATCGGGCGCCGACGCAAGGGAACGGAACGGGCCGGCGCGATGCCACTCCATCGTGCCCCAGGACCCGCGATTTCGCAGGCGCAAGGGTTACGGGACCGGCGACGGGAGACTCAGGTCCCGGAGGCCCCGATCCATTCCAGCCGCAGCCGGTCCCCCGGCTCCCAGCGGAAACTGATGGACTGGAAGCGGCCAGGACGCAGGGTCGAGACGATGGCGGTGCCGTCGTCGTCCCCGGAAGGGCTTCCCCCGCCGCAGCCGCAGCAGGACCCGCCAGGGCTGCAGGACCCGCAGGCCGCTTCGCCGCCGTCCTCACAGGGCGCTTCGCAGGGCGCCCCGCAGGCCGCCTCGCTGCAGGCATCCCTGCCGATATCCGGCCGTTCCGGCGCACCGGCGAACCAGTCCAGCAGGCGGTCCCCGTTCAGGGTCAGGCAGGCGTTCCGGGCGTCCTCGGGGACCAGGAGGTCCATGCGGAAGCGGATCGGCCGCCCGGGCTGGACGGTGAACACGGCGGCCTTCCGGCCGGCGCCCAGGTCCAGGGTCTTTTCATAGACGGTGACCTCCACCCCGTCGACAACGAAGGCGTGGACCGCGTCGCCATACTCGGCGACGGCCAGTCCGGAAAAACGGATATCGTCCATGGCGCTTGCACCTCCCTTAGGGCAAAATCATCAGGCGTTCCGCCAGGCGGGCGGTGTCCGCAAAGTCCCGGACCGCCAGGGTTTCGGCGGTCGAATGCACGTCCGTCATGCCGCAGGCCGGCACGATGCCGGCAATTCCGTGGCGGACCAGGATGTTGTTGTCGCTGCCGCCGCCGGTGGCGTTCAGGGAGACCGGGAATCCCAGGGTCCCGCAGGCCGCCTGGAACCGGCGGACCACCGGCGCGTCCTCCGGAATGGCATAGGGCTCGAAGGAGACCTCCACCTCGATCTCCGCTTCGGCCCCCGCTTCCGCGGCCGCCGCCCGGAAGGCCTCGACCATGTGGCGGCACTGTGCCTCCAGTTTCTCCGGGGAGTGGGAGCGGCACTCGGCCGTCACGGAACAGCGCTCGGGCACGATATTCCCCGCCAGGCCCCCCGAAATGACCCCGACATTGGCCGTGGTCTCGTGGTCGATCCGGCCCAGCCGCATGC